>NZ_JBKQXO010000004.1:0-327730 GCF_046762885.1 Yoonia sp. SDW83-1
CTGGAAAAGCTCGAGGCGTGCAATGTGCCCTTGCCAGACGGATGGCGCGACCGGTTCGAACAGGATGTGGAGGCGCGGTCTATGGGCAACTGGCGGGGGTGGTCGAAGATATTTCTCTCACGGCGCCGCCGGATCATCGGACGTGACATGTCGGAGGGTATTCATGAAAGCGTGAGGGGTGAGATACCGGAACTTGAGCAAGCGGATGAACTGCCCGAGCAAGCCAGCGCACCCAGAGCGGGATAATCTGAGCTATCAGCAGTATCGGTGGATTTGGGTGAGCAGGCGCTCGCTCGACTTAAAAAGGAGAGAATGTCCCGCAGGTTGAAGCAGCATTTGATGCGGTTCTTTCTTTGGGCGGATTGCCGTGCAATCGCTTGTCCGGGATCTGATAGATCTGGCCCAAAGCGAATGGCGCGCGGCAAATACAGTGGCTGCTTAAGACGGCGCGGCCGGCCCGACATTTTCGCCCATCTCCTCGCGCCAGTGCCTGCGGCAGAGCGAGACATAGCGGTCATTGCCGCCGATGGCGATCTGATCGCCCTTGGTCAGGACCTGACCATATTCATCCTTGCGCACGACCATGGTCGCCTTGCGACCGCAATGGCAGATTGTGCGCACCTCGCGCATTTCATCCGAGAGCGCAAGCAGGGCGGCGGAGCCGGGGAACAGCTTGCCCAGAAAATCGACCCGCAAACCATAGGCCATGACCGGCACATTCAGATCATCGACCGCCCGGGCGAGTTGCCAGACCTGTTGACGTTCCAGAAACTGGGCCTCGTCCACAAAAACACAGGCACAGGGACCTTCCCTGAGCCGTTCCTTGATTTTCGCGAACAGGTCTTCGCCGGGTGCAAATGTATCGGCATCCGCCCCGATGCCGATGCGACTGCCGACCCGGCCTTCACCCGCACGATTATCAAGCTGGGCAATCATCAAATAGGTCTTCATGCCGCGTTCGATGTAGTTATGTGAGGCCTGCAACAGAACGGTCGATTTGCCCGCATTCATTGTCGAATAATGGAAGTAAAGCTTTGCCATGGGGAATAATTATCGTCCCTGCGTTCAGTCGTTGCAAATCAATCAGAACCAGCGTCCCGGTCATCGTCGCGGCCCGAGAATAGGGCGAAAATCCCATGACGCAAGCCCCCGATCAGGTGATCTGCCCGGATGGATTTATCAATGACAAACAGGTACTTGATCGCTAGCCTGCTGATCAGGGGGCCGGCCCCGTATCGACGCGGTGTCGCCAAATTGGTGGAGAGTGATGATGGAAGAACGGGGCAGTTACCTCAAAAAGCACACCGAAGCCTTGGTCAAGGACGTCGGCATCGAAAATGCCTGCACGCTGACCGGGCGGTCCAAGGCAACGCTGGGGCGCTACTATTCAATGTCAGAGGAGCATGCCGACCGGTTTATCCCCGTCGACGCGGTCAGCGCGCTGGAAGCGCAATCATCCTACCCCCATGTGACCGGCGCATTGGCTGAAATGCTGGGCATCACACTGTCCTTCGACCCGCAACGGGCGAACCGGGAAGGCGGCGTCAATTCCGATGTGATCAAGCTGAGCCAGAGATTTGCCCTGCTGATGGCCGAATACAACCGATCCATGGAGGATGGTGTGATTTCGGTGAATGAGGCGAAGCGCCTTTTGCAAGAGACGACGGCCCTGCAGAAGGTATTGATTGATATGAAGATGCACCTTGAAGCCAGTGACTAACGTCAATCCTGCCACCGAAGACATGCCGCACATTGTCGACGGCGTGTTGCAACCTTTGGATGTCGCAGCGCTGGCCGGAGCGGATGATCCGGGCCATCCACCGCGCATTCTGCTGCTTTACGGTTCATTGCGCGAGGTGAGCTATTCACGCCTCTGCGCGGAAGAGGGGGCGCGGGTGTTGCGGGCGCTGGGCTGTGAGACCCGGTTCTTTGATCCCACAGGCCTGCCACTGCCCGATGATGCACCCGAAACACATCCCAAGGTGGCTGAATTGCGCGATCTGGTGATGTGGTCGGAAGGCATGGTTTGGTCCAGCCCTGAACGGCATGGCGCAATGACAGGGATCATGAAGACCCAGATCGACTGGATTCCGCTGTTGCCCATCGGCGGTATCCGCCCGACACAGGGCAAAACCCTGGCGGTCATGCAGGTCTCTGGCGGGTCGCAGTCCTTCAATGCGGTCAATCAGCTGCGCATCCTGGGCCGCTGGATGCGGCTGATCACCATCCCCAATCAGTCATCGGTGCCAATGGCCTGGAAACAGTTTGAAGACGGTCGGATGAAACCCTCGCCGCTTTACAACCGGATTGTTGACGTGATGGAGGAGTTGGCGCGTTTCACCCTGATGACCCGGGGGCGGGCGACAATGCTGGCCGACCGGTATTCAGAGCGGGTTGAGACGCTGGAGGATGTCCATAAACGGGTCAGCGGTTAGATCAGCGGAACGAGCGGCACGTCGCAGGCTGCGAGAGAAAGCACTATCATCAGAGACAGGAGTTTTTGCATGGTCTAACCCTTTTCCACAATGACGGACCCAACCGAATAACCCGCGCCGAATGAGCAGATGAGGCCCTTGTCGCCATTTTCCAGATCGCTGGAGTGTTTGGAGAATGCGATGATCGACCCGGCGGAGGATGTATTGGCATAGTCCTGCAGGATATTGGGCTGTTCGCCGGGTTCAGGCGTGCGCCCCAGGACCTTCTTGCCGATGTAATCGTTCATGGTTTTGTTGGCCTGATGCAGCCAGAGACGGCGCAGGTCGCCCGCCGCAACGCCGGCATCGGCCAGATGATCGGCGATATGTTGGCTGACCAGCGGCAGCACCTCTTTGAACACCTTGCGCCCGTTTTGCATGAACTGCATGTCGCGCCGGTCTTCCATCTGGTCATGGGTGCGGCGCAGATAGCCGTTATTGTTGCGGATATTGTTGCTGAACTGGGTCGCACACCGGGTGGACAGGACTTTGAAGTGATCGCCCTTCACCGCCTGATCCCGCTGCAAGAATGTGGCCGTGGCCACATCGCCAAAGATGAAATGACAATCGCGGTCGCGCCATTCCAGATGGGCCGAACAGATCTCGGGGTTCACGACCAAAGCGCTTTGAATCGAGCCCGAGCGGATCATGTCAGCGGCCGTCTGAATGCCGAAGGTCGCACTGGAACAGGCGACGTTCATGTCAAAGGCGAATCCGCCCGCACCCAGAAGCTGTTGAATTTCCACACCAATCGCCGGATAGGCGCGCTCCATATTGGAGGCCGCACAGATCACCAGATCGACATCTGCGGCAGAACAGCCTGCTGCCGACAGCGCCTTTTGCGCAGCGTCGCAGCCGATCTCGGCCATATATCCCGGCTCATCATCGGCGCGGGAGGGCAGGCTGGGAAACATGCGGGACGGGTCCAATACCCCTTCTTTATCAAGTACATAGCGGTTTTCGATGCCAGAGGCGGCGATGATGAATTCGCTTGACGAATGCTCTTTGGGTTCGGCCACCCCTGCCTCGATCGCGGCGGCGTTTTCGGCGTTCCACAGATCGGCATATTTGTTGAATGCGGCCACAAGCTCATCATTGGTGATGATCTGGCTGGGTGTGAAAACCCCTGTTCCGGTGATGGCAACGTCGTGCATGTCTGATCCCCCCGGGGTTTACTATGGCGCGTGGAAAACGAATGTCCACAGCCCAGACGTGCAGGCAAGCTTGACCCGAGGGCAACCTGTGGGGATTGCGGGCATTTGTTGTAAATACAATCTATGTAAGCCAGTCGTGCCGCTCGTTTTACCTTTGCCACTTGATTTCGGCATGCAGACTTACACTCGAGCCGCTTCCTTCACAGACCGAGCGGGTTGACCAAGGCTGAAATCAACCCTGCAACGCCCGCACCCCGACATCTCCCTCTTCCCGTGCCTGCATGGCCAGCACGGCTGCGTGCGCTGCCGCGGCGGTCGTGAAGTAGGGGATTTTGTCGTAGAGGGCGACGGCGCGGATGTCGCGGCTGTCTTCGACTGCCTGCGCGCCTTCGGTCGTGTTGAAGACCAGGGCGATGTGCCCGTCTTTGAGCCGGTCAACGATGGTCAGCCCGCCTTCATAGACCTTGTTTACCGTTTCGCAGGCAATTTCGTTTTCAGTAAGCCAGGCGGCGGTGCCGCGTGTGGCCACGATATCGAAACCAAGTTGCAGGAGGGTTCTGGACGCATCAATCATGTCAGCCGTTTTGTCGGCATCCTTGATCGAAATGAAGACGGTGCCGGATCTGGGCAGGTCCGTGCCTGCGCCCATCTGCGCCTTGAGGAAGGCGCGGGGGAAGGACCGGTCCCAGCCCATGACCTCACCCGTTGACCGCATTTCGGGGCCGAGGATCGTGTCGACGCCGGGGAAACGGGCGAAGGGCAGAACGGCCTCTTTCACGGAAAACCACGGGGTTTTCGGGTCGGCGAGGGTGAAGGCATCGCCCAAAGGCAGGACGGTCATCGGGTCCTCGGCTGGCGGATAGGGTTCGCGCAGCGGAAAGTTTGACAGCGGTTCGCCCGCCATCAGCCGCGCGGCGATGGAGGCGATGGCGCTATCCGTCGCCTTGGCCACGAAAGGCACGGTGCGCGAGGCGCGGGGGTTCACCTCGATCAGGTAGACCTCTTCGTTCTTGACGGCGAATTGGATGTTCATCAGGCCGACGACGTTGAGTGCCTTGGCAAGTTTTTCGGTCTGCGCGCGGATTTCGGTGATCACCGCGTCCGACAGCGAATGCGGCGGGAGCGAGCAGGCGCTGTCACCGGAATGCACGCCCGCCTCTTCGATATGCTGCATGATGCCGGCGACATGGGTGTTTTGACCGTCTGACAGGCAATCCACGTCAACCTCAACCGCGCCCGATAGATAGCTGTCGAGCAGGACGGGGCTGTCACCCGACACCACCACAGCGTCGGAGATATAGCGGCGCAGCTGGTCCATATCGCGGACGATTTCCATGGCACGTCCGCCCAGTACGAAAGAGGGGCGGATGACGAGAGGGAAGCCGATGCCTTCGGCGATGTCGAGTGCTTCGGCGTCGGTTGACGCGATGCCGTTATGGGGCTGTTTCAGGCCGAGTTTCTGGACAAGCTGCTGGAAACGCTCGCGATCTTCGGCCAGATCGATGCTGTCGGGCGAGGTGCCGAGGATCGGGATGCCTGCGTCATGCAGCGCGTTGGCGAGTTTCAGCGGGGTCTGCCCGCCGAACTGCACGATGACGCCATGCAGGGTGCCGTTTTCCTGTTCGACCCGCAGGATTTCCATGACGTGTTCGAAGGTGAGCGGTTCGAAATAAAGCCGGTCGGAGGTGTCATAATCGGTGCTGACCGTTTCCGGGTTGCAGTTGATCATGATCGTCTCGTAGCCCTGATCGGTCAGGGCGAAACAGGCGTGGCAGCAGCAATAATCGAACTCGATCCCTTGGCCGATCCGGTTGGGGCCGCCGCCCAATATGACGACCTTTTTGCGGTCCGATGGTCGCGCCTCGCACTCCGCCTCGCCCATCACAGGTGTTTCGTAGGTGGAATACATGTAGGGCGTTTGCGCCTCGAATTCCGCCGCGCAGGTGTCGATCCGTTTGAACACGGCGGTGACGCCAAGGTTGTGGCGGGCGCGGCGGATCTGATCCTCGTCCCGGCCGGTGAGTTTGGCAAGGCGGGTGTCGGTGAAGCCGAGCATCTTGATGGCCCGCAGGCCCGTTTCGTCAACGGGGAGGCCGTTTTTGCGGATATCGGCCTCGGCCGCGATGATCTCGCGGATGCGGGCGAGGAACCAGGGGTCGAATTTGGTAACGGCGTGGATGTCTTCGTCTGACAGCCCGTGCCGCATGGCCTGCGCGATGACGCGGAGCCGGTCGGGGGTTTGTTTCGCCAGTGCCTTGGTGATGGCCGCACTGTCGGGTGCGCCGGGGATATCGATATCGTCAAAACCCGTCAGCCCGGTTTCCATCGACGCCAGCGCCTTTTGCAAGGATTCGTGGATGGTGCGCCCGATGGCCATCGCCTCGCCCACTGATTTCATGGCGGTGGTCAGGTAGGGTTCTGAGCCGGCGAATTTCTCGAAGGCGAAGCGGGGGATTTTTGTGACGACGTAGTCGATTGTGGGCTCGAACGAGGCCGGGGTGACGCCGGTGATGTCATTGTCGAGTTCGTCGAGCGTGTAGCCGACCGCCAGCTTTGCCGCGATCTTGGCGATGGGGAAGCCGGTCGCTTTGGACGCCAGCGCCGATGACCGCGACACGCGCGGGTTCATTTCAATGACCACCATGCGCCCGTCATCGGGGTTGACCGCCCATTGCACGTTGGACCCGCCGGTTTCGACCCCGATTTCGCGCAGCACGTTGATGCTGTGCGTGCGCATGATCTGGTATTCCTTGTCGGTCAGGGTCAGGGCCGGGGCGACGGTGATGCTGTCGCCGGTATGCACGCCCATCGGGTCCACGTTTTCGATGGCGCAGACGATGATGGCGTTGTCGGCCTTGTCGCGGACGACCTCCATCTCAAACTCTTTCCAGCCGAGCAGGGATTCGTCGACAAGGATCTGACCGACAGGCGATGCCTCCATCCCGGACCGGCAGTAGTATTCATATTCTTGCCGGTTATACGCGACGCCGCCGCCGGTACCGCCAAGGGTGAATGCCGGGCGGATGATCGCGGGCAGGCCGACATATTCGATGGCGTCGATGGCCAGTTGCAGGCCCGCCTTGATGTCGAACTTGCCGTCGGTTTTGGGGGCCGTGATGATCGTGGCCTTCGGGTTTTCGATGCCCAGCCGGTCCATCGCCTCGCGAAACAGCTTGCGGTCTTCGGCCATTTCGATGGCCTCGCGCTTGGCGCCGATCATCTCGACCCCGAACTTGTCCAGCACGCCCATATCGGCCAGCGCCAGCGATGTGTTCAGCCCGGTCTGGCCGCCCATAGTGGGCAACAACGCGTCTGGTCGTTCCTTTTCGATGATCTTGGCCACGATTTCTGGCGTGATCGGTTCGATATAGGTGGCGTCGGCCAACCCTGGATCGGTCATGATTGTTGCCGGGTTGGAGTTGACGAGGATGACGCGGTAGCCTTCCTCTTTCAACGCCTTGCAGGCCTGGGCCCCGGAATAGTCGAATTCGCAGGCCTGACCAATAATAATGGGACCCGCGCCAATGATCATGATCGACTGGATGTCGGTGCGCTTTGGCATGGGCCTGCCCCTGAATGATGCAAATTGTTGCGGGTTATAGGGATGGTGCGGGCAGGTGCAAGGGGGGGATCAAAATTCTGGAATTTTGATACAGCGGGCGGGCGTATTTTGGGCAAAATGATGGGGATGGTTGACTTCGCCGGGGCAAAGGGGTGTATCGGGCCGACAATATGAGCCCTTGAGGATGAAATCATGCACGCCTACCGTTCGCATAACTGCGCCGAATTGACTGCCGCCCATGTGGGCCAGACCGTCCGCTTGTCGGGCTGGGTCAATCGGGTGCGCGATCATGGCGGTATCCTGTTTATCGATTTGCGCGACCATTACGGGATCACGCAGGTTCTGTGCGATCCGGATTCGGCGGCGTTTTCTGATGTGGAGAAGGTGCGCAGTGAATGGTGTATCCGCGTCGATGGGGAAGTGAAGGCGCGCGACCCCGAACTGGTCAACCCCAAGCTGCCGACCGGCGAGGTCGAGGTGTTCGTGCGCGAGATCGAGGTGCTGGGTGCGGCCAAGGAACTGCCCCTGATGGTGTTCGGCGATCAGGAATATCCTGAGGAAACGCGCCTGAAATACCGCTATCTGGATCTGCGCCGCGAGGCGATGCAGGAGAACATGAAGCTGCGGTCTGATGTTGTTGCATCCATGCGCAAGCGGATGTGGGACACCGGGTTCCGCGAATATCAGACGCCGATCATCACGGCCTCATCACCTGAGGGCGCGCGCGATTTTCTGGTGCCGTCCCGTTTGCATCCGGGCAAATTCTACGCCCTGCCGCAGGCGCCACAGCAGTTCAAGCAGCTGATCATGGTGTCTGGCTACGACAAGTATTTTCAGATCGCCCCGTGTTTCCGCGATGAAGACCCGCGCGCCGACCGGTCGCCGACCGATTTTTACCAGCTGGACATGGAAATGTCCTTTGTCGAGCAACAGGATGTGTTCGACACGATCCAGCCGGTGCTGATCGGGATTTTCGAAGAATTCGGCAATGGGCGGAAGGTGGACAAGGTCTGGCCGCAGATTTCCTATCGTGATGCGGCGCTTTGGTACGGCACCGACAAGCCCGACCTGCGCAACCCAATCAAGATGCAGGATGTATCCGACCATTTCCGCGGGTCCGGCTTTGCGATTTTTGCCAAGCTGTTGGAGCAGGAGGGCACCGTGGTCCGCGCAATTCCCGCGCCCCGCAAGAAGGGTGGGGAGCCTGTGGGCCGCAAGTTCTGCGACCGGATGAATGCCTTTGCGCAGAAGGAAGGGTTGCCCGGGATGGGCTATATCTTCTGGCGGGAGGGCGAGAATGGCATGGAGGCTGCAGGGCCGCTTGCCAAGAATATCGGGCCGGAACGGACCGAGGCCATTCGCACTCAGCTGGGTTTGGGCCTTGGTGATGCGGCGTTTTTCCTGGGCGGCAAGCCGCATGCGTTTGAGGCGGTCGCGGGCAAGGCGCGCAATGTGATCGGGGAAGAGCTGGGCCTGACCGATCTGAACCGCTTTGCCTTTGCCTGGGTTGTCGATTTCCCGATTTATGAAAAGGACGATGAAACCGGCCGCATCGATTTTGAACACAACCCGTTTTCCATGCCGCAAGGCGGTATGGACGCGCTGAACGGTGATCCGCTGGACGTGCTGGGCTATCAGTATGACCTGGCCTGCAACGGGTACGAACTGGTGTCTGGCGCGATCCGGAACCACAAGCCTGAGATCATGTTCAAGGCGTTCGAGATTGCCGGTTATGGTGAGGACGAGGTGAAAAAGCGTTTTGGCGGCATGGTCAATGCGTTCCAGTACGGCGCGCCGCCCCATGGTGGCTGTGCGGCTGGCATCGACCGGATCGTGATGCTGCTGGCGGATGAGGCCAATATCCGCGAGGTCATCATGTTCCCGATGAACCAACGCGCCGAGGATCTGATGATGGACGCCCCGTCCGAGCCGCAAAATGAGCAATTGCGCGAATTGCGCCTGCGGGTGCTGCCGCCGGAAAGCTGATGTTTGGCGCGTCGGTTCCGGTTGCCTCGCAGGCCTTGGATCAGGCGCTGGTCCTGCTGGACAAGGCGACGCCTGCGATGCTGGCAGCGCGGCTCGCACCGGGCATGTTCACTTGTGCCGAACAGTTTCAGACCGTGGCAGGTTTTGCGCTGCGCGCGACCTATCCGCTGGCGGGCAAAGATGTGCCGGAACTGGATTACCCCGCCGATATGGAGGGGCTGCGCGCGGCATTGAGTGCGGCGCAGTCACTGGTCGGCGCATTGACCGCAGCGGATTTTGATGGTTCTGCCCAAAGGCAGATCACGCATCAGGCCGGATTTGCCGACCTGACGCAATCCGCCCCGGACTATCTGCAGCATTTCGCCTTGCCAAACCTGTGGTTCCACCTGTCCATGGCCTACGCGATCCTGCGCCAGCAGGGCGCACCAGTCGGCAAGGCCGATTTCGACGGGCTGCATGCCTATCCCGCAGGTTTCTCGTTCGACGACTAGATCGGGCCGCTGGCCGCAAGTCGCGATTGCACCAGTTGCGACAATTCCTGCACGCCCTTGTCCAGATTGCCCCCCGATGAGCGGAGCGAGGCAAGGTCGCGCACCGCGCGGTCAAGGTCATGGTCCTTCGCACTGCGGGCCACGCCGCCCAGAAACTGGGTGACATAGTCGATATGCGCATCCTCATCCGCGGATTTAAGGACCTGTGCGATATGGCTGAGGTCGTCCTGATAGGCGACCGGATCGGGATTGACGACCTCATTACTCAACTCTCGCGGGCTGGGCGGTTGTCGGTCGGCGGGCAGGTGTTCCAGAATGGCTGATTGAAAGGCGGCCAGATTGGCGATCGGTTTTTCGATGAACCCGTCGGCCCCGGCGGCCAGCACGGCGGCGCGCGCCACACTATCGCCGCTGACGCCAAGGATCACGTCGATCCGTGGTGTCGCCTCTGCCAGTGACTGGATCAGCGCAATCCCTGATCCATCTGGCAGGCCCACATCCACGATAAGCACCGAAGGCCGGTAGACCGCCAGATGCCGTCGCGCGTTTTCCAGACTATCGGCCCGTCTGATCCTGGCCCCGGATCGTAGACATAGCAGGCGCACGGCCTCACTGGCGTATCGGCTGTCTTCGACGACCAGCACCGTCAGTCCCAGCAGGGGCCGCCGGGCTGTCGGCGCGCGTGTCAGCATCATGTCAGTCGGGCCATCCATAGCGATTCTTCCCTTCGGTTGTGGCAGGCCTTATTCAAAGCAGGACAAGGTGAACAGTTTCTTAATCGCATCGCGCGTTGCGAAACATTCTGCGCTGCGGCATAATGCCGAAAACGGAGAATTCACATGATCGGTCGCCTCAACCACGTCGCCATTGCCGTCCCTGATCTGGAGGCCGCAAGTGCCCAGTATCGTACCATGCTGGGGGCCGATGTGGGCGCCCCGCAGGATGAACCGGATCATGGCGTGACGGTCGTTTTCATCAACTTGCCGAACACAAAGATCGAACTGCTTTACCCCCTTGGTGATGCCTCACCCATTCAGGGATTTCTGGACAAGAACCCGTCAGGCGGCATCCATCACGTCTGTTACGAGGTCGATGATATCCTGGCCGCCCGCGACCATTTGCTGGCCGAAGGGGCCCGCGTCCTTGGCGGGGGCGAACCCAAGATCGGGGCGCATGGCAAGCCGGTCCTGTTCCTGCATCCCAAGGATTTCAACGGGTGTCTGGTGGAATTGGAAGAGGTCTAGCCCTCATATTCGGAAAGATGCTGTAGTTTCTTATTTAAAACGTGCGCGCGTCAAAGTGATGAAACTCTTCACCGACTCGATTCCCTTGCGCTCCAATTCCAGTAACAGCTCCTTTGTCTTGTGACGCGTTGCACGCGCATGATCGAGATCTGCAAATCCATAGGCTATCCCATAACGTGCGACCGCATGACTCGCCGTCCAAGCTGCCCTAGATGGATAAGCGTCAGGTACAACGACACTGTCGCATCCGCAAATAGCGGCATATTGGGAATACATGGTCGCGTCATCGTATGATACAAAAGTTTGGCAGCGATTGAAGACTTCATTGATTTCGGCATGGTCCATGCCGTCGATCTGGACCGCCGACTGCGTTTGTGTTTCTGGGATGCGTGGTTTGTCCCCGTGTTTGCGCACGATGAAGCATAAGCCTTTGCGATCAGGACGATTTTGGTTTTGGTAGACGGGGTTTGCTTTCCATACAAAAAGATCGGGGGCGCCACCTGTAATCTCCAGAATATCTGACATTTCATCAACGCGGAAAAACATATCGTTTGGTCCGAATTCAAAAGGATGTAATTTTCCCGGCTGGTAGAGGAACCAGCGGATGACGTTTTCTACGCCCAAAGGGTTCCCGAACGTGACTTCCGGATAGACCACGACTGACCTCTTTTCCTTGAGGTGCCATGGTTTCGCCTGGGCATCTTGAATGTGCGGCAGGGTTCTAAATGATCGTTTCCGCCTAAATAGACGCCGAACGTCGGTATGATTGCTTTCGCCCATCGGCCAAAATACCGCCTCCTCGCCTAGACTGCGCAGGATACTTACCAGTTGATGTAAGAAAATATTGCCCCCGCTATTTTCGTCATATGACGGTGCGTAAACAATATATCGCAAGTGACGATCGGACATTTTGGCTTGAGTTCTCCTTTTCGCAGACGGAATACTCATCATTGTCCGAGGCTGAGGTCTTGGGGGAGACCATGAAAACTCTGCACTAAACCTGCGGTCCTTTTGCAGTTGCTCAATCGGAATAGCATACTTGAGTGGTTGTTCATCTGCGTTCCCGTTCCTGGTTTATGTTGTATTGCATCGGTGTCGCACTAGAATATTAAATCAAAGGTGTCGATAAAGAAGGAAACGCCGTGGGCCCTGTATCCGCCATCGTCCTGTTTGCTGTGGTCTGGGCCATGGTATTCTTCATCGTGCTGCCCCTGCGCCTGCAAACGCAGGGTGAGGCGGGAGAAATTGTGCCCGGCACCCATGCCTCTGCCCCGGCGGACGCCCAGATTGGCCGCAAGGCGAAGATCACGACCCTATGGGCGCTGCCAATCTGGGCGGTGATCGCGGGAACGATCCTGTCGGGTGTGATCTCGGTCCGGGATATCGACTGGTTTGACCGGATGTCGACGCCGGAGGTCAGCCGGGACTGAGCCTGTGATAGAGATGGGTGAATGTGGCCGCCCCGAGGATCGGGATGAAAAGATTGATCAGCGGGATGGTCAGCGGTACGGCCATCAGACAACCGGCCAGCCAGATTGCGCCGAGATGCTTGCTGCGTAACTCCTTTGCGCCAGCCCGTCCAACCCTGCGCATGGCGGCCAGTTGGAAATACTCGCGGCCCAGCAGAAACCCGTTGAGCGCGTAGAAGATGAAGAACGCGGCGAAGGGGAAGATCACGTAAAGGATGATCGCAAATAGGTTGGCGGCGACCAGCACGCCTAGAAAATTCACCGTGTCGCGCATGCCTTCGGCAAAGGTCACTTTGGTGGCAGGGGGCAATGCGGGGTAGTGTTTCTCCTCGACCGCCTGCGCGACCTCATCCAGAAACAGCGACGTGATCGCTGACGCCACCGGCACCATCAGAAAGACCGACAGCACCAGCACCAGCCCCAGCGACCCCCAACCCAGCAGGTCACCGACCCATGTCACCTCGCCCACGCCGGGCAGGCTGATTGGTTCGGCCGTCAGCCACTGAACCAGCTGCAACAGGATTGCATAAAGCGCGATCAGCAGGGCGATGGTGATCCCGATCCCCCGCCACAGCACGCTTTGAAACCGGCCATCCGGCAATTGCCCGATCGCTTTGAAAAAATCACTGAAAATCATGCGTCTATCCAGGTGGTGATCTGTGCCAGATCAGGGCGGGGGCGTTCGGGCGGGGCGTTGGTTTCGGTGCCCAGATGGATGAACCCCGCAACCGTTTCATGATCGGCCAATCCCAGCCCATCGCGGATGAAATCGCGGTCGTGGCTGGCCCAGCCGGACAGCCAATTCGCGCCCCAGCCCGCGGCGAGCGCCGCGTTCAACAAGGCCAGACAAACGGCCCCGGCGGAGTAGACCTGTTCGATCTGCGGGATCTTTTCGGAGGGTTTTGGTGCGCTGATCACGGCCACGGCAAGATCTGCATCGGCATATTGCGCCTGTGCCTTAGCGATCTTGTCCGGGTCGATACCCAAGGCTGCACCCCGGTCGGGCACCATCGCGGCCAGCCGCGCCAGTGCCGGTTTCGCCAGCACGATAAAGCGCCACGGCTCCAGCTTGCCGTGATCCGGCGTGCGCGCGGCGGCGGTCAGCAGGGTTTCGACCGTGGGGCGGTCGGGCACCGGAGCTGTCAGCGTTTTGGCCGGGCGCGACCGGCGGGTCAGTAGGAAGTCGAGGGCGGCTGGGTTGGGGGCGGGCACAAAAAGCTCCTGTCTGCGATTGGTGCAGAGATATGCAGTGGGTCAGGTCGCTGCAACCACTAAGCCCTGTGAAGTCACTGTGCGGCTGCGCGCAGTGGCGCCGGACGACCCGTTCAGTCACTAGCGACGGCGGTGGGCGACAAATCCTCGAGGAGGATTTGTGATCAGACTTTCGGTGAAAGTCTGTCTGGGGCGACGCTCTCGGATCGGCTCTGCCAATTCAAAATAGCTACGATGTGTTTACACCATTTTTCAGGTGCGACATATCAGGGGACATGACTGGATATCCGACGTGACGGACGGCCGACAATCCTCTCTGGCCGCTGAGAAACTTGGCTCTGACCGATTGCTGGCACTTGGGTTTTTGCTGGGTGATCACCTGGGCGGGGCGACGGAAGGGGCGTGGCGCGCAACTGCACCCCATGGCGGGCAAGTCGTGCTGAAATGGTCTGCCAATCCGGGTATGGTGGCCGATTATGCCAAGCTTTGTCCCGGTCTGGATACGTTGCGCGGGCGCGGCGTTCCGGTGGCCCGTTATCTTGATGTGGTCCCGTTTGAAGGTGGCACGCTGTCGGTGCAGCAATTCTTGCCTGGCCGGTCACAAGATCGCCTGCCACCTGCGGTGGTCGCGGCGATGGTCGAATTTGTCGGAGCAAAAGCCGGGATCGGCGGCCCTGGCCCGGCGGATGCACATAACTGGGGTGCCTTTGTCTTGCAGGCCTTGCGCAAAGGGCAGGATGTGTGGTGTGCGCATGCACCACTGCGGGATTGGGGGCCAGCGAGTGCTGCCTTTCTGCGCCGCATTGAAGCTCTGGGTGCCGCCGCCGACCCAGACTGGTTCCTGGATGACGGGCTTGTGCATCTGGACCTACATACCGACAATATCCTGATCGAGGGTGACAGAGTGACTGGCATCATCGACTGGGAAGGGGCCTGTACCGGTGACCACCTCTATGACCTCGTGCAATTCGCATTTGACCTTGATGGGCATGACCAGCCGGTATGGGAGATCGTTGATGCCGCCGGTCTTAGTCCACGGGTGATCCGAGCCTATCTGGCGCTGCTTGTTCTGCAATCCATGTCTGCGGCGATCCTTGATCGGCCTTCGGATATGGAACGCCAGCTTGCCCGCGCCGAACGGGTGTTTGACCGTTACGGGGTTTAGCGCTGTCTAAAGTGCGGTGACCATATCCCCGATCACGCCGTCCAGATAGGCATCGAAACGGGCATCGGGTTGGCGCAGCGGGAATACCTCAGCAAAGGGGTCGGGGGCGGTGATGGCGCTGCCTGACATCACTTCAAGCACGCGGTGTCCGCAGAAGGGGACATACGTTTCGGAATAGCCGCCCTCATGCACCATCAGCAGTTTTCCGTCGCAAATCTCAGCGGCAAGGTCCATGACCTGCCGCGTCATGGCGCCAAAGGTTTCAGCCGTCGCCAGCATCCGCCCCAGCGGGTCGTTCGCGGCCGCATCAAAACCACAGGCGATGATCAGTACATCGGGTCTGAAAGATCGGATGGCAGGCAGAGCCAGCCGCTCCATTGCGGTCAGATAGCCTGTGTGGCCGGTGCCTGGAGGCAGCGGAATGTTGAGGTTGAAGCCGGTGCCATCGCCCACCCCCCGGTCAGCAAACGCCCCTGTATCCATTGGATAGTTGCGGTCCTGATGCAGTGAGATGGTCAGTACGTCGGATCGGTCGTAGAACACGGCTTCGGTTCCGTTGCCGTGATGCACATCCCAGTCGAGCACGGCAAAACGCTGGGCGAGCCCGGCGGCGCGCGCGGCCTCGATCGCGATGCCGATATTGTTGAGCAGGCAGAAGCCGTTGGGATAGTCCGGCAGGCAGTGATGGCCGGGCGGGCGCGACAGGGAATAGGCGTTATGCACGTTACCCTGAAGCACTGCGGCAAGGGCTGCCTTGGTCAAGCCGGCGGACAGGGCGGCCAGCTCATAACCCCCGGGACCAAAAGGCGTGCGGCGACCCAGCTCACCCCCGCCTGCATCGGAAAGCCGTTTGAATTCATCCAGATAGCTGGCCGGATGGATGCGCAAAAGATCATCGCGCGTTGCGGCCTCTGCCCCGCGCATGTCAAGCGCACGGGCCAGGCCGGTGACTTCGATCAGGTTTTTCAGGCGGCGTTTGGTTTCGGGGTTTTCGGGCAGTCCGCCATCCAGTGGCTGCACCAGACCACCGACGGGCAACATACCTGCGTAGTTGCCGCCGCCATGCCAAAAGCACCGTTCATCCCAGAAAAACCCTGTGGTCATTGCATGATCCCCGCCTGCCTGTACGGCAGAGTTGCGCAGACGGGGCGCAGGTGCAAGCGGACAGCCCCCTTCATCTGCATTGGGCGTCGCGAAAAATGGCGCTAGTCTCAGTCTAACCAAATTGGGCGAAATCGAGGGCGCGGAATGTTGTGGACGATCATGAAAGCGTTTGTGGGCGTGCTGCTGATCGCGGCGCTGACAGCCTGCGTGCAGATCTATCGCAATTCGGGTCAGCAAGCCTTGCCGCCGCGCGATAACGGGGTGTTGCGGCTGGCCACCTACAATGTGCATTACATCATCTTGGGCCGTGAAATCGGCCCATGGTCGGTCGGTGATTGGGAACGGCGCAAGGGACCACTTGATCAGGCCTTCAAGGCGTTGGACGCTGACTTGGTGGCGTTTCAGGAGATGGAGAGTTTCCAGCGGGGCAGCGATGGCAGCGTCAATCTGGCGCGCGACTGGCTGCTGGAGCGTAATCCCGGCTACCTGGCGGCGGCCAGCGGCGATTGGCGCAGCTTCCCGTCCACCCAGCCGATCCTGTATCGGGCCGACAGGCTGACACTGCGCGATCAGGGCTGGTTTTTCTTTTCCGACACGCCTGATGTGATCTATTCGCGGACCTTCAACGACTCCTTTCCCGCATTTGCATCATGGGCGCAGTTCGAGACACCGGGCGGCGATGCGTTCCGCGTGGTGAATGTGCATTTCGAATATAGCAGCCGGTCCAACCGGTTGCTGTCTGCCGCGCTGGTCCGTGACCGGATCGCCCCGTGGATCAATGGGGGTGAGACGGTGTTTGTCGTCGGCGATCTGAATGCGCGGATGGGTGCGCCGACAATGCGCAATATTGAGGATGCCGGGGTCAGTTTCATGCCTGTGCAGGGCACCACCTATCATTTCAATCAGGGGCTGCATCTGTTTGGGGCGATTGACCATATCGGGGCGACGGCGGATGTGCGCCCCGTCACCGATCCGGTTGTGTTGCGCCAGAAGTTTGATGGTGAATGGCCCACCGATCACTATCCGGTTGTTGTGGACGTGGCCTTGCCGTGAAGAAGGGTCTGCAGTGCTCTCAGAACCGTATCGGGGACCTCCAACTGCGGCAAGTGGCCTGCGTCGGATAGCGTGTCAAAGGTCGCGTGACCAATGGCATGATGCAGGGCCTTGCCTCGGTCGAGAGGGATCCACGGATCATCCGCGCCCCAGAGGATATGTGTCGGACAGCGGATCGTGGGGTAGAGCGGCTCGACCTCTGCCGTGAACCGTTCATCAGCCTGCGCGAACTGGCGGTAGAAGCTGGCGCTGCCATCATCCGTGAGCCATGGGTTAACGAGCGCTTGAAGGTCATCGGCGTCGATATCGCGGGCCAAGGCGCCCTTGATGTAAGCCTCTACAATGGGGGCGTGGATATGCGGGGGCAGTCCGCTGAACGCGTCGATGTGGCGCCCGACATGATCGAAGAACGCCGATCCCCAAGGCCGCATCGCGACCACATTCATCAGGATATAGCGCGCGTAATCGCGGTCATGAAGCAAATGGGCGCGCAGGGTGGTCGCACCCCCAAAGTCATGTGCGATGATCGTCGGTTGTGTCAGGCCCCAGTGACCAAGCATTTCGGCGAAAATCGTCCCCTGCACATCCAGACCAGTCGGCTGTTCCGGCGATTTGTCCGACTGGCCGTAACCGGGCATGTCGTACCAATAGACGGTATGGTCCTGGGCGAGTGCGGGGATGATCCGGTGCCAAGAATAGGACGACCAGGGCCAGCCATGGGCAAGGACCAGAGCTGGGCCAGTGCCAGCATGACCCGCCGCCACTGTCCCGGCGCTGGTTTCGATCCGATCGCTCAGATGCCAGCCCAAGTTCAGGTCTTTTTCAACTGATACACCCCTTCGGGCAGGTCGAGTGCCGCGCGCAGATCGTTGAGCTGGTTGATCGACAGGGTGATATGCATCACCTCATCATTGCGCGGGTCGAGTTGTTGCAGGGTCACGCAATCATCAAACGCGTTGATGGTGACATCCTCGGTCAGGGGGGCCTTGCCTTCATCCACCAGGGTGATGACGGTCGCGTCATAGTCGTGTTCGATCGTAAACATGGGGTTGAGCGTAGTCTGACCTATCGGTGATGCAAGGGCTTATTGGGGTCTGGAAGACGAGGGCGGACCTGACTAATCTGCCAGCAACTTGAGATTGGGAGATGATGATGCGATTTTTGCCGATTGTTCTGATTGCCGCGCTGGCGGCGTGCGAACCTGTGGACGTGACGGCCCCCACAGCAGAGACGCCTGTGCTGCAACAGGCCCCGGCGGGGCCGCGCCTGTCGCAACGGGCAGCCTTGCGGAACTTTTCAAGCGTTGTTGCCACGGTGGAGCCTGTGGCCGAACGGTACTGCCGACAGCGGTCGCCGAATTTGAACTGCGATTTCCGCATTGTGGTTGATGACCGTCCGGGTCAGCCGGCCAATGCCTATCAGACGCTTGACCGCAATGGCCGGCCGATCATCGCCTTTACCGTGCCCCTGATTGCCGAGGCGCGGAACCGGGATGAACTGGCCTTTGTGATGGCGCATGAGGCCGCACACCACATCCGCGGCCATATTGCGCGTCAGCAGCAAAACGCGACCGTGGGTGCGTTGGTCTTTGGTCAATTGGCCGGTGCGCTTGGGGCATCAAATTCGGTTGACACCGCACAGCAGCTGGGGGCGACGGTCGGCGCACGCACCTATTCCAAGAATTTTGAGCTTGAGGCGGACGCGTTGGGCACCGAAATCACCGCCGCTGCAGGATATGACCCGCTCAAGGGCGCCCAGTTCTTTTTCCGTATTCCTGATCCGGGCAACCGGTTTCTTGGCACCCACCCGGCCAATGCGGACCGGTTGCGCACGGTGCAGGAGGTGGCCGCACGGCTGTAACACGCAATACAGCAAGGACGGTCAAGCCCGGCTCAGCAGGATCAGGCAGGGTGCCTGGGTGAATGTTGAGAAAGAACCCATGGCACTGGTCGCGAAAATCATCTGGCAGGTGGAAATGCGGATGCAGGAGCCGCTGTCGCTGGACGCTCTGGCCGATCTTTGTGCTGTGAGCCCCTATCACATGGCGCGGGTGTTCCGTGCGGCGACAGGGCTTGGCCCGATGAGCTATCTGCGGGCGCGGCGTTTGTCGTGTGCAGCTGCGGCGCTGGCGCAGGGCGATGCTGATATCCTGAAGATAGCGCTGGATGCGCAATACGGGTCTCATCCTGCGTTCACCCGGGCGTTTATGGGATATTTCGGGGTCAGTCCCAGCACAATCCGCACGACCCGGTCAACGCAATCGCTGACCCTGATGGAGCCTTTCAAGATGGATAAGGAAAAACTCGTCGATGTGGCCGCACCGCGTATTGCGGACCACAAGGCCATGCGCATCATGGGCGTCAGTGCTCAATGCACATTTGAAAACAACGCCGCGATCCCCGGTCTGTGGCAGCAGTTTAATGCGCGCGAGGATGAAGTGGCCGATGCGCCCGGTCCGGCCTATGGCGTCTGTTGCGATGCCGATGAGGCAGGGAACTTTCGCTATGTGGCCGGGATGGCCGCCGATAGCAGTGTTTCAGTGCCCAAGGGCATGGATGATGTGACGATTCCCGCAGGCCGCTATGCGATCTTCACCCATGAGGGGCATATCAGCGACCTACCAAAGACGGTCTATTCCATCTGGAATAAGGCCTTGCCTGACAGCGGGCTGACATTGCGCCAGGCACCGGATCTGGAACGCTATGACGCCCGGTTCGACCCGCAGACCGGGCGTGGTCTGGTCGAGATCTGGATACCGGTTTCGTAGAAAAAGGATCATCCGCCTGCGCGGGACGACGCAGGCGGATGAAGATGGCTATAGCCGAAATGCCAATCCAGAAAATCTGGATCATTGCAGCGGCGAGGTTGAAGGAGGACAACAATCCAACCAGCACCATTGATGCAGCGGCACCATTTGTCGCGAAATATGCGACGGATTCCGACCGAACCCGCTGAAACGTCAGGAGCGTATAGTTCAGGACATAAAGCCCGAAACCCCCCACCCCCACAGCGTCCAGAACGCCAGGCGGAAACATTTGAAAAAACGTACTCATCAAAAACAACACTTGGTACTTTTTAAAATCGTCATGGGCGAAATACAGTTGCCCTAACGTCACTTGTAAACAGTGATGGGCTGATCGTATGTGTCGAGGGACACAATGTCAGGTCAGGCATTCCTTACCTGACGTCATTTTCTTGAGATATGTGGCCTGTTGCCCGTTTGTTGCGCGCGGCGTATCGTGACGAAAGACCAGCAAATAAAGGGGAATGCCATGTCGATCACGGGCGTATGCCATTGCGGGGCGGTCACGTATGAATTTCGCCATACCCCGCGCCGGACGACATCTTGTAACTGCTCGATGTGCCGCCGATTGGCGGCCTTGTGGATCTATGCGCCAATTCCACAGATCACGGTGACCGGCCCGACACGCAGCTATGCCCATGGGGAAAAATCGCTGGCGTTTCATACCTGTGCTGTCTGCGGCTGCACCACCCATTGGGAAAACCTGAAGATGGATGGGGACAACCCGTACATGGCCGTCAACCTGCGCCTGGCCGATCCGACTGTGATCGCATCGGTGCCTGTCCGTCACTTCGATGGGGCGGATACGTGGGAATTTCTGGATTAGGCGAGGTGGGTGACCCCAATCGCGATGGCCGCGAAAAAACAGGCAGATGCGGCAACGACAAAGCCATGCCAGATCGCATTGGAAAACTTCATCTGTTCGGCCGCATAGAAAATCACGCCGGTTGTATAAAGCAGACCACCGATGGCGATCAGCACCATTGTGGACCCCGGCACAATCGGCCACAGCGACCAGATCAATGCAACGCTCAGCCAGCCCATAATCAGGTAAAGCGCGGGCCCGAACCGCCCCGGTGTGCGCCAGAAAAACAGCTTCAGCACCATGCCGATCACCGCCAACCCCCAGACGATCCCAAGCACAACATAGGCAAACGCACTGCCGATCATGACGACAAGCGGCGTGTAGGTGCCAGCAATCTTCAGATAGATCGCCGCGTGATCGAACCGGCGCAGGGCCGGGCGGATACTTTCCCACGGGGTCATGTGATACATGGCCGAAGCGACGAACGTGGCGATCAGTGTGGCCCCATAGACCGAGATCGCGGCGATTTGACCGGGCGTGGACATCCCCGCTGCCCAGACAATCAACACGACTGCACCACTAATGGCCCCAATCACACCGATCGCATGCATGGTGCCATCGGCAATCCGTTCTGACCGGGCATAGGTGGGGTACATCGGCCACTCCTTCAACAACCTTCTTTAAGGGTATGCACCATGCCCTATCGGTCAATTGTTCCGTTAGGTCACTTCACGGCCTTGGCATTACAGATAGGATCGCACAGTTTGATGACGATTGCGTATAGATCGAAGGAAATGGTGACATGTGGCAGCAAATGATGCGGGTACGGCAGCGGGCGATCTGGTCATGGGAGGGGTTCGCGCATGTCTGGCGCACCGAAGGATCGCTGGCGCAATGGATCGTGGCCAATGTGGTCTTTGGTATCCTCGCCTTTGTGCTGCCTCTGTCAGCAGGGGAACGGGGGATGTTGCTGATGGGCGGGATTATCATCCTCGGTGTAGAGTGCATGAACACCGCGATTGAACGGGTGGTGGACGATATCGGGACCGAACGGCGCGATGCGGCCAAACAAGCCAAGGATTGCGGGTCGGCCGCTGTCGCGGTCACGGCCATCGGGGTCGGGGTGGCCTGGGTCTGCGTGCTGATCGGGCTTGCGGCCTAGTCGGGCACCACCGACCAGCGCCCGTCGCCCCAGCTGAACAGCACGCCCGTCAGGGTATAGGCCCCGTCGCGCAGCACATCGTCGCGGATGTCGCGCATGATTTCGATGGCCTCTGCGTTGTCTGCGGCGGCGATCAGCACCAGATCGCGGGCAGGGATGGACACAACGACCGGCCCGATCTGGTCTGTGACACTGTCCCAAAGCCCCGCATTCAGCATCATTGCATTTTCGTAATAACCATCGAGGGTCAGGAAATAGACGCCGACCTCGCTGCTTTCGATGCTGAGGTCGGCGGATCTGGTCTGGAGGTTCTGCAGGGCAAGCTGATGAAGGCTCTCGGCGTCATATCCGGCGGCGGCCATGCTATCGGGTGAAATACTGGTTGTATGGGTCGGGAAATCAGCCACATAGGCAATCATCAGATCACCCGCAAAAGGCCGGGTTTCGATTTCTCCGTCATCGCCAAGACCGTCCAGATAGTCCACGGGGCGCAGGACCGGCATCACTTGTTCGGGGGCAAAGCCGTCACTGTCATCGGCAGAGGTGACGGTCAGAACAGCGACAAAATCATCGAGAATCTGCTGGCGCTCGGCGTCATCGGCTGCATTGCGCAGATTGCGGTGCAGATTGTCGGGGTAGGTGATGGTGCTGTCTTCTGAGTTGCTATCGCTGACCACCGCCTGTTGTTCCAGATCAATCACCGCATTGGGAAAACCGGCGCCCCTGACGGCATCCAGCAGGATCTCCAGCGTGTCCGATACGATATCGGGCCGCGGCACATCGGCAAGGGCAGGGGTGGCAAGGCACAAGGCGGCGGAGAGAATGAAAAAACGCATACTGCTATCATTTCATGGGGCATTCTTGGGGAGAAGACTGTTTTTGCAAACCTGTTGGTCTATGTTGCCTTCCAACACCGGATGGAGAGACCTGATGCGCCTGACCGTTTACGCCCTTGCCCTTTGCCCCATTGCGGCCTTTGCCGCCGGCAGCGATGACCCGGCCCCGCCAAAGCCGACAGAAACGACAGAGGTTTGCGCCGAAGGGCTGATCTGGGATCTTGCGACCCAAAGCTGCATGGCGCCCGAAGACAGCACCAATGATGACAGTGCCCGCCTGAACGATGTGCGCGAACTGGCCTATGCAGGCCTGTATCAGGCGGCGCTCGACGTGCTTGACACGCTGGACAATCCCGATGCGCCACTGGCGTTGACCTATTACGGTTTTGCCCATCGCAAGGCAGGTCGGGTCGATCTGGGCATGGCCTATTACGATGCTGCACTGGCCGCTGACCCCGACAACCTGCTGGCACGGTCCTATGCCGGGCAGGGGCATGTGGCATCCGGCCAGATGGTCCTGGCGCAGGCGCAACTGACCGAAATCCGTATGCGCGGCGGACGCGACACCTGGGCCGAGAAATCGCTCGCCCAGGCCATCGCGACCGGCGCGGGCACAAATTACTGACCGCGTTTGATCCGCGTGTCCGGGTGCAGGGCGGTGCCGAGGATATGGTCGGCCTTGTGGATCACTTTTTTGGCGCTACCGACGATTTCCGGGTCAGGTGCGCGGGCAACCTCTGGGTCTTTGCCGGGGTAGTCCAGCGTTGACAGGAAATGGCGCATGCAATTCAGCCGCGCGCGTTTCTTGTCGTTGGATTTGACCACGGTCCACGGCGCGTCTGCGGTGTCGGTGTAGAAAAACATCGCCTCTTTCGCTTCGGTATAGTCATCCCATTTGTCCAGGCTGGCCTTGTCGATGGGTGACAGTTTCCACTGTTTCAGCGGGTCGGTTTCGCGGCTGTCAAAGCGCTGCTTTTGTTCGCCCTGCGTGACCGAGAACCAGTATTTGTAAAGGCGGATGCCAGAGCGGGTCAGCATCCGTTCCAGCTCGGGCGTCTGGCGCATGAATTCGAGGTACTCCTCAGGTTCACAAAACCCCATGACCCGTTCGACCCCAGCCCGGTTATACCAGCTGCGGTCATACAGGACCATCTCGCCCGATGTCGGCAGATGATCGATATAGCGCTGGAAATACCATTGGCCGCGTTCCTCATCGGTGGGCTTGTTAAGGGCAACCACACGAGCCGCGCGCGGATTGAGGTGTTCGGTGAACCGTTTGATCGTACCGCCCTTGCCAGCCGCATCGCGCCCTTCAAACAAGAGCACAAACCGCTGCCCCGTCTCTTGACCCCAAAGCTGCACCTTCAGCAGTTCGGCCTGCAATTGCGCCTTCTCAGCCTCATAAGGACGGCGGGCCATTTTCGGCGGGCGCGCCGGCGCACGGCGACGGGGTTTGGGTTTGACGGGGGCGGTGGTGGCGGCGTCTTTCATGTCCCTCTCCTTCTTCTGGATGTCGGGCTGCATATCAGGGCAACGCCTTTTGCGCCTTGATGTGCATCAAAGGGTGCGACAGCAGGGTCCTTTGATTTTCGGCGATGTCGCGCTACCCTTACGTCACACGCACTCAGCAGGAGGACCATCATGCGTCTTACGATACTTGCCGTTGCCTTGTTCCCGATGGCGGCGATTGGCCAGGAGGCCACTTTGCCCGCCCCAACAGAACCCATCGCCCAAAGTCAAAGCTGTGCCACCGGCATGTCATGGGACGCGGCCGCGCAGGCTTGCGTTGAAGTGGCCGAGACCGCGTCACCCATGAAGGGTCTGTCCGGCGGAAGCGGCTGCAACTATGGTGCCGCGCGCGAGGTGACCTCCTAAAGGTCCAAGCGCCTGAAAGTTATCGAAAATGTGCTGAGCGACCGCGGATCGAAATACGCGGTTGCGGGTGGTCCGGTGGCCTCGGCTAACGAGGCGCGGGCATTTGTAAAGACACTCTGCCGTCGCAAGAAATTCGCTAAGGCGACCCATAACATATGGGCGGTTTTGCTGCCCGACGGCCCCCTGAAAAATGATGACGGCGAAAGCGGCGCAGGTCTGGTGATCCTGCGGATGCTGGAGCGTGAGGGTCTTACGAACCATATTATCGTCGTGACCCGCTGGTTTGGCGGGGTCAAGCTGGGCGGAGACCGATTTCGTCGGGTGCAAGATGCTGTGCGGGCCTATCTGGAGGCGATGGATTAACGCGTCGGGCGGTGGTTGCTGGGCCGCGCAACGGCAGATGTGCGAATCGTCAGTTAATGCGAGGTTTTGCTGCGATTTGGCCGGTCGGCATCGCGTCGGCAAAGCGTCGGACTTGCGTATGGCAGTTTTGCGGCCCGGACCGTGGTTAAGGGAGCGGACGGTGGTCATGCGTTAACGAAGTCTGAAATGCGGTCCCTGGTCGGGTCCGGGACCTGATGTTCAAATGCTAGTGTTCATGGAGAGTGGGCGAAACCGGCATGCCGTCCGGGCATTCCAAGGCAGACCAGGGCCGTGCCACCGTTTAAAGTGTGTATTCGCAATAGATTACCCCGCTGTCGTAAACTTTGTGATCGGTTAACGTCATGGTCTGCGCCATCCCGTGCCCGTCGAAAAGCGTCACACCTTGCCCTAGCAGGATCGGCGCGCGTTTCAGGCGCAGGTGGGTGATCCGGCGCTGGTGGAACAGCCAGCCCGCCAGCAGGCCGCCGCCGCACAGATAGACAGGACCGGCGGCCATTTCGCGCAACTGGTCGATACGGGTCAGCGGATCATGGAAAACTTTTTCGACCGCCGCATCAGCGGGCAGATCAATGGTCTTGGAAACAACCAGCGTCTGCGCCCAAGGGTAAGGATTCTGCCCTGGCACCAGCCCGAAATCATAACCAAATTCATAGGTGGTCCGGCCCATCACCACCGCGGCATATGTCTGCAGCCGGGCCTGATAGTCGGCCACGACCGGGCCATCATGGGGGAAAAGTGACACGTCACCAGACGCGCCTGCGATAAAACCGTCAGCCGAGACGGCAACGTCATAGATAAGGGGTTGCATGGCATGCTCCTGCAAAAGTGGATCAAATGATGGATGGTGGTCCGTTACTTGATCACTGGCAGGGCGCTCCTTCTTTGCTTGGACAAAGATACCATGACAGATCAGCCGTTGCCAAGGCAGCCGGTCGAGGTCAGACAGCGCAAATGACACTACGTGCCTCCAACCCGCCCCTTGCCATCGCGTTCATGCTGACGGCCACGGCGTTCATTGCAGGGACGATGCTGATGGCCAAGACGCTGGGGTCCGATTTGCTGGGCGATCCTTTGCATCCCCTGCAGATCAGCCATGGGCGGTTCTTGTTTGCGTTTCTGGCGATTGGGGCGGCGGCGGCAGTGATGAGGCCCCGCCTGACGCGGCCTGATCTGCGTCTGCATGTCGGGCGGACGGTTTTCGGCTGGGGTGGCGTGACATGCATGTTTGCGGCGGTTGCGTTTATCCCGCTGTCGGATGCCACCGCGATCAGTTTTCTGAACCCGGTTTTCGGCATGTTACTGGCGATCCCGCTCTTGGGGGAACGTGTCGGGCGGTGGCGCTGGTTCGCGGCGCTGATGGCGCTATGCGGTGCGCTGGTGCTGCTGCGTCCGGGGCCGGAGACGTTTCAGGTAGCGGCCCTGCTGGCGCTGGGGGCGGCGGCGCTGATGGGGATGGAGTTGATTTTCATCAAGAAGCTGGCTGACCGGGAACCGTCCTTTCAGATCCTGCTGGTCAATAATGCGCTGGGGCTGGTCATTGCCACGCTGGCGGTGCTGCCGGTCTGGGTGCCGCCAAGTGGGGCACAATGGGCCGCGCTGGCCGCGCTTGGCGTGCTGATGGCCACTGCACAGGCCTGTTTTGTGAACGCGATGGCGCGGGCGGATGCCAGTTTTGTCACGCCATTCGCCTATGTCACCCTGATCTTTGCGACGCTTTACGATTTGCTTATTTTCGATGTGATACCAGACGCTGTCAGCATGCTGGGGGCCGCCATCATTCTGACCGGCGCAACTTTGCTGGCCTGGCGGGAAAACCGGATGCGTGCTTGAACCCTTTTCAGCCATAGAGCATAGGCGTTCTGTCAAAATGCAGCCATGATGTTGGGCTAGGTGCTCCGCCATGAACGATGTTTACGAGTATCGCAGGGCACCCAATCCATGGGTGATTAGGCTGTCAGCGATGGCCCTGATACTGCTGACGACATTCGTGATTATCACCGAGGCGGGCCATCTGATGGTGGTGGTCTGGGGGTTGGCGGCGACCACATATTGCTGGATGATGATGCCCAAGCCTGTGCTGGGCATCCGGATCGACCGGGAAAATCTTGTGCTGGGGGCGTGGCGCAAACCGCGTGCCATCCCTTTGGACGATATCTCCTATCTGCGGGTGACCGAGGTCAGCGCCGAAACCTCTGTGACGATTGTCTACAAGGACGGGCGCGAGGAAGGCACATTCGCCGGTGACCTGCCCGAGATCGAGACCCTGTCAGAGGTGCTGGCCGAGCGGGGCATTCCGCTGCGCGACATTTTCTAGGATTTCAGCCGATACCCGGTGTGCATCCAGCGCCAGCAGATGCTCAGCACGACGACACAGGCCAGCCCCACAACGCCCAGCCCGATCCACGGGCTGCTGTCGCTGACCCCGATCATCCCGTAACGCACCCCGTCAATGATGTAGAAAAACGGGTTTGCATGGCTCAGCGTCTGCATGAAGGGCGGCAAGGCGTCGATGGAATAGAAGGTCCCCGACAAAAACGCGAGCGGGGTGATCAGAAAGTTGGAAATCGCCGAAAGCTGATCGAACTTATTGGCAAAAATCCCTGCAATCAGGCCCAGCCCCCCCATCAGGATGGATCCCAGCAAGACAAACACCATGACCCAGACCGGGTATTGCAGACCGACACCCAGAAACAGTGCCGATCCTGCCGCAATCACGATGGCCACCAGCGCACCCCGTGCCACCGCCCCGCCAATATAGCCTGTGACAAGCTCCGCCGCGGACAAGGGGGGCATCAGCGTATCCACGATATTGCCCTGCACCTTGGCCGAGGCGAGGCTGGAGGATGTATTGGCAAAGGCGTTCTGGATCACGGTCATGGTCAGGATGCCGGGGGCCAGGAACGTCATGAAGGGCACGCCCATCACATCGCCCCGCTGCGGACCGATAGCGATGGTGAAGATCATCAGAAACAGGCCTGCATTGATCAGCGGCGCCATGACAGTTTGCGACCAGACATTCATGAACCGGCGCACTTCGCGGCGCATCAATGTCCATGTGCCCAGCCAGTTCACCCGGCCAAACCGGCGCACGCCCATCATAGCCTGTTCTTTCATCGCGACACCTCTGCCTAATTGCGGCGCTGGTCCTTCACATCCGCCTCAGCCATGCTTAGAATAGGGGATTGTTGGAATAGACAAGGCCTGATGTGATCCATCACGCCTTCCCGAACCAAAGGAATACATATGTCCTGGACAGACGAGCGCGTCGAGACGCTCAAAAAGATGTGGGGCGAAGGCCAGTCGGCCAGCCAGATCGCCAAGGAACTGGGCGGTGTGACCCGCAATGCCGTGATTGGCAAGGTGCACCGGCTGGGCCTGTCGAACCGGGCCGGGTCCGGTGGCGCAGCGGCGACCAAGGCGGCCCCCAAGGAAAAGCCTGCAGCGGCGGCGAAACCGGCGCCCAAACCTGCAACCAAGGCCAAGCCGGCCTCGACCCCGCCAAAGGAAGAGCCGGAACTGGACGAGAACGGGATCCCGATCTCGGCCGCGCGCCGGGCCATCATCCCTGCCGGTCAACCCTTGCCGCCACAGCCATCGGCCAATGAAATCAGCCCAGAGGCGCTGGCCAAGGTCAATGAGGTGGAAAAGACCGCCAAGAAGATCAGCCTGATGGAACTGACCGAAAAGACCTGCAAATGGCCCGTGGGTGATCCGGCGACGGATGATTTCTGGTTCTGCGGCTTGGCCGTGCAGCAGGGCAAACCCTATTGCGAGGCGCATGTCGGCGTGGCGTTCCAGCCCATGTCATCGCGGCGGGATCGCAGACGATAACAGACACGACAACGTAAGATGGGTTTAAACCCATCTTACTGTTTGCAAGGCTGCCCTTCACGGGCGGCCTTTTTCATTTGTGCAATCTGATCCGGAAATTCGCCCTTGCATTAATTAACGAAAAGTGGAATTAAAGATTAATGACCACCCTGTCCAATACATTTGCAGCCCTCGGTGACCCGACCCGCTTTGCCATTGTCGAACGGCTGCTGCAGGATGGCGAACTGCCAGCAGGCACGCTGCATAATGTGGCCGACCTATCTGCCCCGGCCATGTCGCGCCATCTGAAGGTGTTGCGCAGCGCAGGTGTGGTCCGCCAGCGTGTCGACAAGCAGCGCCGCCTTTACTCCATCGATCCGGCCGCCATGCAGGCCATCAACGATTGGGCGATGAGCTATCCCAAATTCTGGGCCAAGAGCCTTGACCGCCTGGATGCGACCCTGAAGGAAGACCGTTCATGAGTACCCTGGAAATGACCCGCATCTTTAACGCCCCGCAGGACAAGGTGTTCCGGCACCTGACCGAAACCGCGTTTCTGCTGAATTGGTGGGGCCCCGAAGGAACCCGGATCGCCGATCATAATCTCAGCTTTGCTGCCCCCGGTCCCTGGTCTGCCACCATGGTCGGCCCACAAGGGCACGGGGCCACCGTCGGCGGTGAGGTCCGGGTCGTTGAACCGCCCGATATGGTTGAACTGACCCTGAGCTTTGCGCTGGAAGATGACACGCGCGGCCCGGAATCAGTGATCCGCTTCACCCTGTCCACCACGCCCGGTGGCGATACCAAACTGCAGCTTACCCAGTCGGGACTGAACCCCGAACACATCGCCGATATGCGCGACAAGGGCTGGGCTTCTGCTCTGGCCCGGCTCGAAACCCTCGTCACGGCAGCCTAGAAAGGACACCCTATGCCTCAATTCATCATGACCTATCACGGCGGCAGCCAGCCCAAGACACCCGAAGACGGCAAGGCCCATATGGAAAAATACATGCAATGGATCGGCGGGCTTGACGCCGTTGTGCCGCAACAACCGCTCAAAGGAACCGAGGTGCTGGGCGACAAGGAGATCACGACGATGATGGGCTATACGATCATCAACGCCGCCGATATGGATGCGGCCCGCGCGATTGCCCAGTCCTGTCCGTTTCTTGAGATGGATAACAGTGCGATGCAACTGAGCGAATTGGCACAGATGCCGGGTTAGGGGGCATCGTTCTTCCTGGCGAAACGCCGAATACCTGCCCCGCAGATTTTCCGGGTACGAAAATTCTTAACCGACAAACGCCGCCTGTAGCCCCAGGAATATCAGGCCCGACATGATTGCCGCTGCTGGCACGGTCACCACCCAAGCCGCGATGATGGTCATGAAATGCGACCGGCGCACCAGTTTGCGGCGGCGCCGTTCTTCGGGCGCGATCCGCTTTGCAGCGGGTCGTTGCGCCGATGACAGGCGTGCGCGCCGCTCCGCATCCCATTCGCGGAAAAATCCGACGCCGAAGACGCCGCCTACGGCGATATGGGTCGATGACACCGGTAGACCCAGCCAACTGGCCACGATCACGGTGATCGCCGCTGATAAGGCCACGCAATAGGCGCGCATCGGGTTCAGCTTCGTGATCTGGCTGCCCACCATGCGGATCAGTTTGGGCCCAAACAGGATCAGCCCGAACGATATCCCAAACGCCCCGATCACCATGACCCAGGTTGGGATGCTGACCTTGCCTGCGAATGTGCCGAATTCCTCGGCATGCACAATTGCCGCGAGCGGTCCGACCGCGTTGGCCACATCATTGGCCCCGTGGGCGAATGACAGCAGTGCCGCTGACAGGATCAGCGGGATGTTGAACAGCACTTTCAGCGACCGGTTGCGGTTTTCCAGCCCTTCGGACTGGCGGCGGATCATCGGCGCGGATACCGCATAGATCGCAGCCCCGATGGCCAGACCGATCAAGCAGGCTGTGATCAGATCGACCGTGACGATTTTCTTCAGCCCTTTCATCGCCAGATACATCGCAAAGACACCACCCATGATCCCGATCAGCACGGGCACCCAGCGACGGGCGGCAGCGATTTTATCATCCTGATAGATGATGGCGGTCTTGATGAAGGCCAGAAACAGCGCCGCAATCACCCCACCCAGCACGGGCGAGATCACCCAGCTTGCGGCAATCGCGCTCATCGTGGGCCAGTTGACGGCGGCGAAACCTGCCGCGGCAATGCCCGCCCCCATGACCCCGCCCACAACCGAATGGGTGGTTGATACCGGTGCGCCCACCCAGGTGGCCAGGTTCACCCACAAGGCGGATGAGATCAGTGCCGCCATCATCGCCCAGATGAAAACCGTGCTGCTGGCGACACTTTCCGGATCGATGATTCCCTTCGAGATGGTTGAAACCACATCGCCCCCGGCCAGCAGGGCACCGGCACTTTCGCACAAGGCGGCAATCACGATAGCGCCGCCCATCGTCAGGGCGTTCGCCCCAACCGCCGGGCCCATGTTGTTGGCTACATCATTGGCCCCGATATTGACGGCCATGTAAGCGCCGAACGCGGCAGCGGCGATCACCACATAGGACCGTGAATCGCCACCGAAAAACAGGGTGCTGGCCAGTGCGGCGACCACGATGAATGTCATCGCAATGCCAAGGCCCACAAGGGGCTGGGCGACATATTGGGTCGCAAATTCAACCGCCCCGATCCGTCCCAGATCACGGTCGAGCGTTTTCCACTGATTTGTGGGTCCTGAATTGGCCACTTCTGTCCCTCCCCCCGGCTAGGCGGAAGGGGTAACGTCAGCGTGGCGCGCTGGCAACCGTTTACGCGGCGGCGAAGTTTTCGAGCATATCGCGCAGGCCCGGTTCATCCACTAGATTGGCCGCTTCCGCGACGGGCACCCATTTGCGGTCGCGCTTATGAGCTTCCGGGAAGTCATCAACGACGGATTTGGCAGTCACGGAATAGACCCGAATTTCACAAGGGATGACCGACCCGTTGTCGAACCGTTTTTCCGTCAGAAAACTGCCAAGGGCGGTATCGGCTGTCTTGCCCTTTTTCACGCCGCCTTCTTCCCAGGCTTCCTGTTTCGCGGCCTCGGCTGCGGACAGCCCGTCAATCGGCCAGCCTTTTGGCAGGATCCAGCGACCACTGGAGCTGGTCACCAGCAACACCTCAACACCCTCGTCACCGTCACGATGGCAAAGTGCCGCCACCTGCAGCGCAGGGGGGCGTTTCAGCAACGGGCGTAAGGCACCCGTCCAAAGGGACTGGATCATCGAGTTCATGTTAACCTGCCAATAGGTTTATTTTATTACACTTTTGTTAACACGACCCGGCTCATTTGGCAAATCACGCTCACGTGCCGCGCGGTTTTGCGCGTAACGTCGGGTCAGCTTGGGTAGGATCCTCGGGCCAGGGATGGCGCGGATAACGTCCGCGCATGTCGCGCCGCACATCGGCATAGGACGTGGCCCAGAACCCCACGATATCCTGCGTTACCTGCACCGGCTTCTGCCCCGGCGACAGCAGCGTGACCCGCAGCGGCGTGCGCCCCACGGTCGGATGCCGCGTTACCCCGAACATTTCCTGCAGGCGCAAGGTGATCCCCGGCGCCTCGCCCTCATAATCAATCGGTATCCGGCGCCCCAGCGGCGTTTCGAAATGGGCCGGGGCCGCCTTGTCCAGCCTTTGCATCTGGTCCCAGTCCAGCATCGCCCGCAACGCAGGCAGGATATCAAACCGTTTCCAGTCCGCCGCACTCCGCACCCCCTGCAGATGCGGCAGCAACCAATCCTCCAGCGTCTCCATCAGCGTTGCATCATCCATCGCGGGCAACCCGTCCACCAGCGCGACCCGCGCCCGGAACCGGTCAGCAGCGGGCGACGGGCGCAGCCCCAACTGGCGCACCCCTTCCAGCATCGCGCGCGCCACGGCCTCATCCGGGGCATCCGGCCAGACCCGGTCATCCAGCACCAGCGCGCCAAACCGTTCCTGTTTGCGGGTCAGAACCTGCGCATCGCGCCGCGACCACGCGCAGACATCGACCCAGGCGATCTGATCACCAAAGACCGCGCGCAGATCCTTTTCGCTGATCGGCAGGGCCTGTCTGATCCGCGCCTCGCGCGTGTCCCCATCCAGATCGCTGGCGATAATCAGGCGCTGCCCAGCAAGCGGATCGTCATCGGCCAGCAACGCGCCCTTGCCCCCCGACAATACATAGCGGGGCGCATCACCCTTCCGGCGCAGCCCGACCCTGTCGGGATAGGCCAGCGCCAGTTGCTGGGCCAGCGGCATGGGCGGGCGTTTCGGCAGGCCCTTGGACAGGCGGGGGATTTCGGCCTTGATCTGGGCAAGGGCCGCATGATGCGGCTGACCCGGCCCGTCATAGCGGCCTTTCAAGGCAGCGATGCGCAGACCCAGATCGGCAGGCGCACCTTGCAGCGGGTCACGGCCCGCCAACAGCGCGGCCAGCGGGGCGGCCTGCGCGCCTGCAATCTGCAACATATGACCCAACCGCGGATGCAAGGGCAGGGTGGCCAGCGCGCGGCCGTGATCCGTGATCCGCATATCGCGGTCCAGTGCGCCCAACCCCTGCAGCAGCGCACGCGCCTCGGCCAAGGCACCGGGGGGCGGTGGGGTGAGGAACGCCAGATCATCACTGCCCCAAACCGCCATCTCAAGGGCGAGATTGGCCAGATCCGCCACCTCGATCTCTGCCGGGGCAAAGGCGGGCAGGGCGCCCTGTTCGCCCTTGGTCCACAGACAATAGGCATCGCCGGGCGCAACCCGACCTGCACGACCAGCGCGTTGCGTTGCCTCCGCCCGGCTGACCCGTTCGGTGACAAGGCGCGACATCCCCGATCCGGGATCAAACCGGGCGCGCCGGGCGCGACCGGCATCAACGACCACGCGAATATCCTCGATCGTCAGGGAAGTTTCCGCAATGGATGTGGACAGGACAATCTTGCGACCCGACAGAACCGGAGCGATGGCGGCCCGCTGATCCTTGAACGGCATCGCCCCATAAAGCGGCCTGATCTGGCAATCATCAGGCAACCGGCCCTGCAATGCGGCAGCGGTACGCCGGATCTCACCTTCGCCGGGCAGGAACACCAGCACACCGCCCGTGGTCCGGGCAGCGGCCTCTGCCACCAGATCAGCGGTCGCGACCTCCAGCCGGGTGCCCTTGGGCAAGGCGCGGTCCAGATGATGGGTGGTGACCGGAAATGACCGGCCTTCGGATGTGATGACCGGCGCGTCATCCAGCAGCGCGGCAACCGGATCGGCATCCAGCGTGGCGGACATCACAAGGATCTGCAGATCGGGGCGCAGCACAGCGCGGATTTCCCAGGCCAGCGCCAGCCCCAGATCGGCATTCAGGGATCGTTCGTGAAACTCGTCAAAGATGATGGCGCCAATGCCCGTCAGGTCCGGATCGGACTGGATCATGCGGGTCAGAATACCCTCGGTCACAACCTCGATCCGGGTGCCGGGCTTGCTGTCACCGCGCATGCGGTAACCGACTGTCTTGCCCGGGGCCTCGCCCAACCCTTCGGCCAGACGCTCGGCGGCAGCACGGGTGGCTAGGCGGCGGGGTTCCAGCATGATGATCCTGCCAGGGGTCACCCCGGCGTCAAGCATGGCAAGCGGAACGCGGGTGGTTTTCCCAGCGCCGGGCGGGGCCTGCAGCACCGCGCGGCCATGGCTGCGCAAGGCGGCAACAAGGTCTGGCAGGACAGGATCAATAGGCAGCGCAGTCATCGCTGCGATCTTTGGCACAAGGCGGGTCAAGACACCACCTTACGGTGCGGGTCTGTCGCGGCAGAGCGTCACCGTAAGATGGGTTTCAACCCATCGTCCCTTTAGCGAAGGGGGGCAAACCCGATCGGCGCACCCACATCCGCGTTCCAGATATGCAGTTCATTGAAGTCAGAGATATCGATGGATGCCGGGGCCTCGAACACCTGCAAGCCTCTGATCTTGGCCAGACGGCCCAGATTGGCCGCAGGATTGGCGACACCATCCTTGCCCAGATGCAGGCGCAGATCGGCATCGACGTCCGGGCCAAGGGCGGTTTCCAGCACGATCAGCGCCGGACCATTGCCGGTATTGATCACCGAAACCCCGTGCTCGGCAATATAGTTGATCTGTTCTGACCAGCGACCGGCATCCGTCTGGTCGGCCTGCGTGGCAACCGGGGCGAGCAGTGACAGTGCAAATGCGGTTGCAACAAAACCGCGTGTAAATGGATTACTCATGATGGACCCTTTCGAAGAATGGCAGCGGGCCGCCGTGCGATATTTCCTAAATCTTAGCTATGAACGAATATTGATCTTTCAAAACACAACAGCGTGACGATGAACGGAAAGTTAACAGATTCCGTCATGGTCACCAAGTAAGTAAAACCCCACCGGGATGCAATGAAAAACCCGGCAGCACGCGGCAACCGGGTTCAGGAAATTGACGATGTGATGAAAGATCAGGCAGCGGTGGCCTTGGCGATTTCTTTCTTCACTTTCAACGCGTCTGCAGACAGTTCGGCATCCTTGGCTTTGGCCATGAACGCATCCAGACCGCCGCGGTGATCGACCGTGCGCAGGGCCGCGTTGGAGATGCGGAAGCGGAACGACCGGCCCAGCACGTCAGACTGCAGCGTCACATCCTGCAGGTTCGGCAGGAACCGGCGCTTGGTTTTGTTGTTGGCGTGGCTGACATTGTTGCCAGACATCGGGCCTTTTCCGGTCAGTTCGCAACGGCGCGACATGGGCGTTTTCCTTGTCCTGCGGACGTCACCAGCCCCTATGGCCGGACATCCTTTCAAACGGGTTGGGCCCTGCGACAGCAAGGCCATGAATAAGATCAGCGCCAGATAGGAGGATTCCGCCCGCCCGTCAACCCGGTTTGCCGCCTCTGCAGCGATCAATCGGCCCAGGCAAGCGGCGCGGGCAAATCAAACGCAGCGTAATCAATCCGCAGCACCCGCCTGGCCGCCGTTCTGGTAGCGGCCAGCGACCGATGCAGCGTCAACATGGGCAGGACCAGAACATCGCCCCTGTGGGCCACGCAGACCTCCGCCGGATAGGCTTTCGCCACGCTCTCCGCCTGATCAGCGGCAACCAGCCCGGTCGCATCGCTGCCTAGCGCAATTTCCATGGCCCCTTCATCTGCCCCTGCGTCATCAAGATGCACACGCACGAACAGCATCTGCGTCAGCAGCGCCTCCGGCGGTTCGCAATGCCAGACCCCGTGTTTACGTGACCAGTTGGCAAATCCGGGCACGTCATGCTGATCCTGCACCGCAATCACCCGGTCCTGATGCCACGGGAGCGCCCAGTTCGCAGCGGCGGTCTTGTCAAAAGCCACGGCGCGCACGGCAACCATGCCCGGACGCGCCCGCCGAATAACCGCGTCAACAGGCCGAAGGGCTGCGCGCAGATCATCGCTCAATGCCAGCCGCGCGCCGGGTTTGCCGCCCGTCGCGAACACCGCGTCGAGCGGGGCAAGCGCCGCCTTATCCAGCGCACTCCGGTCCCAGATCACGCGCGTAGGATGACTGGCCTCATCCATCTGACCCATCCCAGCGAGGGATTGCGCCGTCAACCGGCGCATGACCAAAGCCCTTCACCAGGTCGCCGCTGCATAGATGAAGGCGATCCCGAACCCGCCACATCCCAAAAAGAGCAGACCAGTCAGACCGGGATACCCAACAAGGACATATTTGGCGTCATCATCCTTGGAATAAACCATCAGGGTCGAGCCGACTTCAAAGGGACCATTGGAATCTTCCACCTGCTTGCTGCGCAATATGCAATCGGCGTCGGTATACCTGACAGTTGTAAGGTATCGTTCGCTGTCGCCCCAGTCCTCGCGGGTCACACTCTCGACCACCGCAATGACGCGTCTGCCACCATGTCTGAAACGGATGTGTCGTATGACCTGGGCAAACGCGACGGCCAGCAAGCCTATACCAAGCAATGAAAGTGCCGCTACCTGCAGGTACCAAATCATGACGATAAATAAGATCGCTGTCTCATCCTACTTCCAAGCCTAGACTGAGATTGTGACAGCTGCGTGACAATCGCCTTACTCACCGGGAAAGGCCGGCATAACCGCCGCCATCGCCGGGCGGTTGGGTTGAGTGATTTCACCCATCTACCCCTTCGCCCCGCGCAAGGGGGCCAGCACCGCTGCCGCCGCCGCCGCCGGGGACAGCGTGCCGTCGCGCACCTGCGCCTCGGCCGCCTGCATCCGCGCTTTCGTGTCGGCATCATCCTGCAGCCAGCGCAGAAGGCCTTGGCGCACATCTTCGGCAAACCAATAGCTTGCCTGCGCTTTGCGTGTCGCCGCCCAGATCCCCTGATCCTTGCGCCAATCCGCTAGCGCCTGCATATCGGCCCAGGCGGCCTCCAACCCGGTATCCTCCAGCGCGGACACGGTCAGCGCCTTGGGAAACCCGTCAGGGTCCTGTTCACGCTTGCGCAACAGGCGCAGGGCACCGGCATAGTCGGCACAGGTGCGCAGGGCCTGTTCCTTCAGCGCGCCATCGGCCTTGTTCACAAGGATCAGATCGGCCATCTCCATGATACCGCGCTTGACCCCCTGCAACTCATCACCGCCCGCAGGCGCCAGCAGCAGCACGAACAGGTCTGCCATCTGGGCGACCACCGTTTCCGACTGGCCCACACCCACGGTTTCAATCAGAACCACGTCAAACCCCGCCGCTTCGCACAGGGCCACAGCCTCGCGCGACCGGCGGGCAACACCGCCCAACTGCGTCTGACTGGGGGAGGGGCGGATGAACGCATTCGGATCGCGGGCCAGCTGTTCCATCCGGGTCTTGTCACCCAGAATGGACCCGCCCGACCGGGCCGAGGACGGATCAACCGCCAGCACTGCAACGCGCAGCCCCTGGCCGGTCAGCATCAGACCAAAGCGTTCAATAAAAGTCGATTTGCCCACACCGGGCGTTCCCGACAGACCAATCCGCAGCGCCTGCCGGTCCGTCCCCAACGCCTCTAGCAGCGCCAGCGCATCCGCCCGATGATCCGCCCGCCCGCTTTCCACCAGCGTAATCGCACGCGCCAGCGCACGGCGGTCACCGGCACGGACCCGTTCGGCCAAAGCTGCGATATCAAGCGTCTTCATGCGCCCTTTCTTATAGGGCACACCGGAAAGGTCCAGTCAGAGAAGGCATTCACTCCGCTCAGGGTAACCAGCCGTCAAACTGTTGCTGGTCGCTGGACCATGTTCAGGAGCGCGATGCGGACTTTGCGACCATTTGCTGCGCTGGTTCGAACGGCGGCTATTATTTGCGAAAAACGTCACGGCTCACCCGAGGTATTGTGCACGTCGACACCAACGACGATGCTGCAAGGATGGTCACCGAAATCGAGTTCTCTTTCGCGGCACTGAACCCAACAGCGCGACGGCACATTCGCGTGTTTCAGATACACCAGTTCCTTGACCGTTTTGCGATGGGACTGACAGTCGCCGTTGTTGCTCTGGCATTGACTGACCGTGGCATGGACCTCCTTCAAATCTCGCTTCTCTTCGGGGTCTACTCGCTCACGACGATGGCGATGGAGCTGCCGTTTGGTGGCCTCGCCGACAGCATTGGCCGCAAGCCAGTCTTCTTGACGGCGGTTGTCGCCAGCTTGATTTCGCTGGCGCTCTTTCTCTCGACGCGTGATTTCGAAGTTCTGGCGCTTTCATTTGCATTCATCGGTTTTGGACGCGCGCTCAGGTCAGGCACGCTTGATGCGTGGTTTGTCGAAACTTTCAAGGCCGCAGCACCCAATGTGGATGTCCAGCCCGCACTGGCCAAAGCGCAATGGGCCAATGCCGTGGGGTTGGCCATTGGCGCCGTCTTGGGAGGTCTACTGCCCGATGTTTTAGGCGAGGCCGCGAAAAGCCTTGGGTTCAGCATCTATGATGTGTCCTACGTGGCAAGCTTCGGTGTGATGTTGGGCGTGTTTGTTTTCACGATGTTGGCCATTGTCGAAAAACCGCGTCCGAGAGACGTCACTGCTCTCATGCACGGCTTCGCGAATGTCCCAACGGTGATAAAGGACGCGAGCGTTTTGGCTCTGAAACATCCCACACTGTCGATACTTCTGGCAGCGTTAGCGTTCTTTTTGATGGCAACCAACCCTGTCGAGGTGATCTGGCCGACCCATGCAAAACCCATGTTGGACGAGGGTTACGCAAACACCGTCATCGGTGTCGTCACTGCGACCTATTTCTTCTCCATCGCTTTCGGTGCTTTTCTGTCTGCGCACATCAGCCGGATCTTCAAGCGGCGGCACGCCATGACGCTGGCGGCGGCCTTTGCTTGCTTGGCATGCGTTCAGATCGCATTGGCGTTGCAAGGGAGTATCATCGGCTTTGTGACGGTATTCGTTCTGTATTCTGTGATCCTTGGTGTCAGCGAAACGCCGGCCAGCAGCATTCTGCATCGCTGTGTAAAAGACCGTCAGCGGTCGACCATGCTATCTCTGAGATCGCTGATACAACAGTTGGGGGGCGCATTGGGTCTGGTTTTGGCCGGAGCCGTCGCTGAAATATACTCTACACCCATTGCATGGATTGTCGGTGCGGTGTTTCTGTTCATTGCAGTGATACTGATCTTGTTGTTGGTCAGACGACTGGACTTAGAAGCTGAATAGCTGACTTTCGTGCGCCGTGAAGCATCTGTCATTTTGGGCTCGCTCCAGACATTTGATCCAACGTCGCTCAAACCTTACCGTCTTGTTTACACTTGCACCGCGCGGTCCGTTGACGCAGCTATTTGCCGCAAAAGGGTCCGACGCAAGTCCGACGTTTTGCCGACGCGATGCCGACCGGTGACTTTGGTCAAAACCCCTGTGTTAACTGATGATTCGCTCGTTCACCCCAATGAGGGTGTTGCGCCGCCCCGTCAGACCCAACGCGCGTAGCGTCACCCGGTCAGTTCGGCCACCCAAGCGGGCACGATTTCAGTGGCAGGGCCGAACCGGCGGGCGTCGAATGCGTTCGTCCGTGCTGAAGGTTCAAGGTTCAGTTCCAGTGTCTCGCCCTGCGCCAGTTCGACCAGTCCGGCCGCCGGGTAGACCTCTGCGCTGGTGCCGATGGCGACGAAGAGATCGGCGGCGGACACCACGGCGGCGATCCGGTCCATGTGATAAGGGATTTCGCCGAACCAGACCACATCGGGCCGCGTGGCAGGGGCCGCACAGGACGGGCAGGGATCGTCAGGCTGCATCGTGGCGGGCGCATCCCAGCGGGCATCGCAGGCGGCACACAGGCCGCGCATCAGCTCGCCATGCATGTGGATCACCTGCGCAGCGCCCGCCCGTTCATGCAGGTTATCGACGTTCTGGGTCACGATGGTCAGCTCATGTTGCGTGCTGCGTTCCAGTTTCGCCAGCGCCTCATGCGCGGCATTCGGCAGGGATTCCAGGCAGTTGGCGCGGCGCGCGTTATAGAATTCATGCACCAGCGCAGGGTTGCGGGCAAAGCCTTCGGGTGTTGCAACCTCCTCCAGATCATATTTGGTCCAGAGCCCATCCTGATCGCGAAAGGTGCCCAGCCCGCTTTCCGCTGAAATGCCTGCGCCGGTCAAAACAACAATCTTCATGGCCGCCTCCTTGCCCGTGGCGGATGATTGGCGGGGCCGTGGCGAAGTGCAAGTTGCAATCGGGCGCGGGCCGGTGCATTGGACGGAAAAACGAGGGCGGAGCATGACGGAAAAACGCGGATCAAAGATCCTCTCGATCATCTTTTTCATTCTGGCAGGCCTGTCAGCCATCGGCTGGGTTCTGTTTTACGGCTATGTCAGTGCGATGGCCTGTGCCTTTGGCTCGCCCAATGGCAATTGTCGGACGCGGATGCCGTGGGAGCTGCAGGGGGAGGATTTCATTTTCCTCGTGGTCACGCCGGGGGTGATCTTTCTGGTTTTTCTCGGGCTTGGGTTGTTGACCCGACCGCGGTAATCAGCCCGGCCATTGCCATACTTGTGCCGCAACTGCGGGTCATGTTGTGGCCGTATATCGCAAGTCAGACGCGGAAATTTATTATATGCTACAAGACGATAACGTGATTTTCAGTTTCACCGGACCGATGGGCGTGCGGGTGGAGGTCGGGCAGTCGCTGCTGTTTCTTCTGGGGCTGCTTGTGTTTCTGGCCGGGGATCTGACCAGTGGCCTGACATTTGCGGCTATGCTCCTGATCGCGATCTTCCTGCACGAGATTGGCCACGCTTGGGGATGTCTGGTGCAGGATGTGCCGGTTCGCAGGGTTATGATGCATGGCGGTGGCGGTTTCTGCCAGCCGGCCCGGTCGGGGACCCCACATGAGGAAGAACTGATTGTCGCCATGGGGCCCATCGTCAATCTGGGATTGTGGGCGGTGGCATCGCTGGTGCAATGGATGATGTGGGACAGCTTGATTGCCGCACCGACCCTGGTGATGGTGCAGATTTATACCCTGCTGGGCATGTTCGCCTTCCTCAATCTGGCGCTCTTCATCTTTGCGTTGATCCCGGTCCAGCCGCTCGACGGGGGAAAACTGCTGCACCTGATGCTGCTGCGGGTGCTGCCGCCGGCGGCGGCCCACAGGGTGACCGGACAGATCGGGCTGGTGCTGTCGATCCTGTGGATCCCCGCCGCCATCGTCGTCTATGTGCATTACGGGTTCATCCTGTTCTTCATCCCCTCGATTCCGGCCCATTACCGGATGGCGCGGGGGCAACTGGCCTGAGCGGCCGCGCTTTGTTAACCTCTCTGTAAGAAGAGGAGGGGGACCTATGACCAAAACACCAGTGCATCTGTGGATCGTCGGGATACTGAGCCTGCTGTGGAACGCCGGCGGCGCGATGGATTACATCATGACACAAACCGCAAACGCGGAGTATCTGGCGCAGGCCCCGGCAGAGCGGCTTGAGATGCTGACCAATGCCCCCCTTTGGTTCAACGCCACTTGGGCAATCGGGGTCTGGTTTTCGGTGCTTGGCTCGCTTTTGCTGTTGCTGCGGTCGCGTTATGCCGGGTCGGCCTTTGCGTTGTCCCTGTTGGGGCTGATCGGCTCTTCGATCTACACCTATGGGATCGCGGATGGTGGCAGCATGCTGGCCGTCGCCGGAATAGGCGCCATCATCTTTAGCATCGCCATTCCTGTGGTCTTGATCCTCCTCTGGGTCTATGCCCGCGCGATGACGAAACGGGGCGTGCTGCGGTGAGGGTGCTGTTTGTCTGTCTGGGCAATATCTGCCGGTCGCCTGCCGCCGAAGGGGTCATGCGCGGACTGGCACCGGACCTGACGCTGGACAGCGCAGGGACGGGCGGCTGGCATGTGGGCGATCCGCCTTACGGGCCGATGCAGGCCGCCGCCCGGGGGCGGGGGATCGACCTGAGCGGTTTACGCGCCCGGCAGTTCAGCGCGGCGGATTTCGACGCGTTCGACCTGATCGTGGCTATGGACGCCCAGAACCGGCAGGATATCGAAGACCTGCGGCCTGCCGGTCACCCCACGCCGGTGCGGATGCTGGATGCGAACGACGTGCCAGACCCCTACTACACAAGTGATTTCGAGGGGTGTCTGGATATCGTTGAGGCAGCCTGTGTCAAGCTACGGGCTGACATATCTGCCGCGCCTGCTCCGTAAACAGTTTGTAGCGGTCCCAGAACGCCTCGTCCCCGCGACGGTCCGACTGGCGGGTGTCCTGCGCCAGTTGCGGGTTCTCGAAAAATGCAGCTGCGCGGGACTGATCACGACCCGACAGGTTCCGGTCTGCGACCTGCTGCACGCAGGAACATAACGCGGGCGTCGCATTGCGGCGGTCCGCATCAATGCAAGCCTCACCAATCGTGCCAGATACCCCGCCGCCGCCACATGCGGCAACCGAGGCGAAAGCCCCCAAAATCAATAAACTGCGCATCACAATGCCTCTGCTCGGCCCCTGATTATTCCAGGTGGTCCATGGTGTCGTGCCCCACATGACGCAGTATGGCGGGGGAGGTGCGCGGATGCAATTGGGGATTGTGGGTTGGACTTGCGAACAGGCGTATCGGACGGTAATGCAAGCAAATCACTGGTGGCGAAGTCGTGGACTGTGGTGAGGTTCCGCCAAAGCGGGAGCGGGTATGCTGAATATCAGGCACCTATGTTACGCGGTACCACTGTTATGGACTGATTCCAGCGGAACTTTAATCGTGTCACCGAACCAAGCGTCAACCTTGCGCCTGTCACGCATTTCTCCGCGATAGTCCACAAGGAAGAAGAAGTGCAGCTCTACGAGGAACATACTTGCGTTCCAGATGTCCAACAGTTGCTGGCCGTCGAGCACAACATCTGGTTTTGCATGCGATATCGAGTTGCGTACTTTTGTCAGAATTAGGAAGTCGTTGCTGATATTCTTTTTTTTGTAGGCACGTCGAACTGAAAACGCATGGTCGAGAGCGTCTGCTCGATACCCAATGAATCGGGTCGAAGCCGCAAGTCTGCTGTGAAAGCCCCTTGCTTGGTTGGTCAGTTCTGGGGTCCATCCCGCATGTTTTTGAAGGATGAATTCGCAAAGCAGCTCTAGTGCTGATTGTGCAAGAACAATTCCAGCCTCGATACCGGCAGAGTTTCTAGCCGAAGTCGATGCGCGATAGAAGTCGACCGCCCGTCTCAACGCATCTTCGGTTTCGGGATCTTTGCATGCGAACTGATACTTATCGAACAAGTCAGGAAGTATTCGCGCTGAATGAAAATTTGCCCAATTGTCAGTTGTCTGTAGATGATCATGACGTCCGGCTTCCGGCTGTATTGCAGATAGTTTACCATCTTTGGTTCGAGCCAACCAAGGCCCGAGGCCGACATCGACACCTGTAACGAAACGCAAAAATCGCCACACTTGAGAGATATCTCTCTCGGTCTTTTTTAAGTTGTAGCTGGCAGATGTTGGTGTGATTTTGAAAGCGCCAGTAATGACGACATCTTGGTTAAGTTGTGTTGCGCTTTGGTAGGCACCCGCAGCCTCGTTGAGCGGACTGAGCATCAGTTTTGCCGACTTTGTTTTGAGTTCGACGTTACCCAAGAGAAGTGACGGGTTGATGTTCAGTATGTTACCACTGACGGCATGGATTGGTTCGAAAAACTCAACCTGCAATGGTTGCTGGGTGAGCACGCAAGTCATTTTCGTAGATTTGCTCTTTGATGAGCTTTGTCTTGACACCGTTAAGAACGGATATCGCTGCTTCGAGGACCCGAATTCGAATTCCTGCGATTCATAGTGCTGCAACGAAGTCCTTAAGGCATCCTGAATACTGGTTGTTTCTAGGTAAATCTCAAAAATCAAGCCCATCTTGGCGTCGTGTTTTGCTAAGACGCGTTCTGTTTCGGTGAGTTTACCATCCAGGTAGAGTTTTGGCCGCCATGTGTGGAGCTCCAACGTGCCGTTGGCATTTTTTGGAATGATGCCGTCACCATCAAGCTGATTATCCACCATTGACCGCTCCCCAAATCCCCTACATATCCCTGTCATGACAGACCTTTCGCACATCCGCAATTTCTCCATCGTCGCCCATATCGACCATGGGAAATCGACGCTCGCTGACCGCCTGATCCAGTCCACCAATACGGTGGCCGACCGGGATATGAAGGCGCAGCTTTTGGACTCCATGGATATCGAACGCGAGCGCGGGATCACCATCAAGGCCAACACGGTCCGCATCGACTATCTCGCTGATAACGGTGAGAAATACGTGCTCAACCTGATCGACACGCCCGGCCACGTCGATTTCGCCTACGAGGTGTCGCGGTCCATGCGCGCCGTCGAAGGGTCCCTGCTCGTCGTCGACAGCACCCAGGGGGTGGAGGCGCAGACCCTCGCCAATGTCTACCACGCGCTCGACGCCGACCACGAAATCGTGCCCGTCCTGAACAAGATCGACCTGCCCGCGTCCGAATGCGATCAGGTCGCGGCCCAGATCGAGGATGTGATCGGGCTCGACGCCTCCGATGCGATCCGGGTCTCTGCCAAGACCGGTGTCGGGATCAAGGACACGCTTGAAGCGATCGTGCACCGGCTGCCCGCGCCCAAGGGCAACCGCGATGCGCCGCTCAAGGCAATGCTGGTCGACAGCTGGTACGACAGCTACCTCGGCGTCATCGTTCTGGTGCGCATCATCGACGGGGTGATGAAGAAAAACGACCGGGTCAAATTCATGTCCAACGGGACCGTCCACCAGATCGACAAGATCGGGGTGTTCCGGCCCAAGATGCAGGATGTGGGCGAGTTGGGGCCGGGCGAAATCGGCTTCATCACCGCGTCGATCAAACAGGTGCGCGACACGCGGGTCGGCGACACGATCACGTCCGAGAAGAAGGGGGCAGAAACCCCGCTCCCCGGCTTCAAACCGTCCCAGCCGGTCGTCTTCTGCGGGCTCTTCCCCGTGGACAGCTCCGAATTCGAGGATCTGCGCGATGCCATCGAAAAACTCGCCCTGAACGACGCCTCCTTCAGTCACGAGATGGAAACATCCGCCGCCCTCGGCTTCGGTTTCCGCTGCGGGTTCCTGGGGCTTCTCCACCTCGAAGTCATCCGCGACCGGATCGAACGCGAATATGACATCGAACTGATCACGACCGCGCCCTCCGTCGTCTACCACATCTACATGCGCGACGGCACGATGATCGACCTGCACAACCCCGCCGACATGCCCGACCTGACCCATGTGGACCATCTGGAGGAGCCGCGGATCAAGGCGACCATCCTTGTCCCCGACGATTATCTGGGCGACGTGCTGAAACTGTGCCAGGACCGGCGCGGCGTGCAGCTGGACCTGACCTATGCCGGCTCCCGCGCGATGGTTGTCTACGACCTGCCGCTGAATGAAGTGGTGTTCGATTTTTACGACCGGCTGAAATCGGTGACCAAGGGCTATGCGTCATTCGATTACCAGATGACCGGTTACCAAACCGATAACCTCGTCAAGATGTCGGTGCTGGTGAATGACGAACCCGTCGATGCGCTGTCGATGATGGTCCACCGGGATCGGGCGGAGATGCGCGGGCGGGCCATGGTCGAAAAGCTCAAGGACCTGATCCCGCGCCACATGTTCAAGATCCCGATCCAGGCCGCCATCGGCGGCAAGGTCATCGCCCGCGAAACGCTATCCGCCCTGCGCAAGGACGTGACGGCCAAATGCTACGGCGGCGACGCCACGCGGAAACGCAAACTGCTGGACAAGCAGAAGGCGGGGAAAAAGAAGATGCGGCAGTTCGGGAAGGTGGACATCCCGCAGGAGGCGTTTATTTCAGCGCTGAAGATGGACAGCTAAAGCTTGCCATCTTTGGAGCGCGTGCGGGTAAGCGATTGGCGCAGCCAATTGCGGCCGCACTCGGTTAGATATGGCTTGCGGCGCTTAAGTCACTGAAATATTTTTAGATTCACAGCTCTGTTGCTTGGTGTCTCAATTGATGCAAACTGACAAAAAACAGCGAGCAGTGATATGACAGAGCATTTTGTGTTGGCGCCGCAGCCGACGATGAAACGGGTGGCCGATCTTGACGGGCCTGACTTCTACCCTACGCCTTCTTGGGCCACTCGAGCGCTAGTTGAGAACGAGCAGTTTGAAGGTATGATTTGGGAATGTGCGTGTGGCGATGGCGCTATGGCGGATGTTTTTTTGGAAAAGGGCTATGAGGTTCACGCTAGTGACATGTACGAGCGTGGCTATGGACAGAGTGGTTCAGATTTTCTGCTGCAGGATGTTCAGGTCGATAATATTGTAACCAATCCTCCATTCCATAGCGCTGAAGATTTCGTTCATGCGGGGCTTCGTCAATCGAAGAAGAAGCTAGCACTCCTGCTAAGGCTGGCGTTTTTGGAGAGTGCTGGAAGACAACGCACTATCTTCTCTGAGTCACCGCCCAGCACTGTCTGGATATTTAGTGAAAGGATCACTTTTTATCCGAAGGGGGCAGTCAGAAAGGGAAGTGGCACCACCGCGTATGCATGGTTTGTGTGGGACCAAGAGTATTCTGGCCCCACACAACTTAAGTGGCTGCCGGTAGGTTATAAGAGTGGCGCACTCTGATCAGCAGCTTCTGAGCGGCCAGCTTCAGTAATCGTCCAACTTTCGTTGTCAGCATCATAGGTTGCCAGTCCACGAGTTTCTAATCCCGTACCTTGCTCTCGATGTGAGACCAGATTTCTCACTTTTTGCGAGAAGTAAGTATCGCTGCGGCCATCTGCTATCTCCGCATCTCTCCCCGTGGGTTGCATCCTATCTTCTAACAAATCGATTAACTGCGTTGTTGTGAGCGTTCCTGACTGTGAGTTGGACAGCTCAACCAGTGCTTCTCGCCGAATCTGTGCTTCAGTATATGTCATCAAATTTCCTCCTACCAATTCTATCCCAAATACTCCCGTTAGAGTATAGAGAATTTATCTGTCGACAACTCAAGATATTGCCAAATCTCCGATTTGGCAGCGCCCGAACCGCCCCCACGGGGCGGGCGCTTCTCGCCCACCCCTCGGTTCGGGCGCGGCGCTGCCGGATAGGTCAGCCCCATCCAAGTTCGGGCGTTGCCCTCAGCTCATTAGTGCAAGGTCAAGCCGCAACAAAAAAAGCAGGCCCGGGGGCCTGCTCCGCAACGCGTCAATCGCGCTGCGCTTACAGGTCCGACTGGACCTCGCGGCTCTCTTCCGCAATCGCGTCACCTGCGTTTGAGATATCCTGACCGGCCCCTTGCACCGTTTCACAGGCGGCGAGGGTAAAGCTGGACAGGGCCAGAACGACGATAGACATGATACGCATGGGTTGAGCCTTTCTTTTGGTTGCGATTGCAATCTCAACGCATCAGCCCCCTGCCGGTTCCCGTGCCTGCCGCTCAATCGGCGATAAATGGCCTTGACCCATATCAAAGCACCGCCCCCCGCGCTGCGCCATCCTCTGATCCAAAGGAGGCACCGCAATGGACATCCAAACTCAAAAACAGAAACTGCTCGCCCGCCGCGCCGAGATTGTGGGGGACCTGCAGGAGATCGAGGATCAGCTTGACGAAACCCCCTCCCAGGATTGGGAGGACCGCTCGGCCGAGCGGCAGGGGGATGAGGTGTTGGAGGCGCTGGGCCAGGCCGAACTGACCGAGCTCAAACGCATCGACGCCGCACTGGCCCGGATCAAGGCGGGCACCTATGGCATCTGCGCCCAGTGTGGCGATCCGATTTCGGATGCCCGGCTGGACCTGCTGGCAGACGCCGCCCTGTGCAAGAATTGCGCCGTCTGACCTTAGCAAAGTGTTAACTGCCGGCCCGTTGGGGTCCGACGCTTTGCCGACGCAAGTCCGACGCGATGCCGACCGGGTTTTTTGGCCCTAAAGCGCGTTATCGACCGCCTGGCCAGCGTTCGAGATATCGCGCCCCACGCCCTTGACGGTTTCGCAGGCGGACAGGCCGAGGACGGCAATGATAAGGGCAGCGCGGATCATGGGAACCTCTTTAGATTTGAATGGCTTGGGTCAGGTTAGCGGGCGATGCGTGATCGGGCAAGACGGCTTAGGTCATGGCCAGAAACGCCGCCACCGCCGCCTCGAACTCGCGCGGCTTTTCCGCGTGCAGCCAATGGCCCGCGCCGGGGATTTTCGCAAATTTGGCGTTGGGGAAAAGCTTTTTTATTTCAGTGCGATAGTCGGTTTTCACATAGTCGGAATTGCCCCCTGACAGGAACAATGTGGGCCCGTCAAAGCTGCCTGAAACATCCGGAAATCCGATGATCGCGTCCATCTCTGCCACCAGCACATCCAGGTTGAGCCGCCAGCGTTTCTCTTTCATATCAAGGCTTTGTAGCAGAAACTCCGGCACCCCCGGTTCCAGATCGCCCAGCTGTGCGCGGGCATCCGCCCGGCTTTCGATCCCGTCCAGATCAACCCGCCGCATCGCCTCAATCGGCCCCATCTGCGTATGAGAATAGGCGACAGGGGCAATGTCGGCAACGACCAACCTGTTGACTTTGCTCGGGTTTTCCAACGCCAGCACCATCGCGGCCTTCCCCCCCATCGAATGCCCCAACACATCCATCGGCTGGTCCATCACCGCCGCCAAGTCTGCGGCCATACCGCCATAAGAATGCGTGTCGTACCAAGGACTTGCGCCATGATTGCGCATATCCACGGCGATCACCGGCCGCGTCGCCGCCAGCCGTTTCGCAATCACCCCCCAATTGCGCGCCGACCCAAAAAGCCCATGCACAATCAGCAGCGGCACCCCGTCGGGCCCATCATAGGAAACCGTGTTCAACATGCATCTGTTCTAACCCTTGAACGCCACGGATTGCCAGAACGATTGAGCCTTGTTGCAAAGCGCACTAATCGGGCTGATATGGCCCAGCAACTGCCCACATATATTGAAGAAATCCGCACGCTGATGGAGACGCAGATGTGGGTCAAGGGGCGCGATTTGCGCGCACAGACCCGTCGTGCCGGGCGTCGGTTGCCGCGCCGGATCCGCCGTGATCTGAAGTTCCTGATCGATGCGGAAAAGATCAACGCCAACCCCAAACTGGGCCGGATGGTGGATGACAAACGGGCCGCGCGCGCCCATGCCAATATCGTGGCGCATCTGAAGGCGATGAACCCGCGTGCGGCGCTTTGGACGCTGGTCTTGAATATCGCGGCCTCTGTGGCGCTGGCGCTGATCGTGATCTTTGTCGTGGTTCTCTACGTGCTCGTGCAGCGGGGCTTTGTCTGATCGGTCCCGCAGCAGAGCCGCCGATAAGATGGGTTTAAACCCATCTTACGGTGTTCAAAGGTTGGGGTAGATCGGGAACTTGTCACAAAGCGCTTCAACCTCGGCCTTCACCTTGGCCTCGACTGCACTGTTGCCGTCTTCACCGTTGGCCGCCAGCCCTTCAGTGACTTCCACAATCCAGTCGGCGATTTGCTGGAATTCCGGTTCACCAAAACCGCGCGTCGTTCCGGCGGGTGAGCCGAGGCGGATACCGGAGGTCACCGTTGGTTTTTCTGGGTCAAACGGAATGCCGTTCTTGTTGCAAGTGATATGCGCGCGGCCCAATGACACTTCGGTCGCGTTCCCTTTCACCCCCTTGGGCCGCAGATCGACCAGCATCAGGTGGCTGTCGGTTCCGCCAGAAACGATATCGAGCCCGCCTTTCATCAACTGATCGGCCATTGCCTGCGCATTCTTGACCACCTGCTGTTGGTAGGTTTTGAACTCCGGGCGCAGCGCCTCGCCAAACGCCACGGCCTTGCCGGCGATCACATGCATCAGCGGACCACCCTGAATGCCGGGGAAGATGGCGGAGTTGAATTTCTTCGCCAGCGCTTCGTCATTGGTCAGGATCATGCCACCGCGCGGACCACGAAGGGTTTTATGCGTCGTCGTCGTGGCCGCATGTGCATGCGGGAAGGGGGAGGGGTAGAGACCGGCGGCGACAAGCCCCGCGAAATGGGCCATGTCCACCAACAGATAAGCACCGACGCTATCCGCAATTTCGCGCATTTTCGCAAAGTCGATGATGCGTGGGATAGCCGATCCGCCGGCTATGATCATCTTTGGCTTATGTTCGTCGGTCAGGCGCGCGACCTCATCATAGTCCAGCAGGCTGTCCTGACGGCGCACACCGTATTGGACGGCATTGAACCACTTGCCCGACTGGTTTGGCTTCGCCCCGTGGGTCAGGTGACCGCCTGCATCCAGCGACATGCCGAGGATCGTATCACCTGGTTGCAGAAGGGCCTGAAACACACCTTGGTTGGCCTGGCTACCAGAGTTCGGCTGCACATTGGCAAACTCACATCCGAACAACTGCTTGGCGCGATCAATGGCGAGGTTTTCGGCCACATCCACATGCTGGCAGCCACCGTAGTAACGGCGCCCGGGATAACCTTCGGCATATTTGTTGGTCATCACGCCGCCCTGTGCTTCCATCACGGCGGCAGAGACGATGTTTTCCGACGCGATCAGCTCAATCTCTTCGCGCTGGCGTTTCAACTCGGCCTGCATGGCTGCGTGGATTTCCGGGTCGCGGGTTTCCAGTGTTTCGGTGAAAAAGCCGTCGTCGCGCACGGTGACGTTCATGGGTGCATCCCCCCTTGGAAGCGGTACATTTGCGCCCTCATACCCCAAGCATTGTGGGTTCTAAAGCATCAAAACGACCAAGATGTTTATGAGGCCGTCATCCACGTTTCGTATCGGCGACTTGCGTTTCGGGTGTGATCGCCGCACAACTTATCGGAACTTAAGGGAAATTCGTCCATGCCACGCCCCAAGATCGCCTTTACGGCCAGCCCGGTGCCGATTGCGCAAAGCGCGCAGCGTGAATTGGCCGCGGCTTATGGCGATGTGGAGGCGCATGATGCGGATGTCATAGTGGCGCTGGGTGGTGATGGTTTCATGCTGCAAACCCTGCATGCGACCCAAGGTCTGGATGTTCCGGTTTACGGGATGAACCGCGGCACCGTTGGTTTTCTGATGAACGAATTTGGTGCGGATGGTCTGCGCGCCCGGCTGGATGCGGCCGAAGAAGAGATCATCAACCCGCTGGTCATGACCGCCCTGACCGCAGATGGGGAAATGCACGAGGCGCTGGCGATCAACGAGGTCAGCCTGCTGCGCGCCGGCCCGCAGGCAGCCAAGCTGCGGATCACGGTCGATGGCAAGCTGCGCATGAATGAACTGGTCTGTGACGGGGCGCTGGTGGCGACGCCTGCGGGGTCTACCGCGTATAACTACTCGGCCCACGGCCCGATCCTGCCGATTGGGTCTGATGTTTTGGCCCTGACGGCAGTGTCGGCTTTTCGCCCCCGCCGCTGGCGCGGGGCGTTATTGCCCAAGGGCGCTGTGGTGCGGCTGGACGTCATTGACCCGAACAAGCGCCCGGTGATGGCAGAGGCTGACGGCAAGTCGGTGCGCAACGTGGTCAGTGTGGAAATCCGGTCAGAGCCCACCGTGCGCCACCGCATCCTGTTCGATCCCGGTCATGGGTTGGAAGAGCGCCTGATCCGGGAACAATTCGCCTAACGCATCGGGTCGAATTGCGCATCGTCCAGCGTACAATCCCGCACCACATCATCACCGCAGAGCATGGGGTTCAGGTCGCGATCCAGGCAGATCCGCGCCTCCTGAATATACCCTTGTTTGCAGGTGATGGTGATGTGGTCGGGCATCAGGGTGGGATTGTCGCGCAAGAATGCCTCTTCCACCACTTTCGCGGGCAGGGTGACCGGGTTTTCCAGCTGGCGAAACACCTCTGGCCGGGTGAATTTCTCGTAAGCCTGACGCGACAGGTCGTAGTAATCGTCAGGGGACAGCCCGGAACAGACCCCATGTTTGCGCCATTGATGCCAGGCCAGACCGGATGTGCCCATGATGTCGGCCATCGCGCGCGTGTCGCTGCGTGACGGTGGGCTGAAACCGCTGCGGCAGTATTCAGGATAGCCCGAGCGGTATTGCGGCCAAAGCCCGTGCAGGATCCAGCCATGGTCGCGGTCTGCGTCACATTGCGGCGATTGCCGCGCATCGCCTTCCAGTGCGCACCAATTGGCCGACCACGACAGCGACAGCACGTAATAATCGAACTCTCCGGCCACGTCTTGGGCCCATGCAGGTGGGGCAAGTAGGGTAAGAAGGGCGAGAAGTCGGCGCATTTTTGATCTTTCCTAACGGGATTGCCGCCCTTATATAGGCTTCAAGTTCCCCGACAATGCGAACCCGGCCCAATCAGCGGTCTGCCCAATTCAAGGGTGCGGGATAGCTTTGTCCGATGATGAGGAGAAGACAGATGTCTGACAAACCGATTATGGCCAAGGCAACCGCCGTCTGGCTTTGCGACAATACAACGATCACCTTCAAGCAGATTGCCGATTTCTGCGGCCTGCACGAACTGGAAGTGCAGGGCATTGCTGATGGCGATGTGGCCATGGGCGTCAAGGGCTTCGACCCGATTGCCAACAAGCAGTTGACCCAGGAAGAGATCGACAAGGCCGAAGCGAACCCCACGCACAAGCTGAAGCTGCTGCATAACCCCGCCGCTGTGGGCGAGGAAAAGCGCCGCGGCCCGCGCTATACACCCCTGTCCAAGCGTCAGGATCGCCCCGCGTCGATCTATTGGCTCGTCAAATTCCACCCTGAATTGTCCGACGGTCAGATTTCAAAGCTGGTGGGTACCACCAAGCCGACCATTCAGGCGATCCGCGACCGGACCCATTGGAACATCAACAATATCGACCCTATTGATCCGGTGGCCCTTGGGCTTTGCAAGCAGTCCGAACTGGACGCCGCTGTGCAAAAAGCCAATGCCAAGAAGGCCAAGGAAGGCACTGTGATGTCGGATGATGAACGGCGCAAGCTGGTCAGCACCGAACAGTCGCTGGGTATGGCGCCAGAGCCCAAGATGCCAAGCGCCATCGAGGGGCTGGAAACCTTCAGCCTGTCTGATCCGCGTGGCGATGAGGACGAGGAAGAGGATAACCGCGACGTGTCTGACGCCGACAGCTTCTTCAATCTGCCGGATGATGACGGCAAAGACGACGATTGATCAGAAAAGGCCCGGGTCATCGCCCCGGGCCTTTTCTTCAGGGTCGCCGTGCGACGATGAACCTGTTGCTGGTGTGGGTGGTGAAGTGCCCGGTTTCGACAAGATCAAGGCCCGCCTTTTTGAATGCGGCCTCCAGTTCCTTGATTGTGAAGCTGTTGACATAAGGGGCCTTGCCCACCAGCTGCATCAGCCGGACGATCACGCGCAGCCCGATATTTATCTCGCCCAGACAGGGCGTTTTGGTGATGACAAATCCGCCCGGCTTGACGGATGATTTCAGATGGGCCAGCACTCGTGGCAGATCGCCCAGCAGGTGCAGGATATTGAACCCGCAGATCGCGTCATAAGGGGCACCGGCTAGCGGTGACAGGGCCGTGGCCTGCTGGAATGTGATGTTGTCCGGCCCGTCAGCCAGCTTGTCTTGTGCAATGGCGATCATCTGTGGTGAGATATCAGTCGCCGTCACATGCTGCACACTGGGGCCAAGCAAAAGGGCGGTGCTGCCTGTGCCGCAACCGATTTCAAGGATGCGGTCATTCTGGTGCAGAAAGCTACGGGTGCGGTCCAGCGTCTCCTCGTAGGCGGGCACGTCATCGATGGGGCGCTTGGCGTATTTCGGGGCTATTTTGTCCCAGAAGGCTGCGGCGGTCATATCGTCATTTCCTTTGTGCATGGGTTGCATCGTCATTTGCATTAAGTTTCGCCAGCACAATATCCATGCGGAAATATAATATGAATTGCCTAATATCGTCGTTTCGATATACAGAAATGTATGAATTGGCAGGCTGTTTCATTCGACTGGAATCAAGTGCGCGCTTTCCTCGCGACCGCAGAGGAAGGATCGTTGAGTGCAGCCGCTCGCGCTTTGAAATCCACGCAACCCACATTGGGCCGGCAAGTGGCAGCGCTTGAGGAATCTCTGGGCGTCACCCTGTTCGAGCGAGCCGGGCGGACCCTGACGATCACCGGCGCGGGTCAGGATCTGCTGGAACATGTGCAGGCGATGGGCGACGCGGCAAGCCGGATTTCCATGGTAGCCTCCGGCCAGTCGCAGGATGTTGCGGGCACGGTCTCGGTCACCGCAAGCGATTTGTTTTCGGCCAGGATGATGCCGTCGATTATCGCCAAGCTGCGCGAGGTTGCACCTGGCATCAATATCAATCTTGTCGCGTCCAACAAGGTTGAGAACCTGACGAAACGCGATGCCGATATCGCGATAAGGCATGTGCAGCCGGATCAGCCGGACCTGATTGCCCGCCGGGTGGCGGATTTTACCGGAAACATTTATGCATCAAAGGCTTATCTGGATGCCAAGGGGCGGCCCGAGAGTGTCGATGATCTGGCAATACATGATTTTATCGGTGCCGAAGATATCCCGCGGTTGATCATGGCCTTGGCTGAATTCGGTTTTCCCGTCGCACCGCATCAGTTCAGGGCCGCAAGCAACAGCGGCGTCGCCATGTGGGAGATGATGAAAGCTGATCTTGGTATCGCAGTTTTGCCGGTGATCCTTTGCGCACCTGATCCACTGGTCGAAAAGGTTCTGCCTGATCATCCCGATATCTCATTCCCGGTCTGGCTGGCGACACATCGCGAACTGCGCACCAGCCGCCGGATCCGGATCGTGTTCGATACACTGGCAGAGGCCCTGCAGGAGATGCATTAGCGGCCTAAAGCGCCTTGCGGGCGTTGAGTGCTGCGGTAATCGTCCCGTCATCCAGATAATCCAGTTCGCCGCCAACGGGCACACCCTGGGCCAGTGAGGTGACGGTGACATCAGGCAACTGATCGGCGATGTAATGCGCCGTGGTCTGACCATCGATCGTGGCGCCGAGGGCAAGGATGACCTCGGTGATCTGTTCGGTCGTGATCCGGTCGATCAGTTTCGGAATGCGCAATTCGTCCGGTCCGACCGCGTCGAGCGCGGATAGCGTGCCACCCAGCACATGATAGCGTCCTTTGAACACGCCACTGCGTTCCATCGCCCAAAGGTCAGCCACATCTTCGACAATGCAGATCTGTCCGATAGCCCGCTTTTCCGACTGGCAGATGTCACAGATATCGCTGGTGCAGACATTACCGCAATTGAGGCATTCACGCACGGTTGTGCCGACCCGGTGCATCGCCTCGGCCAGCGGGATCAGTTGCAGGCTGCGTTTCTTGATCAGATGCAGAACCGCGCGGCGTGCCGAGCGCGGCCCAAGGCCGGGGAGTTTGGCCATCAGCGCGATCAGGTTTTCAAGGTCTTCGGTGCTGTTGCTCATGTCGTTCCGGTGGCGGCGAACAAATTTCTATAAATTTGTTCTGTGACATGAATTTTCGAGAAAATTCATTTGCGCTTAGAAAGGTAACTTTACGCCCGGCGGCAACCCGAGCCCCTCGGTCATTTTCGCCATTTCTTCCTGTGCTCTTTCATTGGCCTTGGACTGGGCGTCCTTGATCGCGGCCAGGATCAGATCCTCGACAACTTCCTTGTCATCGCCGTTGAAGATCGACGTGTCGATATCCAGACCCTTCAATTCACCCTTGGCCGTTGCCGTCGCCTTGACCAGCCCGGCACCGCTTTCGCCCGTGACCATCACGTTTTCCAGGTCTTCCTGCATCTGGGCCATCTTGCCCTGCATTTCCTGTGCCTGTTTCATCATCTTGGCCATATCGCCAAGCCCGCCAAGTCCTTTGAGCATCGCATCTCTCCTACATGAAGTTTCGTCAGAGATAGGCGTTTGGCCGCGTGCCCGCAAGCGCCGCATTGTCATCGTCGCCAAGTCAGGTATTATTTCTGACAGAATCACTCAGGTATTGAAAGGACCTCTTATGTTTCGATTCTCTTCCGTTATTCTGGTGTCTCTTGGGCTCGCCCTGCCAACTGCATCGGCGGCTGCCGACATGCCGCTAGAGGACCTGATCGCCGCGCTGCAAGAGGGCGGTCATGTGATCTATCTGCGCCACGCCCAGACCGAACGAGACTATGCCGATCAGGTCGAGGCGGTATTGGGTGATTGCGGCACCCAAAGGGTGCTGAGTGCTGCCGGTTGGGCACAGGCGAAGTCCATCGGAGACGCGATTGCAGCGCTCGAGATCCCTGTGGGTGATGTCATTTCGTCAGAATACTGCAGGGCCTGGCAGACGGCTGATCTGGCCTTTGGCCGGTTCGAGATGACCGAAAAGTTGAACTTTGCCCCGGCGGAAGACTACACCGATGCGGACATTGCCATGATGCGCGATGGGGTCACGCCGCTGATCTCACAGATGCCGGAGGCCGGTAACCTGGTCATTGTCGGCCACGACGATCCGTTCGAGGCGGCCACCGGGATTTATCCTGAACCGCAAGGTGTGGCTTACGTGATAGCACCAGATGGTGATGGAGGGTTCGAAGTGATGGGCCGTATCGGGCCGGATGACTGGGCGGGCGCGATGTAAATCGCGCCTCAATCGTCGTCGAACGGGTCCCATTCTTCATCCACTTCAGGCAGGGCGTCTTCAAGGGCGTCCTGGGCCTTTTCCGCCTCAGTCCGGATCTCTGTGATCTTGGCCTTGGGGAATGCGGCAATCACTGCCCGGACCAGCGGATGTTGCTCGGCCTCGGACCGGATGGCGTTTTCGGCGGCGTCGCGGAACTCGGCAATTGTGGCGGCGCCGCCATCGGCAACGCTGATCGCCCAGCGATTGCCGGTCCAGGCTTGCAGCCGTGATCCCAGCCGTCCGATCAGGTCGGGGGCGGCGTCAGGGGTCGGGTTCACCTCGATCCGGCCGGGCTGGTAGCTGACCAAACGCAGCCCGGTTTCGACCTCTACCAGCAGTTTGACATCGCGGTGGGCGCGGATCAGTTCGACCACATCCTCGAACCGGGCGTAATGATGCAGGGCGTCGGTTGCCAAAGCCACGGCTGTTTGCGCGCCAGATGCGGTTGGACCGGCTGGGGCGGAATGGGTCGGGGCAGGGGTGGCAGAGACCGCGCTGGTGCCGTTGCCGGACGGGGCCGCGCGTGGTGCTGCGGGGGCGGTTGGCGGCGGTGTGGCGTCTTGCAGCTTGCGCACCAATTCGTCCGGGCTGGGCAGGTCGGCCACATGGGTCAGGCGGATCACGGCCATTTCGGCGGCCATCATGGCATTGGGGGCCATCGCGACCTCTTCCAGCGCCTTGAGCAGCATCTGCCACATGCGTGACAGCACCCGCATGGGCAATTCTCCCGCCATGGCCTGACCGCGGGTGCGTTCATCGGGGCTGATCGTCGGGTCCTCGGCCGCCTCTGGCGTGATTTTCACGACACTGACCCAATGGCAGACCTCTGCCAGATCACGCAGGACCGCCATCGGATCGGCGCCGTCAGCATATTGCGCGCTGAGTTCGGTGAGCGCGTCGGCCGCCTGACCCCGCAGGATCATATCGAAGAGGTCGAGCACGCGGCCACGGTCGGCCAGCCCGAGCATGGCGCGCACCTGTTCTGCGGTTGTCTCTCCCGCCCCGTGGCTGATCGCCTGATCCAGCAGCGATTGCGCGTCACGGGCGGACCCTTCGGCGGCGCGGGTGATCAGTGCGAGCGCTTCATCGGTGATGGCCGCGCCTTCGGCATCTGCGATTTTGCGCAACAGGCCAATCTGCGCCTCCGGTTCGATCCGGCGCAAGTCGAACCGCTGGCAGCGGGACAGCACAGTCACCGGGACCTGCCGTATTTCGGTTGTGGCGAAGATGAATTTGACGTGTTCGGGCGGCTCTTCCAGCGTCTTCAACAGGGCGTTAAAGGCGTTTTTCGACAGCATGTGCACTTCGTCGATGATGTAGATCTTGTAGCGGGCAGAAGCGGCGCGGTAATGGACGCTGTCGATAATCTCGCGGATGTCGCCCACACCGGTCCGGGATGCGGCATCCATTTCCATCACGTCCACATGGCGGCCTTCCATGATCGCCACGCAATGTTCGCATTGCCCGCATGGATCGGTCGTTGGGTCGCCTTGGCCGTCTGGGCCGATGCAGTTCATGCCCTTGGCGATGATGCGGGCTGTCGTGGTTTTCCCGGTGCCGCGGATGCCCGTCATGATAAAGGCTTGCGCGATCCGATCCGCTTCAAACGCGTTTTTCAACGTGCGCACCATCGCATCCTGCCCCACCAGATCGGCAAAGGTTTCGGGCCGGTATTTCCGGGCGAGCACTTGATAGCGGGGTTGGTCGGTCATGGCGGCCCTTGTGGGATTCGGAACGTGGGTCAGACTAAGGGCGGGTTGCACCAAGGTCCACCGCGCTCAGAGCCACCAGAGAATGGCCCCGGTGGCAATCGCCCCGACGGTCATGACAACGGCGATCAGTGTCATGTTGGTGGTTGGTTGCGGGGTGGTTGCGTGGTCTTGCATCCGCCTGAGCGTCTGACAGGATTTGTTACGCGCCGACCAGAAGATGAAGATGGCGACAATGACGAACACATTGGCCACCAGTTTCGGCACCCATGTGGGCGAGAACCCCGAGAACACCGCCTTGAGCCCCAGCGCCACGCCCAGACAGGCCATGCCTGTCCGCATCCACCCCGCGAATGTGCGTTCGTTGGCCAGAATGGTGCGGTCTTCGGCCCAATCGGTGCGTGTTTCGGCAAGTTCGTTGCTGTCACTCATGACCATGACAATAGCCGGATACTTGCATAAGGCGAGGGTCTGGTTTACGAAATGCGAGCCGTGTTGGGCGGCACCCAGGTTCGCGGACAGCGTGATGCACCCAATGACGACCTTTGGATGACCGATCATGGTCTTTCTCATTTTCCCGGATCAGCGAACCGGCGGGAGACATGGTGAGGAAGCCAATGACAGACCCACTTGATGCCTTGCGCAGGCAGGCGAAAACCCTTCATAGACTTTACGAAAGCGGCGATAAACCCGCCATTGCCCGTGTTGATGTGGTCAATCCCCGCAAGGGCGATCTGAAACACGCCGATTTTCTGCATGTGATTGCCCGCGAACAGAATTTTCCCAGCTGGCCGCAGATGAAGATTGCGGTTGAGACCCAAGGGATGGACCGTGCGGCCAAGCAGCAACGGCTGAAGATCGCGATTTTTCATGGGCAGGTGCAGGTTGTCCAGCAGATGATCTGGGACACGCCCGATCTGGCAGAGGGTGCCTTTGGCCTGCAGGTGGCACTTTTTGATCTGGCCGCCGTGCGCCGCGTTCTGGCCGATGATCCGAAGGCCGCGACCCGGGCGGTCGGGCCGCGTCGCCCGATCCTGCATCTGGCCTTTTCAAAGATGCTGACGGCCTGGCCCGAGAAGGAGTCGGACATGCTGGCGATTGCTGAATTGCTTGTCGCCCATGGGGCGGATGTGAATGACGGCTTTCCGCATGAACCGGGCAGTGATCATAGGCTTTCGGCGCTTTATGGCGCGATTGGCCATGCGGGGAATATGCCGCTGGGCCGCTGGCTTTTGGATCATGGGGCGGATCCGAATGATGGCGAAAGCCTTTATCACGCGACGGAACTGGGTCACCAAGAAGGTCTGAAACTGCTGCTGGAGCATGGGGCTGATCCGAAAGGTACCAATGCGCTGCTTCGGGCGATGGATTTTCACGATGTGGCGGCGGTGCGCATGTTGCTGGATGCCGGGGCCGATCCCAATGAATTTACGCCCGATGAGGTGGGTGGCGAGGCCCCTTTCGTTGTGCCTGCACTTTTTCAGGCGGCGCGTCGGCATGCGCGGGCGGATATGGTCGAACTGTTGCTGGATGCGGGTGCCAATCCGGGGCTGAGCTGGCAGGGCAGCAGCGCCTATGCCGCGGCTTGCGTTTTTGGCAATGACAGCCTGTGCGAGCTTTTGCAAAAGCGAGGCAATATGCGGCGCCTTACGCAGACCGAGCAAATTCTGGCTGATTGTGCGCAAGGAAAAGTGGTGCCAGGTCGCTGGATTGATATCGCACAGATTCCGCCGGCCTTCACCAATATCATCACCGAGATATTGTCGCTGCCAAACCCTTTGCCACATGTAGAGGCGCTGGTTGCGGTTGGACTGCCGTGGGATGCCCCTGATGCGCAGGGCATGACGCCTGTTCAGATGGCCGGTTGGCTGGGCCTGCCAGATATGGTGACCTGTTTCCTCCGGCTTGGTCCGGACCTGAGTCATGTCAATGGGTATGGCGGTACATTGCTTAGCACCATCATCCACGGATCGGAAAACTGCCCGGCCCGTGCGGAACGGGATCACATTGCCTGTCTGACGCTCGCGCTGGAGCATGGCGTGGCCTTGCCGAAACGGGCGATTGATCTGGCCGGTGAACCGGACGTGGCCGCGTTTCTGGCCGATTGGGCAGAGGCGCATCCGGGCCAGATTGTGGAGCATGGGATTGCTTGAGTTTGTGATCCATAGCCTGCCCGTGGGGGGTGGTGAACTGGCCATCACCCCCATGCCCGGGCGCACGCGGCATTACTATACCGACTGGCTGCGGCTGATGGAGTGGCGACCGTCGCTGGTGATTTCCATGACGTCGCAGGTGGAGCTGGACCGGAAAGGGGCGGGGAGCCTTGGCGGCGATCTGGCGAATGAAGGGATCGGCTGGCTGCATCTGCCGGTGCCCGATTTTGGCGTTCCCGACGATGATCTGGACTGGCCCATCGTGCGGGATCAGGCGCTGGGCGCGCTGGGGCAGGGGAACCGTGTGCTGGTCCATTGTTTTGGTGGTTGCGGGCGGTCGGGCATGATGTGTCTGCGGCTGATGATTGCGGCAGGTGAAGATCCCGACGCAGCCCTGGCAAGGCTGCGCCGGGTGCGCCCATGCGCGGTGGAGACAGCACCGCAAATGGCATGGGCACGCGGCGGTGCCACGGCGTAAGATGGGTCTTGACCCATCCTACCGGGCGCGGGCCGCAAGCTCTGACAGCATCGTTTCGATATCCGGCACCAGCGCTTCGGCCACTTTCAGGGTGGCTTGCGCGCGCAATTCATTGCTGCGCCGGTCGGCTTGAAAGGTGCGGGCAAAACCCGACAGATCAGCCGTGACCTGCGTGGTGCCGTAGGGATATCCGTTGCGCACATCAACAAAGGCTGCGGCACCGATGCCCGCGACGCTGATATTCCGGGTTGGCAACAGCATTCCGCCCACCAGCGTGACATCGGCCAGCGCAAAGGGGGTGTTGCCGGTGCGGCTGCGAGCCCCGATCTCGTAAATGATCACGTAATCAAGATGTTGGCGGGCGGAGGTCAGCCGTATCTGCTGGATCGCCGCCGCTGCTGTGTCGGACTGGTGCCGGTTGATGCCGGTCGCATTACTGCCGGTCATCGCCATGATCAGCGGGCTGACCGGGACAAATTCACCATAGCGGCTGTTGCGTTCGGCGATATCGGCGAAGAGCGCCGTTTCCTCTGCCGGCGGCAGGGTCAGACTGCCATTAACGATCCGTGCGATCCCGATGCGGGCCGGGAAGCGCAGGTTGGGTTCGACAGCGGCGGCCTTGGCGATGTCTTCGTCGATAAAGCTGGCCGGTGTGGCAGCGATGAAATCGGCGCCGGATGTTGTCTGGATGCTGGGGCCGCAGGCGGCAAGCGCCAGAAGGATAAGTGCGATGAGGGGGCGCGTCATAGGGTTCTCCAAAAAATGTGCAAATTACACATATTTTGAATCTGCTTGTGCTGTCAACTTAAAATGTGCAATTTGCACATATGAAAACCGTTCTTGATGCCTTGCTTGCCCCGATTGCACGCCTTTGCGTCGCGCGTGGCGTCCTGTTTGCAGAAGCGGCCGAGCGGCTGAAGGCACAGTTTGTCCGCGCCGCGATTGGCCAGATTGACGGCAAGGTCACTGATAGCCGCCTGAGCGTCATGACAGGCTTGCAACGCCGCGACATCGTGCGTCTGCGGGCAGAGCCGGATGATGCGCAGCCGCCCGTCAATCATCTGTCACGCCTCGTTGCGCAATGGGTCGCACAGGGCGGGGATGCATTAACGCGCAAATCCTTTGATTCGCTCGCGCAGGAGATTCGCCGCGATGTGCACCCGGCCACGATGTTGGCGCAGCTACGGGATGCGGGCACTGTCGCAGTCGCAGATGAAGAAATGGTTGAGCTACTGGCGCGGTCCTATCAGCCGCTGCCCGGAACGGGCGCCCAACTGGATTATCTGGCGCGCAATGGGGGCGATTTCCTGACAGCAGCGACTGCGAACGTGATGCAGGACCCGGCCCCGTTTTTTGAACGTGCGGTGCATTACAACCAACTGTCCGCAGACGCTGTGGCCGTGCTGGAGGCCGAGTACAGGGAGGCCCAGATGTTGGTCTTGCAGCAGATCAACGCGCGCGCAGCCGCATTGCAGGCCACCGAGCCGGGCCATATGCGGTTCCGCGCGGGCGGGTATTTCTACAAAGAGGATGAGGCGTGATGCGGCGTGTGGTTCTAATCGTTTTGTTGCTGGGCCTTGCAGCCTGCGCCGCACCCACCGAACAGGATGGCGGGATCGGTGGCACCGGCGCACCGGTGATGCAGGAGATGGCTGTTTAGGATATTCAGCAAATGTCTTGTTGATACGGATGTATTGGCAGACTGTTGGTGAAGTCGGTCTGATTTCGACGGTCTGGTCATTGCGCTACCAATTGACGGGTCATCATCTTATACGAACGCAGTGTCATCCGATTGAGGGTCTTATGGATCACCCGCTTATTTCATTGATTGATCAGAAGATCGCCGAAGCCGAGAAACAAGGCCAGTTCGACAATCTGCCGGGGGCGGGCAAGCCGTTGGAGCATCTTGGCAAACCGAAGGATGCGCTGCTCGACCGGATGGCGAAGGAGGCCGATGTCAAATCCCCGATGGTGGTTCTGAAGGAACAGATCGCGGCGTCAAAGACCCGGCTGAAAGGCCTGACCAATCAGGCCGCGCGCAAGGCGGAAATGAAGACCCTTGCAGATCTGCAAATGCGCCTTGCGCTGGAGATAGAGGCGGTCAAGCGGTTCGGTTGAGGTGGGGTAAACCCCCACCCTACCGCTTTTTCTTGTTCTGGGCGTTTTTGACCATTTTCCCGAATTTGCGATACCGGTCCCGCGCCTGGGCGATGGTTTCGGTCGCGTATTGGTTTTCCCGTTTGAGTTTCTGGAACCGCCTGAGCCGGTCAGGATCCACATCACCGGCGGCAATGGCGGCCTGCACCGCGCAGCCCGGTTCGCTGTCATGTTCGCAATCCCGGAATTTGCACTGTTCGGCCAGTTCCGAGATTTCGGGAAATGTGGCGTCGATCCCGTATGCGACCTCGGCCACGCCCAGCCCGCGCATGCCCGGCGTGTCGATCAGCCAACCGCCGGTGGGGATCTGGTGCAGGGAGCGGCCCGTGGTGGTGTGACGCCCACGCGCGTCATCCTCGCGGATGTCCTGCGTGGCCGCATGCTCGCCGGTAAGCGCGTTGGCAATGGTGGTTTTGCCAACGCCGGAAGAGCCGGCGAAGGCGACCGTTTGCCCCTTGCCGCACCAGGGGGCGAGGGTTTCGCCTACCGTGTGGGATTTGGCGTTGATCGCAAGTACCTCCAGATCCCGGCCAAGCCTGCGGGCCTGATCGACGTAAGTCTCTGGATCGTCGGTCTGGTCTGCCTTGGTGATCAGGATGACGGGCGTGATCAGCGCATCATGTGCGAGGGCGAGATAGCGTTCCAGCCGGGCCGGATTGAAATCATTGTTGCAGGATGTGGTGATGAAAAGCGTGTCGATATTGGCGGCGATCAGTTGCTTTTCACCGGTGTGGTATTCGGTCCCCCGGCTAAGCTCGGTCTTGCGATCCAGCACGCGGGTCAGCCGGTGTTGGGCCGGGTTGCAAAGCACCCAATCGCCGACCGCGACCGCGCCGGTCGTGATGCCGGGATCGAGCGTGAGTTCCAGCGGGCCGATTTCGGAAAGCGCCACGACCCGGTCGCGATGGACCGTGGAGATGCGGGCAGGGGTGAGGTTTTCCAGCTCTTCGATTTCGAGCTGGGACATGTAGAAAGGCGACCAGCCAAGTGCGTCGCGTGTCAGGGTATTCAATGGGTTATCCTCGTCAAAGGAAATGCGTTTGCTGGCGCAGATGCGTCAGCGGGGGCCGGACGAGGGGACGGAAATAGCTTCAGCGCACCCGGGCCGGGAGGATGGATCGCACAATCATTTTTGTCCTCCTTTTTCGAAGTTGCCGGGGGCAGAATGCCATCTTTACGAGGGCGGTGCAACAAGTGGTGCGCAAAGTTCGGTGATGTGAAGAGGGGCGCGCAACACCCCTGTTGGCGCGAATCGGATCAAGGCCAGTTAACGCGAGGGTTATTGGCCAAATCGGCGGTCGGCGATGTGTCGGCAAAACGTCGGACTTGCGTCGGACCCATTGGGCGGGTTTGGCGGGGTTAACGGGGCGAGCGGTGGAAGTGTGAATGCGGTGTTAAGGATTGGGGGCGGGTTTGAAGGGGTGGTGGCAGCAATTCTGAAACGGGATGGAGGATGAAGTCAGCCATCCTACGCTTGCTGGAATGATGCGACGCGAATGCCACGACCACGAACACCCAGAATACTTGCTTGTGTAGATCTAGATTGTTCGCTTAATGGAGGATAATGAAGATATTTTCTTTGCCAATCCAATTCTTAGCCCTCAGCGCTATGATTTTTTTGCTGACTTTCCTATTTCTACCTATGCGCTTCGAAGAAAATGACGACATCGTCATGATGCTACTCGCCAGCGGTGTGTACAGCGGCGAGCCGTCTTCGAATTTGGTATTCATTAACTACATCCTGGGTGTTGCGCTAAGCAGTCTATATCAGGTTATGCCCGAGTTGGATTGGTACCCGGGAACGATGCTTTTTGCGCTTTCAGCTTGCTGCGCACTTGGCGCCATTACGGCTATTGACCGGTTCCGCACAAAACAAGCCGTCAACACTTTTGCATTTACGGTCTTCGGAGGTCTAGCGCTATGCATAATCATTCAGATGCAGTTCACGACAGCCGCGGCGTTCACAGGGGCTGTTGGGGCTTGGGTGGTTTTGACTGGAAGGACACGCACTTTGCGGCTGATTGGGGCCGCGCTGGTCCTATACGGATTTTTGCTGCGGTTTGATGCAGCGATGCTGGTTCTTTTGGTGGGGTCTCCATTTTTTGTGTTGGCCATCTGGCGCCAGACGAATGTGTTACGATGCTGGTTAGGTCTTGCCGGTCTTGTCGTCATAGGTCTTGGTCTTCATGTGTACAGTGAACGCGCGTATCAGTCGCTCAATCCGGCGTATGTCGCGTTCAACGATGTTCGCGGAAAAGTGAATGATAATCCAAATGCGGTGTTGGCGTCTGAAATATTACCCGATGAAATTTCTGCCAATGACTTTGCATTATTGGTGGAATTTTTTCCGGATCCATTGGAAATTAATCAAGCAGACCTAGAAGCGATCCATGCAGCTGTCATTCAGAAAGAGCAAAGCCTGACATTGGGTGATTGGTTTCATGCCTTCAAAAAACTGCTGTCTCGCACCACTGTGCAATTGGTGGTTGTGACGCTGTTAGTTTTGGTGAGCGTGGTACCCGGGCGCATACAAAAGTTAGTGTTGCTCGCCGCCTGCATCACATTTCTTGCACCGTTGCTCTACGTCAGTGTATTCGCCCTTCTAAAAGAACGTGTTGTGCTTGCGGCGGTCGCATCTGTTATCTCGGGGCTTTTCTTTCTCAACCTTCAGTTGGTGGCAAAACGGACTGCGTGGATGGCATATCTTTCGCTCATCTGGGTATCACTGTTCTTTTTGCTTGAATCAAAAGACAGACTTATTAGCAATTTGCGGGTGCACGGACAATTTTTTGCACAGTCAGAAATAATTCAGATGTGGGACGGCTCAGTCTTTGTTTACGCTAACGCTGTGCGCGTTCAATACTCCCGACTTTTCACCAACGACTTGGACCCGCTCCTGGGCAAGGTTTTTTTTGCCGGTTGGATGACGCTGCACCCCGACAACTCAGCTTACGAAAGCCACCAAAGCCTCTTGGCAGAGGACGCCGCATTATTGTTGTTTGCGGATGCCGGCGCTGACGCCAAGATCACTCTGATCCTTACCGCACTAGAGGAGAATTACGGCGTCAGAGCCGTCGCCGAGGTCGTGGCACAAAACGACAGTGGATTGTTGCTGACCTTTCGCCCAAGCCCTTAAAAGCTTACGCTGCGGTTCACCATTTTTGGCAGGAACAGCGTTAATGGTAGTTAGCTTCTTGGTCTGACCCCAAAGTACCTCCCGAAAGTGGTGCACCAACTGGGATAGTTTTGTTCTGCAAATTGGAAGATCAGCGATGGCTGGAAAACGAGCGAGGGCGGGAGGCATAGCATCAAAGCTCCGGCAAGTTAAAGTTCTGCAAGGACAAGGTGCGACGATTGTTGAGACGGTGCGCCAGATCGGCATGAGGCAGTAGACGTTCTATCGATTATGCCAGCTCTATGGCTGGATACATCGGTGTCCCTGACGGCGATCTTGCCTTTGGCACATTCGCCTGAGGTGAGAGGTTGGACAACGACCCAAGCGGGGCTCGTTATGGCTGCTTCCTTCCGGACCTGACCAGGTTGGCGAGGCGCTCGCCCGCGCCAACCTCTCAAGGTTCCATATAAGGGGCCGTCCGCATCAGTGCAAGCGGTCAGAAGGTAAACCGGTATTGGTCAAAGCCGCCTGTGCCTGGCCCCACATGGCTAACGCCGGGTGCTGTGTATTTGCTTGCGGCGGGGGCGGATTGGAAAATGGCGCTGGTGTCGGGCAGATGGGTGAAATACCAGGTGTGGCTGGCCGGTTGCGTCACAACTTCGTTGCTGCGCAGATAGTCGATCAGCACGTCCCGGGCGGATTTGGTCGATTGGTAGAGAATGTCGGCCTCGACCGCCCCGCGGAACCCGCCGCCGCCATGGGTCCGGTAGCTGTTGGCGGCGACGATGAAGCTGTCATTGTCCCCCACAGGCTGCCCTTGATACTTCAGCGCCCGCACCCGCCCGGCCTGTGCGTTGATCACGCTGCCATCAGGGGCGAAATGTGCGGGCTGCGAGAGGTCGAATTCATAGCTAAGGCCAAAAATCGTGTCGCTATTATAGGCCGGGCTGTGCGGGTTGATCATGGGCTGGTCATGCTGGCCGGGGATGACCTGGGCAAAATGCGAGGCTGCCCGTTCCAGCCACTGCCTGATCTGCGCCCCGCTGCGCCTGATCCCGCAGAGCGTATTGGCAAAAGGATAGATCGCCGCTGCATCACGCAGCGCAATCGCGCCTGGGCTGATGTCGATGTAATGGCTTGGCCCGGCCCGCCCGCCCGCCCGGAAGGGTGAGGTCGATGACAGGACAGGGAGCGCATGATACTGGCTACCGGCCATGACGCGCCGGATGAAACCCTGTTGCGCCCGCGCCAGAAGCTGCTGGGTGAGGTCAGGGACGATATTGGCGTAATAGCTGTGGATCGGCACCTCGGTCAGGGCGATGGGCTGCCGGATATGCCTGATCGTCGCGCTGTGGGCGGTTTGCAGATGCGTGCTAAGCTGTTTTTGCAAAGGGCTTGGGCCGTTGTCGCGGGCTGAACACGGTTCAAGCCGCGACTGATGGGTCTGGATGGTCCATGATCCGTCGTGCCAGCCAAGCTGCAGATCAATGACCCCCAGCCAGTTGCCGTAGAACCCGGCCATGACGGCGGGTTTGCCATGCAGGGTGCCGTTCACCGGATCAACGAAGTTGGTCCTGGGCTGATCATCACCCGGAAACATCTCGTGTGTGTGACCGGTCAGCACGACATCAATGCCGGGAATGGCGGCCAGTGGGACGGCGGCGTTTTCCATGGTTTCGCAATGATCAGCGGCGCCGATGCCGGAATGGCAGAGCGCGATGATAATGTCCGCCCCGTCGGCCTTGATCTGCGGGACCACCCGCTCTGCCGCAAAGACAATGTCTTCGGTTTCAAGCTCACCCTTCAGGGCGACCCGGTCCCAGACCGTGATTTGTGGCGTCACGAAGCCCGTGACGCCGATCCGCAATGTGCGGGTCTTGCCGTCGTCGCAGGGCATATCCCGGTCGAGAATGACATAAGGCAGGGCCAGCGCATCACCCTTGATCTGGTGGGTATTGGCGCAGGTCACGGGAAATCTGGCATCGGCGAGCGCCGCGCGCAGCATATCGAGTCCGTAGTTGAACTCATGGTTTCCCAACGTGATCGCGTCATATTGCAGGGTGTTGAAGGCGGCGATCATCGGATGCGGTTGGCCGTCCGTGCCGTTGCTGGCCACGTAATCGGCCAGCGGATTGCCCTGAATGAAATCACCATTGTCAAAAAGTACGCTGGTGCAGGACGTGTCAGATCGGAGTGTTTCGATCCTGTCGGCCAGTTGGATCAGCCCGGTGTCGCTGTCGCTGTGATCGGCGAAGTAATCATAGGCCAGCAGCTGCATGTGCAGGTCAGTCGTTTCGAGAATACGCAGACGTGCTTTCGGGTCACTCCCTTGAACTTCAACAGCCTCATCTTCAGGCGAACTCATGATCATTTTTCAACTATAAGGTGAATCGATGTGATTGCCACAGCCCAACGACGGAAAAGTTTGAACTCGGTTGGCTGACATGTCATTGCGGCGTAATGAAAATTGCTGAAACAGTTACATTTGGTGGCTCCGGCCTTGATCGTGCGGCAGAATGGCGCAGCCAGGCACAGGATTTGGCCAAACGTCCTGACAGTCAATCCATTGTGTTGTGGCGGGGCAAACCGATGATCGCGGACGAGGGTCTTTTCCATGTCCCTATGGACCACCCTATCCTAAAGGATGCAAGCGAAGGTCTGGTCCTTTTGGGCCGTGACGGTGGGTCAGCTATTTTTGCGGCTGACATATCGGGTTGGGAACCGCCTGATCTGGATGCATCGGAGATGGACAGTTTTCTGGACCGGACCAAACAGCACCACCCGTCGATGCCGGATGACGTGGTTTTTGCCGAATTGCGCGGCGTGATGACCCGGCTGAGCCTGCGTGATGCGGAACTGGCCGCGACGGCCAAAGCGGTGTTTGGCTGGCATCGGACCCACCGCTTTTGTGCGCTTTGCGGTGCAGAAAGCGTGCTGGCGATGGCGGGCTGGCAGCGTGATTGCCCGGCCTGTGGCGGGCACCATTATCCGCGCACCGATCCGGTTGTGATCATGCTGATCACTCATGGCAACGCGACATTGGTGGGTCGGTCGCCCGGTTGGCCTGAGGGCATGTATTCCTGTCTGGCGGGGTTTGTCGAACCCGGCGAGACGATGGAGGCCGCCGTGCGCCGCGAAGTTTTCGAAGAGGTTGGTGTGCGTGTCGGTCCTGTGACCTATCTGGCAAGCCAGCCCTGGCCGTTTCCGGCGTCACTGATGTTTGGCTGTATGGGTGAGGCATTGGGCACAGAACTGACCCTTGATCCGGCGGAGATCGAGGATGCCCGCTGGGTCAGTCGGGAGGAGATGGCGCAGGCCTTTGCCGGGCAACATCCTGACATCCTGCCGGCCCGCAAGGGGGCGATTGCCCATTTTCTACTGCAGAATTGGCTGGCAGACAGGCTTGATTAACCGTTTGTCTTGTTAGACTGTTGGTGTTCGAACTGGGGCAGATGACATGAAATTCAGCACGCGCGAAGATATCGAAGCCCCGGTCGATCACGTCTTTGCGCAGGTCAGCGATTTTGCCGGGTTTGAGCGGCGCGCGCTGCGCCACGGGGCCGACATTACGCGCATTGATAGCGGACCCTATCGGGTCGGATCGTCCTGGGACATTGTCTTTACCTTTCGCCAGCGGGAGCGCCGGATGCGTGCAACGGTGAGTGAGCTTGACCCGCCCCATCATTATCGGATCGATACGGTGTCGGATGGGCTGAGCGTGGCCACGACTGTGGAACTGGTCCCCTTGTCCCGTGGGCGCACCCGCGTTGCAGTGGCGATGGATCTGCGGGCGAAATCGCTGACCGCCCGGTTGCTGTTGCAATCCATGAAGCTGGCCAAGGTCAAGCTGACCAAGCGGTTCAAAGCGCGCGTGGTGGAATTTGCCGAAGATATCGAGGACGCTTACCGCAAGGCGAGCTGAGGCAAAAAAATTCCAGAATATTTTTGTGCAAAAGGAATTTCGAGAAATTCCTTTGCCGCGCGCTTAGTCCTTTGCGGGTTCGCGTCGGCTGGCGGCGGCGGGGTAGACCCCCATCACATGCAGAAGATCGGTGAAATACTGCAGTTCTTCCAGTGCCAGTTGCACGTTGCGGTCATCAGGATGCCCTTCGATTTCGGCATAGAACTGCGTCGCCGTGAAAGCGCCGCCGACCATGTAGCTTTCCAGCTTGGTCATGTTCACCCCGTTGGTGGCAAACCCGCCCATGGCCTTGTAAAGCGCTGCGGGGATGTTGCGCACCCGAAACACAAAGCTGGTCATCATCCCATGTTCACCCCGTCTGCGGTAGTCAGGTTCACGCGCCATGACCAGAAACCGGGTGGTGTTGTTATCGGTGTCTTCGATATTGCGGGCGAGCACATCAAGTCCGTAAATGTCCGCCGCCAGTTCCGAGGCCAGTGCGCCGATTGTCATGTCGTCACCTTCGGCGACATCGCGGGCGGCCTTGGCATTGTCGGATTTGACCCGGCCCGTGATCCCGTGTTCCCGCAGGAAGCCCGTGCATTGCGGCAGGATCACCACATGCCCGAATGCGGTCTTGATATCATCCAGGCTGGCCCCTTTGCGCGCCAGCAGATTGATATGCACCCGCACAAAGCTTTCATCGACGATATGCAGTCCGCTTTTGGGCAAAAGGGAGTGTACGTCAGCGACGCGTCCATAGGTCGAGTTTTCAACCGCGATCATGCCCAGATCGGCGTCGCCATTGCGCACGGCCTCGATCGATGCAGTGAAGGTAGGGCAGGGCAGGGGCTCATAATCCGGATAATTCGCGGCACAGGCTTCGTGCCCGTAAGCTCCCAGTTCACCCTGGAACGCGATTTTTTGCGACATGATCGTGTCCTCCCCGTCAGATACGACAAAAATGGGCGTTTCGTCGCGCCAGTACACCTTGCAACCCGGCGTGGGAAGCGGATAGATACCGCAAAACTTTGAACGGAATGGAACGCGACATGTTCGACACAATGACGATGACCAAGACGGTTGGGGCACTTTGCGGCACATTGCTGATCTATCTGCTGGGTGCCTGGGTCGCGGAGTTGATCTATCACAGCGGTGACGGGCATGGCGACCATGCGCAGGCTTATGTGATCGAAGTCGAGAGCGAAGATGGCGAAGTTGAGGTCGTTGAAGAGGTTGATTTCCCGGTTGTGATGGCCTCGGCCAGTGCTGCTGATGGCGAAGGCTTGTGGCGCAACTGCCGGTCGTGCCATGCGCTTGAGGCGGGTGTCCATGGCACGGGTCCTGCTCTTTATGGTGTTGTTGGTCGTGAGGTCGCTTTTTATGACGATTTCAACTATTCCGGCGCTTTGGTCGAGGTGGCCGATGTATGGACACCGGAGAACCTGAACGGGTTCCTGGAGAATCCCCGCAGCTGGGCGCCCGGCACCGCAATGGGTTACAACGGGATGCGCAGTGTCGAGGACCGGGCGAACCTGATTGCCTATCTTGACAGTCTGGATGATTGAGTTCCGATATCGCTGAAAAACCAAAGCCGCCCCGGTACGGGCGGCTTTTTCATGCGCGGTATCGTGTGGTCACTTGGTGATCACGTAAACTCAACTTGAAACTCGATGAAACAATCCATTTACTTTATGTAAGCACGATCAGATGTTTTTCAATCCGGAGACAGTAATGCAGTATCGCCCCCGATCCAGAGCCATCGCCGCGGCACAGCACCAAACGGTGGCGCGGTTGAAATACTGGTTGATGGGATCGGTGATCGGCGTGGGCGCGGCCATCGCCGCCAACGGCGTCTGGGCGGATAGCCATGAGACGATTATCGAGAGTCACGCCTATTCGAATTTCGGTGAGGTGAAATATGGCCCGAACGAGGTCCTTGACTATGTGAATCCTGATGCCCCGAAGGGCGGCGAGATTGCCCTCTGGGCGCAAGGCACGTTTGACAGTTTCAACAACTATTCACGTAAGGGTGTCGCGGCATCGTTGCCCGGCTTGCCCTATGAGGGGATATTGGCCAGTACGGCAGATGATCCCTATGGCTCCTACTGCTATATGTGTACGACCATGGAATATCCTGAAAGCCGCGATTGGGTCATCTTTAACCTGCGCGACGATGTGACGTTTTCCGATGGACGACCGCTGACCGCCGAGGATGTCAAGTTCACCCATGAACTGTTCATGGAGCAGGGCATTGCCGAATATCGTAATGTCGTCAGCACCTATGTCGACAGTGTCGAGGTTCTTGGCCCCTATGAGGTCAAGTTCAACTTCAACCCCGAGGCCCCGCGCCGTGACGTGATCGGTATTGCCGGCGGTGGCAGCACGATCTTTTCCAAGTCATGGTTTGAGGAGACCGGTGCCCGGCTTGATGAACCCCGTGTCGAACCCTTCCTTGGGACCGGTCCTTATGTGCTTGGTGATGTCGATATTGGTCGCCAGATCATTTATGAACGCAGCCCCAACTGGTGGGCAAAGGATTTGCCGATCAACACGGGCCGTATCAATTTCGACAGTATCCGGATCGAGTATTTTGCCGATGCGGCCGCTGCCCTGGAAGGGTTTAAATCGGGCGCTTACACCTTCCGCATCGAGAATTCGTCCAAGGAGTGGGCGACCGGCTATGATTTCCCCGCAATCGATAACGGGCAGGCCGTGCAGAAAGAATTTGCCGATGGCACGATCGGCTATGCACAGGCCTTTGTTTTCAACCTGGATCGCGCGAAGTGGCAGGATCTGAGGGTGAGGCAGGCGATTGGCCTGATGTTCAATTTTGAGTGGTCCAATGAAACCTTGTTTTATGGGCTCTATGAGCGGGTCAATTCGTTCTGGGAGAACTCAGATCTGGAAGCTGTAGGCGTGCCGACGCCAGAGGAAGTGGCCATTCTACAGCCCTTGGTCGATGACGGATTGCTGGATGAAAGCATCCTGACAAGCGAGCCTGTCATGGCGCCGACTTCAAGCGCCGCCGACCGCCCCCTTGACCGTCGCAACCTTCGTGCCGCGTCGGCCTTGCTGGATGAGGCGGGCTGGGTTGCCGGTGACGATGGTGTCCGCATGAAGGATGGTCAGCCGTTGAGCCTTGAGATCCTGTCTTTCAGTCCCGCATTCGACCGGATCATCAACCCCTATATCGAAAACCTGACACGGCTGGGCGTTGATGCCAAACTGGATCGCGTGGACCGTTCACAATATGTCGACCGCCGGCGCAGCGGCGATTTTGATATGGTGGGGCATGGTTTCAGCATGACCTTCGAGCCCAGCAGTGGCTTGCGCCAGTGGTACGGGTCTGAAACGGCAGATGACAGTTCACGCAACCTGATGCGGTTGCGCAGCGAGGCGATTGACCGGCTGATGAAGGTGGTCATTGAGGCCAAGACGCTGGAGGGGTTGACGCCGGCGGTTCACGCGCTTGACCGCGCCTTGCGGGCTGAAGGGTTCTGGGTTCAGCAATGGTTCAAGGACAAGCACACAGTGGCCTATTATGACATGTTCCGGCATCCCGAAAACATGCCTCCTTACGCGTTGGGGCAGTTGGATTTCTGGTGGTATGACGAAGAAGCAGGCGAGGCCCTGCGTGCAGCAGGCGCATTCCAGTAAGGATCGTTAGCTTTGGGCGCCTATATCCTCCGACGACTGTTGCTGGTGATCCCGACCTTGCTGGGCATCATGATTGTCAACTTCGCCCTGATCCAGTTTGTGCCGGGCGGCCCCATTGAACAGATCATTGCCCAGCTTGAGGGCAGCGGCGATGTGTTTGAGGGGATCGCCGGTGGTGGCAATGAAGTTGGCGGTGGTGAGGATAGCGGGTATCTGGGCGGGCAGGGTCTGCCCAAAGAGTTTATCGAGGAGTTGGAGCGCGAGTTTGGCTTTGACAGGCCGCCGCTTGAACGGTTCCTGAATATGATGTGGAACTACATGCGCTTTGATTTTGGCGAAAGTTGGTTTCGCAAGATCAGCGTTTTCGATCTGGTGATCGAAAAGATGCCTGTTTCCATCACGCTGGGCCTGTGGTCCACCCTGATTGCCTATCTGGTGTCGATCCCCTTGGGTATTCGCAAGGCCGTGCGCGATGGCAGCCCCTTTGACACCTGGACGTCAGGTGCGATCATCGTGGGCTATGCGATCCCGGGTTTTCTGTTTGCCATCCTGCTGATCGTGTTGTTCGCTGGCGGGTCCTATTGGCGCATCTTTCCGCTGCGAGGGCTCACATCTGCCAATTGGGAGGACCTGAGCCTGATCGGCAAGGTGCTGGATTATTTCTGGCATATCACATTGCCGGTGATTGCCTCGACTATCTCCGCCTTTGCGACCCTGACCCTACTGACCAAGAACAGCTTTCTCGACGAGATCAAGAAGCAGTATGTGATTACCGCCAAGGCCAAGGGCTTGTCGGAAAGCCGGGTGCTGTACGGCCATGTGTTCCGCAACGCCATGCTGATTGTGATCTCGGGCTTTCCGGCGTTGTTTATCGGGGTTTTCTTTGGAGGCTCGCTGATCATCGAAACGCTGTTTTCGCTGGACGGGTTGGGTCGGCTGGGGTTCGAGGCTGCGGTCGCCCGCGACTATCCGGTTGTCTTTGGCACCCTGTTTGCGTTTTCGCTGATCGGGCTGGTGGTCGGTATTCTGACCGATCTGACCTATGTGTTCATCGATCCGCGTATTGATTTCGAGGCGCGGGGCTGATGGCGAAACGACCCTTCCTGTCCCCGCTGAACCAGCGCCGCTGGCGCAATTTCCGCCGCAACCGCCGGGCCTGGTGGTCGCTTGTCATTTTCGGCATCCTGTTCGGGTTGTCGCTTTTGGCTGAGTTCATTGCCAATGACAAACCGATCCTTGTCAGCTACCGCGATGAGCTGCGGATGCCCATCTTTAGCTTTTATTCCGAGCAGGATTTCGGCGGCGATTTCCCGACAGAGGCCGGTTACAAGGATGTCGAGGTCGAGTGCCTGATTGTCACGGGTGGACTGGTCGATTGTTTTGACACACCAGAGGAATTGATTGCCGCGGTCGATGCTGGCGAGACGGTGGATATCGAAGGGTTTGAGCCCGGTTGGGTCCTGTGGCCGGTCATCCCGTTTTCCTACAACACGATCGTGGATGTCCCCGGCGTCGCCCCGTCGCCCCCCAGCGGTGAGAACTGGCTGGGTACCGACGATACCAAGCGCGATGTGGTCGCCCGGATCATCTATGGCTTCCGCTTGTCGGTGATGTTTGCCCTGATCGTCACGGTAATGGCGTCAGTTCTCGGCATTATCGCCGGGGCTGTGCAGGGTTATCGCGGTGGCTGGACTGACCTGTTGTTCCAGCGCTTTATCGAAATCTGGACGGGCATCCCGTCGCTTTATGTCATCATCATCATGACAGCCATTTTCGGGCGAAGTTTCTGGCTGTTGGTCTTTATCACCGTCCTGTTTGGCTGGCCTGCGCTGACGGGATTGGTGCGCGCGGAATTCCTGCGCGCCCGCAATCTGGAATATGTGCGTGCTGCCAAGGCGCTGGGCGTCAGTGATCGGACGATCATGTTTCGCCATATGCTGCCCAATGCGATGGTGGCGACGGTGACCATGCTGCCATTCCTGGTGACAGGGGCAATTGGCGGGTTGGCAGCCCTCGATTTTCTGGGCTTTGGATTGCCGTCATCATCGGCGTCGCTGGGTGAGATGACCTTGCAGGCCAAGCAGAACCTGCAGGCCCCGTGGTTGGGTTTCACGGCCTTCTTCACCTTTGCGATCATGTTGTCGCTCTTGGTGTTCATCTTTGAAGGGGTCCGTGATGCCTTTGATCCGCGCAAGACCTTTGTAGCCGATGGCAAGGTTGAGACAGACGATCTGCCCTTTGCCAAAGAGGTGACATTGGCCAAGACAGGGACGGATCAACGATGAGTACGCCACTGCTGGATGTGCGTGACCTGCGCGTGGCCTTTCGCCAGGATGGTGAGACGACACATGCGGTGCGCGGTGTGTCGTTTCAGGTGCAGAAAGGCGAAACGGTTGCCATTGTCGGCGAGAGCGGGTCGGGGAAATCAGTGACGGCACTGTCGACCGTGCAGTTGTTGGGTGACAGCGCTGTCATGGCCGGGTCCATCACCTATGACGGCGCGCAGATGGTCGGCGCGGATGAGGCTGAACTGCGCCGGGTGCGGGGCAACGATATCAGCTTTATCTTTCAGGAGCCGATGACATCGCTGAACCCGCTGCACACGCTGGAAAAGCAGCTGGCCGAAAGCATCGAGCTGCATCAGGGCATTCGTGGTCCTGAGGTGCGCAAGCGGATCATTCAACTGCTGGATCGGGTGGGGATCCGGGATGCGGAAAGCCGCCTGAACGCGTACCCGCACCAGCTGTCCGGTGGGCAGCGGCAGCGGGTCATGATTGCCATGGCGCTGGCGAATGGACCGGACCTCTTGATCGCGGATGAGCCGACGACCGCGCTGGATGTTACCATTCAGGCGCAGATCCTCGACCTGCTGGCCGATCTGAAACGGGATGTGGGCATGTCGATGCTGTTCATCACCCATGACCTGACCATTGTGCGCAAGATCGCCGACCGGGTCTGTGTCATGAAGGATGGCGAAATTGTCGAGACCGGCCCCACTGAAGAGATTTTTGCCAATCCGCAGCACCCCTATACCCAGATGCTGCTGGCCGCTGAATCGACCGGCGTGCCTGCGGCTGTTCCGGCTGAGGCGCCTGTCGTGCTGGAAACTGACAATACCAAGATCTGGTTTCCCATCCATCGCGGGCTGCTGAAGCGGACGGTAGGGCATATCAAGGCAGTTAATGCCGCGACCCTGACATTGCGCGCGGGTGAGACGCTGGGCGTGGTGGGTGAAAGCGGGTCAGGCAAGACCACTTTGGCGCTGGCGGTGATGCGTCTGATCGGGTCGGAAGGCCGGATCGCGTTTCAGGGTACCGATATTCACCATCTGAACCAGCGCCAGATGCGCCCGCTTCGCAGTGAAATGCAGATCGTGTTTCAGGACCCTTACGGATCGTTGTCACCGCGCATGACAGTGGCCGAGATTATCTCGGAAGGGCTGGGTGTGCATGGGGTGGAACCCGGGCGCAACCGGCGCGAGATGGTGGCCGAAATCATGGGCGAGGTGGGGCTGAACCCTGACCTGATGGACCGGTATCCGCATGAGTTTTCGGGCGGGCAGCGCCAGCGGATTGCCATCGCCCGTGCAATGATCCTGCGCCCCAAGCTTTTGATCCTGGACGAGCCTACATCGGCGCTGGATATGACGGTGCAGGTGCAAATCGTGCAGCTGTTGCGTGATCTGCAGCAGAAATACGCGCTGGCCTATCTGTTCATCAGTCACGACCTGAAGGTGGTGCGCGCGCTGTCCCACAAGGTGATGGTGATGAAGCAGGGTGATGTGGTCGAGGCGGGGGACGCGGACGCTATTTTCGATGCGCCACGGACCGAATACACACGCGCACTGATGGCTGCGGCGTTTGAAGGCAAGGTTGCCTGAGGACTGCGCGTTATGCGAAGGCACATCTCCTTTCGCCATGCAATCTCGAGAAGTCTGCCTATATGAAAATAGAGCGCAGGATGCTGCTGCATCTTGCGCCGAATGAGGAGACCTGACGTGATGACCAAACCGATTGCCCGCCGCATAAGAATGGCAGCATTATCGTTGGGTGTATCACTCTTTGCTGTGACGGCCCTTGCCGATTCAGCCCTGACCGAGGTCATGGAGGCCTGCGGCGGGCAGTTTGAAACACGTGGGGACATTGCCAGCTTTCTGTCCAACGCAGGTTGGGTGCCCGCCGCCGAAGATCAACGCCCGCTTTTGGAAGATCTGGCGACCCTTGATAACGCGCATGGCTCTCTTCCCCAATACCCACTCAGGCCAATGCAACCGGTGCGCCAGCAATTGATCGTGAATTATTGGATCGACACGCAGACCGGCACGAGGTCGGGACCTTTCGCAATCATGGTGAGGCCGACAGAGCCGCCTGCCATTCTGGTTGTAAGTGATTGGACCAGCGCCCAACCTGTTCGGCAGATATGCCTGTTGGGCATTGGTGCCGAAATGGGACTCCGCGATGCAGCATCGTTGCTGCCCGGCCAGCCAACGCCAGCGGTGCGGCTGGGTCGGTGGTCAACAGTGATCGGTCAATATGGCGAGACCGGCACGCTTGCAACTTTCGATATGCTGACAGTTGATCGCGACCATCTGACGGATCGGCTGGGCCGGACGCCGCAATTGTTTAGCGTGCTCGAAGTCAGCGTACCTTGGAAGTGACTGTTGCCGGGACAGATGACTGACTGTCTAACCATCCGACCCGATCATGAAGCACGTCGTGCCGCGCGCCTGCAGCCTGCGGCAGGCGAGATCGGCCCCTTCGCGGGTCAGGCCCATGAAGTTGGCGTCGAACCCGCCAGAGCGTTGCACGACCCGGCGGAGTGAGCCGTCAAGCGTGCTCATCTCGTTCAGGGCGACGCGCAGCAGCACCCGTTCGGCGTCATAGCGCGTGTTGTAGCGGCCCACATTGACGCCCCAGTGCCGTCCGCCCGAGGTAGAGATGCGGGTCACGACCTCTGGTCCGGTTTCCACAGGGGCCGTTGCCAGATCAGGTGCGGCGGCGGCCATCATGACGGTTTCGGTGGAAGGGGCCGGACGTGGTTGCGGGGTGACCGCAGGTGTGGCGCTGGCGACTTGCGTCGTTTCCGGTGCCGGTTCCCCAAGCACATCGGCGAGCGCCTCTGCCACGGCCGCGTCGACCGCGCTGGCGACAACTTCGTCGATCACGCTTTGATCGATGGCTGCGACAAGCAGTTCAGGCTCTGGTGCTTGCGGCAGCGGCCGCGCCAGGGGGCGTATGCTGGTGGAGACGAGCCCGTTGACGCGCACTGTCTTGCCAGCGCTGCCGCGCACGGCGGCACCCTGATTGCTTGGTGTCCCCGACAGCATCGCCGCAGGCGGGTTTGGCTGGCGGATGCGTGCACGCGACGGCGCGCGGTTGAAACCCATATCCATCAGTTCAGTGATGCGCGCGTTTCGGGCGGCTGTCGAGGACCCGCCGAACACTGTGGCAATGATCCGTTCCTGACCGCGCTGGGCAGAGGCAACAAGGTTGAAGCCAGCGGCGCGCGTATAGCCGGTCTTGATTCCATCGCCGCCCTGGTAGCTGTTCAGCCAGCGCCGATTGGTATGGCGCACGGTGGCGATCCCTGCATCGGCGGTGCGGCGCGAGAACAGGTTATAGTATTGCGGGAAATCATAGATCACGTGACGACCGAGCACCGACATATCGCGGGCGGTCGACATATGCCCGTTCTGGGTCAGCCCGTGGGCGTTGCGGAAGGTGGTGTTGCGCATGCCCATGGCGATGGCGGTCCGGTTCATGCGTGTGGCAAACGCAGCTTCGGAGCCCGAGATCGCCTCGGCAATGGCGGTTGAGGCATCATTGGCGGATTTCACGGCCGCCGCGCGCAGCAGATAGCGCAGTCGTATGCGTTGCCCGGCGCGCAAGCCCAATTTGGAGGGCGGTTCGCTGGCGGCCAGGCGACTGACAGTCACCTCGGTATCCAGCGTGATCTCACCCCGTTCGATCGCCTGAAAGGCAATATAGAGCGTCATCATCTTGGTCAGCGATGCTGGATGGAGCCGGGTGTCGGCGTTGCGCGAATGCAAAACCTCGCCCGTGCGCGCGTCCATCACCATTGCTGCGTAGGGTGCCGCCGTGCCGCGCAGGGGCGCCACAAGCAAAGATATCATTAATACGAATAGAAATAGCCCGTTGAGGGCCAATTGTCCCGGACGACTTGCCACGTCGCTTGCCTCTTTTTATCTGCCTCTGACCCCGGATTTTTCCGGTGGTCTTGTTATTATGAGGCAAGGCTAACACAGCTTCGATTTTCAGAAAATACCCTAAATTCAAAGACTTTGCAGGCGATGATCAGGTCGATATAGCAACATGTGGTGGACCGGATGGATCGGCCCCCAAGATGGGTGACTTGCGGCCCCCTGTCGCCTCTTTTGTGGTTTGCGACAGCTTGGCCTTTTCACTGGGGGCGTGTGCCTTATATATAACGCCTATCACACGGGACATATTGATGCTGGCTGACCTGATCATGATGGCTGACAAAGAGGATGATGACGACGGTGACGTCGGTGTTGTGCTTGAGACAAAGCCCAAGACCAAGCGCCCGCCGCTTTATAAGGTTTTGATATTGAACGATGATTTCACGCCGATGGAATTTGTCGTGCATGTTCTGGAACGGTTTTTTGGCCTGTCCCATGCGCAGGCATTTGAACTGATGCTGACCGTTCACAAGAAGGGCGTCGCGGTGGTCGGTGTTTTCAGCCACGAGATTGCCGAGACCAAGGTTGCGCAGGTCATGGACTTTGCCCAGCGTCATCAGCACCCGCTGCAATGCACAATGGAGAAGGAATAGCGCAGCAGCGCTGTTCCCCGCCACATGTCCCAATCCCGCCTCAGCACGGCCCTGGATGATGGTCTTTTGGCGTTGCCCGATGGCAACATTTCCGTAATGCGCCCACCGGCGGGCTATGATGTGTCAGCGCTGCCAAGGGATGCGACAGAGATCGTGCATGGGTTCTATCCCGACTACATAGCGTGGCAGAATGCGGGATACGGCATGGCGCAGTCGGTGGCAGACACCAAGACCGCCATCGTGGTTCTGCCGCGTGCAAAACTGCTGGCGCGGGCGATGATCGCTGATGCCTGTGACAATGCCGCGTTTGTCATAGTTGACGGTCAAAAGACCGACGGGATCGACAGCATCTTCAAGGCATGTCGCAAACGGCTGGGCGATTTGCCCTCGATCACCAAATCACATGGTCGGATATTCTGGTTTGCGGCGACGGATGCGTTTGCCGATTGGGAGGCACCTCCGCCTCAGAAGGGCGCGCATGGATTCTACACGACCGCAGGTGTGTTTTCGGACGGGGTGGTTGATGCGGGCTCTGCCCTGCTGGCCGATGCGTTGCCTGCCAAGCTTCCCGCCCGCATGGCTGATCTGGGGGCCGGGTGGGGGTATCTGGCGGCCCCGGTTCTGGCCCGTGCTGGTGTCACATCGCTGGATCTGATCGAGGCCGAGGCGCTGTCCGTTGCCTGCGCCCGTTTGAATGTTACTGATCCGAAGGTCCGGTTTCACTGGGCGGACGCAACCCGGTTCAAGCCGGACACCCCGTTTGACGGGATCGTCATGAACCCACCCTTTCACGCCGGCCGCGCGTCTGATCCGGGGCTGGGCCGCGCCTTTATTCAGGCGGCGTCACGCCTGCTGGCCCCGCATGGCAAGCTGTGGATGGTCGCCAACCGGCATTTGCCCTATGAAACAACCTTGACCGAAAGTTTCCGTAATGTGGACATGATTGGCGGTAACGGTGCGTTCAAACTGTTTCACGCCAACCGGCCTGTCCGCTAAGGCGCGCTGAGGGAGACCCACATGTCCTTTTCCATCGCTGGCAAGACGGCCATCGTCACCGGAGCAGCCAACGGCGTCGGTCTGGCCATCGGGAGGCATTTTGTCGAACAGGGTGCCAATGTGGTTTTCGCTGATATGGATGAAAAGAAACTGTGTCACGAGATCGGCGAAGAGGCGGAGAAGGAAGAGAATATTCGCATCTTTGCCGGTGATCTGCGCAAGAAGCTGACGGTCACCAATCTGCTGTCATCAACTGTGGATGCGTTTGAACGGGTGGATATCCTGGTCAATGCATCGCGACAGGTGATGACAACCGACCCGTTGAACCCCGATGACAATTCGGTCGATGAATTGCTGAACCAGAACCTGCTGACGGCCCTAAGGCTCAGCCAGGCCACCGCGCGGCGCATGATCAAACAGGCCGATGGCGATGATGACAGTCCGATTGGCGCGATTGTGAATATCAGTTCGATTGCCGCCCGCCGCACCCATGCTGATCTGCTGGCCTATTCGGTCAGCTGTGCGGCATTGGACCAGATGACCCGGTCGATGGCCGTGGCCATGGCCCCCCACCGTATCCGGGTAAACGCTGTGGCGTTTGGCAGCGTGATGAGCGCCAGTCTGAAAGGATCGCTGAAGGATCACGATGAGACGCGCGAGGCGATTGTGGAAAATACGCCGCTACACCGCATCGCCAGCCCCGGTGAGGTGTCGGATGCGGTGCAGTATTTGGCGTCAGATGCGGCCGGCTTTGTCACCGGCCAGATCATTACTGTCGATGGTGGGCGTACGCTAATCGACCCTGCAGACGTGTCTGCGCACTGATCATTCAGGGTGAATGGCGATGCATTGTTGCACTGCAGTATTCGTCGCCGCCTGAAGTGGAGCCAGTTGACGCTTGAATTCAGCAAGTTTTCTGCGTTCGTCAGCGATGTCGATTTGGACCGGATCCGATGTTGTAAACGTCTCGGTACGATCACAGGGATACCGTTCGACCGTGCCGTCGGGCAGTGTGTTTGTGCAAGTGGCTTCAACAGTCCGAGTGTTTCTGCTCGTGCTGATAGCGAAGCCGCGGTCGACATTGCCCTGCGCCGTTTTGATCTTGCTTTCCAATGTGCGTAGCTGATCATTGGCGTTGTAGATGCAGTCTTCGCGGGGCGTGGAACATGCCGCTAAGGCAAGGGCGGGAAGCAAGAGTAAGATCGAGTGGCGCATGGTTTCTCCAGGGTTTTGCGAATACGTAGGGTTCAAGTATGCCGCATTTTATGTATGCGATGCGTTGTACGTATCGATCTTTTCGGTGGCAACCGTGGTCGCGCAGCTCACTTTTTGAAATGGTGGGCGCTGTTGTATGTTTGCACCATCCGAAGCGCCGGAAGATAGAGTAAGCCACGCACAAATGGCCTAACCGGATGAAAATCTTGATTGGCGCAGAGGTCTATTCAGGATGGATCGCAATGCATTGGGCGACGGCGGCGTTAGTTCCGGTTTGAACTTGCGCGAGCCGTTCTTCCAAAGAGGCAAGTTTGGCGGTTTCTGCATTCAGGTCGATGGCGACAGGTTCCGTCACAGTAATCGTGTCCGTCTTGCTGCAGGGAAAGCGGAATGTCGTGCCGTCGGAGTTTTCACCTCTGCACATGCGGGTGAATGAGCGGACTTCCTGGCGTTCCTCCAGCGCATAGCCCCGTGCCAGATTGGCCCGTGTTTCATTGACCAGCGCACTGAGTACCCGCGCCTCACGACTTGCCTCGTTGATGCATTGTTCGCGAGGTGTTGCGCAGGCGGTCAGTGCAAGCAGTGGCAGAATCAGAAGGGCGGGGCGCATGGCTGTCTCCGAAGGGTGAAACGAATGGGTTTGGTCTGGATCATCTATACGTGATTGATATGGTGCAAGGAAAGTAACACGAGAGTGTTATGCAATATCAGGGGACAGGGGCAGTCATGTCAGAGGGGTTTGCAGCCGAAAAGGCGAAAGCATCGGCGTGGTTTCGCACATTGCGGGACGATATCGTCGCCGCATTCGAAGGGCTTGAGGATACAGACAAGTCTGACGGGCCAGCCGGTCGCTTCGAAGTGACCGAAACCAAGCGGCATGCTGACGACGGAACGGATGCGGGCGGTGGCCTGATGTCGGTAATGCGCGGCGGTCGGGTGTTTGAGAAGGTGGGCGTCAACGTCTCGACCGTTTATGGCGCGCTGGGTGAGGCGGCGCAAAAGGCGATGGCGGCCCGCGGTGTGCCTGGCATGGCAGATGATCCACGGTTCTGGGCGTCGGGCATTTCACTGGTCGCGCATATGCAGAACCCGCACGCCCCGGCTGTGCATATGAACACGCGCATGTTCTGGACACCTCATGCATGGTGGTTTGGCGGTGGGTCCGACCTGAACCCTTGTATCGAATATGATGAGGACACGGCCCATTTTCATGGCGTCCAGAAGGCCAATCTGGATCCGCATGGCGCGGCGCATTACCCCAAGCTCAAGGCGTGGGCGGATGAGTATTTCTATGTCCCGCATCGCAAGCGGGCGCGGGGTGTTGGTGGCATCTTCATGGATGATTACTGCACCGGCGATTGGGAGGCTGATTTCGCCCTGACGCAGGATATTGGCCGCGCCTTTCTGCCAGCCTATGTGCCGCTGGTCGAAAAACGGCGGGGGACGCCATGGACCGATGCCGACAAGGACACCCAGCTGATCCATCGCGGGCTTTATGCTGAATACAACCTTGTCTACGACCGTGGCACCAAGTTCGGGCTGGCCACGGGCCATGACGCCAATGCCGTGCTGATGAGCCTGCCGCCATTGGCAAAATGGATATGATGATGGCTGATTTCAGTTTCCCGGGCGGATGAATTTCGCCCCATCCGGCCGCTGCGGTGATCCATCCGAGGCCGGCATAGACATTTCATCAAAGGCGGCCTGTCCTGCCACCGGTCCTTTCGCCATATCGCGCAGCAGCATGCCAGCCAGTTCCGGTGAAATCTCGCCTTTGCTGGCGTCGCTGACCATCTGTGCGGCGCGGTCGGGCGCAAAGTGAACCATCGCACGGGCGATGCGCATCTGGACCAGCCCGGTGGGCCGTTCACTGCCGACTTGCGCGCCCAATGCGGACCGCTCCTCTGGTGTAGCGCTGGCAAGGCCAACCCAGGCCGTCAGCGCAATGAGGGCCGCGGCCCAGGCGCTGCGGACACTGTGAAAGATCAGGCGTAGGGTGAGTGGCATGGCAGGCTCCGAAAAGGCCCATATTGTCTGCCTGATCAATACGGCAAAACTAGGACCCGCGCACGGTGTCGATCATCAGTTGCACATTGTCGGGGTTGGCGTCTGGGGTGATCCCGTGGCCCAGATTGAAGATATGTGGCCCCTTGCCGAACGCATCGCAGATCGCCCGTGTTTCGTCGATCAGGGCTTGACCCCCCGTGACCATATGAGACGAGGCAAGGTTGCCCTGCACGCAGCCGTCGATCTGGACATGTTCAGCGGCCCATGCCGGATCCACACCATCGTCAAGCGCCACACAATCCGCCCCCGTGGCCTTGTGAACGCCTGCAAAGCGGTGATCCGCCCCGCGCGGGAACACGATGACTGGCACGCCCGGGTGCCGGTCGTTGATCGCATGCGTGATCTTTTGCATCGGATGGATCGAGAATTCGGTGAAGTCCTCGCCCTGCAATGACCCCGCCCAGCTGTCGAATAGCTTGACCACCTCGGCCCCGGCCTGAATCTGCATTGACAGGTATTCAATTGTTGCCTCGGTCAGCCGGTGAATGATCCCTTCGAAGACCGGCCGGTTTTCGGCCTTAAGTGCGTGGGCGGGGCCCTGATCAGGCGTGCCCTGACCCGCGATCATATAGGTGGCCACAGTCCATGGCGCTCCGGCGAAACCGATCAGCGTCGTCTCGGCGGGCAGTTCCCGCGATAGAATCTGCACGGTTTCATAGACTGGGCGTAGCGTCTCGTGAATATCGTCAACGATCCTGAGCTTGGCGAAATCATCGGCGGTGGTGATCGTCGACAGGCGCGGCCCTTCGCCGGTGACGAACCACAGATCTGCCCCCAGCGCCTGCGGGACCAGCAGGATATCGGCAAACAGGATCGCCGCGTCAAAGCCATAACGCCGGATCGGTTGCAGTGTCACTTCTGCGGCAAGCTCTGGATTGTAGCAGAGCGACAGAAAATCCCCGGCCTGCGCCCGGGTCGCCTTGTATTCGGGCAGGTAGCGGCCCGCCTGACGCATCATCCAGATCGGGGGGGTCGGCAGTGTCTCGCCCCGGAGGGCCCGAAGGATGGTTTTGTTCTGCGTCATGGGGTGTCCTTTGCTACCCTCCCTTGGTCCCAATTGCGCTTGGTGTTGTCAAGCTAGGTTGACAGGTCTAACAATCCAAACATGACGTTTAAAAAGCCTTCCCGCACCGCCCCGTTCAACATCGGAACCCGTGGATCGCCGCTTGCGCTGGCGCAGGCACATGAGACCCGCGACCGGCTGATGGCGGCGTTTGATTTACCGCAGGAGGCTTTCACCATCTGCGTGATCAAGGTGACTGGCGATGCCATTCAGGACCGCCCCTTGAAAGAGATCGGGGGCAAGGGTCTGTTCACCCGCGAGATTGAAGAGGCGCTGCTGGACGGCTCCATCGATATCGCCGTGCATTCGATGAAGGATATGCCGGTGGAGCAGCCGGGCGGGCTGGTGTTGGACACCTATCTGCCGCGCGAGGATGTGCGCGATGCCTTCGTGTCGTTGCACGCCACGGGGCTGGATGATCTGGCCGAAGGGGCGACGGTTGGCACCTCGTCCTTGCGCCGCCGCTCGCAATTGCTGGCGCGCCGTCCGGATCTGAATGTGGTGGAGTTTCGGGGCAATGTGCAGACCCGGTTGAAGAAACTGGGTGATGGTGTGGCAGAGGCCACGTTTCTGGCGATGGCCGGGCTGAACCGGTTGGGTCTGGCGGATGTGCCGCGGTTTGCGATTGAACCGGAAGATATGCTGCCTGCAATAGCGCAAGGGGCGATCGGGATCGAACGCAGAGGTGATGATACCCGTGCGGCAGAGATGCTGGCCGCGATCCATGACGGGCCGACCGGCCAGCGGCTGGCAGCAGAACGCGCGTTTCTGGCGGCGCTAGACGGGTCCTGCGAGACGCCGATTGGCGGGCTTGCCGAGCTGGATGGTGGCATTCTGCGCTTGCGCGGTGAGATATTGCGCACAGATGGCACGGCGGTGTTCAGCGATGACGTGACTGGGTCGATCCAGGACGGGGTGGAGATGGGGCGAGTCATGGCCACAAAGCTGTTGGAGCAGGCGGGGCCGGGGTTTTTCTGATGAATTCGTAGAGGAATTTCGTTACGAATTTCCTCAAGCCATGCAGAATTTTCGTCACGAGAATTCTGCGCTGTTATGGCGCGGGAATAACTTTGCCGGGATTCAGGATGTTGTTGGGGTCAAGGGCGGCCTTGATTGCCCGCATCGCATCAAGCGCGACCGGGTCCTTGCGCCGCCGCATCGTTTCCAACTTTGACAGGCCGATCCCGTGTTCGGCGCTGAACGTACCGCCCAGATCCTGCACCACATCTTCGACCGCTTCGACCATGGCGGCCATGACATCGGGATCATTGCGTTTGAGGAACGTGGTGTGGTGGACATTCCCGTCGCCCAGATGCGAGACGATGCATTCGTGGCAGTCGGGGTCGATCGCCTTGAGCTTGGGGGTGATCTGCGCCTGGAACGCGCCGACCTTGTCCAGCGGTACGGCGATATCGGTGTTCACGAAAACGCCGCCCTGCACCATGACTTCACCTGCCGCTTCCCGGCGCGCCCACATGGCACCGCGCTGCGCCTCGTTCTGAGCGATGACAGCATCCAGCACGCGTCCATCTTCCATCATCCTGCCCAGAATGGTTTCAAGCGTGTTCACAATCGGCACTTGCCCGTCGGGACCAGGCGTCGCGTCGCGGGGGGCGGTCGCCCCGACCTCAACCAGTATGTTGACGTCATAGGGTGTGTCGAACGGCTCTTGTGCGCCATCGATCAGTTCCATGTGGCGGGCGATATAGCTGCGTGGCATGTATTCAAAGGCCTCGACCGCGCTGCCGGTTTCATCCTGTAGCGTGTTCAGGAGGCTCAGCGCGTCTTCAAGGTTCGGCACGGCGACCATGGCCGTGGCGTAGGCGCGGGGCTTGGGTTTCAGCTTCATCACCGCGGCGGTGATGATGCCCAACGTGCCTTCGGCACCGATCACCAGTTCCCGCAGGTTTAAGCCTGAGTTATCTTTGTGAAGTGCTGTCATCAGATTCATGATGCGCCCGTCCGCCATCACGACCTCAACCCCCAGACAGAGTTCGCGGGTATTGCCGTAGCGGACCACATTGGACCCGCCCGCATTGGTCGACAATACGCCGCCTATCATGGCGGAGCCGCGCGCGCCGAATGTGAGCGGAAAGATCAGGTTATGGGCGTCGGCGGCCGCGTGAAGATTGCTCAGGATCACGCCAGCCCCGACAGTGGCAGTGCGCCCGCGTGGGTCGATATCAAAGATGGTGTTCAACCGGTCAACAGACAGCATCAGGGCGTCCTGCCCCATGGTGGCCCCGGTCAGCCCGGTATGGCCGGACACCGGAACGACAGGTGTGCCAGTGTCATTGGCGATCTTGAGGATCGCTGACACCTCCTGCGTGTCGCCGGGGCGCAAGACCGCAAGCGGCTGGCCCACATAGGCGCCGGTCCAGTCGGTGACATAAGGCGTGGCATCCTTGCCCGTCAGCACACGATCCTTGCCGATCTCTGCTGCAATATTGTCCAAAATAGCCATGATACCTCCCGTCGCCTCGCGCAGAAGCTAAAGCGAAAACACGAGGGACGAAAGATCGAAGCACTGATCGCAATCGAGCTAGGAGAAGAAAATGGTGGCGCGGGGGAGACTTGAACTCCCGCCTCAGGGTGGCTTGCGCAGCAAACGCCCACAAGTCGGGCCATCCGATAGGCGGTACATCGAAACTAGGAGCTGAGAGAGGCAAATGGTGGCGCGGGGGAGACTTGAACTCCCGACCTCGCGATTATGAGTCGCGCGCTCTAACCAGCTGAGCTACCGCGCCGCACCACGTGCGCCCGATTACGCAAAGGGCGCAACACTGTCAAACCGATTCTGGACAATCACAACGTTCCAACGACGTAAGATGGGTTTAAACCCATCTTACGGTGCGGCATCTGTCAGTCATAACGCAGCTCGGTCGCTTTGCCGCGAAAGATTGTATAGGCCAGAATGGTGTAGCCCATGATTGTCGGCAGCACGATGCATGTCCCGATCAGGATGATAAACAGGCTTTCCGGTGCACTCGCGGCCTCGTAAATCGTTAGCTGTTCGGGCACGACGTAAGGGTAGAAGCTGTAGGCCATCCCGCCAAAGGCCATCACCCAAAGCGCCGTGGCCGCAGCAAAGGGCAGCCATGATCGGCGGTCCTGATAGAACGGCATCCGCCGCAGCATCCACCAGAGCCACACTACCAACAGGCCCGAGATGATGGGCAGTGGCGACAGATACAGGAATGACGGCCAACTGAACCATTTGTCAAAAATCCGCTCGCTCACGAACGGGGTGGCCAGAGAGATTGCGCCGATCCCCAGCACCAGCCCCCAAATGCCACCTTTGGCCCAATCCACCGCCTTGCGTTGCAGATGCTCATCGGTCTTGTGAATTACCCATGTGGCGCCGATGAAGCTGTAGCCGACGGTCAGGAAAATGGCCGTCAATACGCCAAAGCCTGCATTCATCCAGCTCCATTCCAGACCCATGATATACATGCCCAGCATGAAGCCTTGGCTGAGCGAAGTCATCAAGGACCCCGCAAAGAAGGCGTTGTTCCACGCATCTTTGTGCGGGGCCGGGGCCTTGGCCCGAAACTCGAACGCGACTCCGCGCAGGATCAACCCGATCAGCATGATCGCAACCGGCAGGTAAAGCGCCGTCAGGATATCGCCATGCGCCGCCGGGAAGGCGACGAGCAACAGGCCCACAGCCAAGACAAGCCAGGTTTCGTTGGCATCCCAGAACGGCCCGATTGAGGCGATCATGCGGTCCTTTTCCTCATCATCGGCGAAGGGAAACAACACGCCGACACCCAGATCGAACCCATCCAGCACAACATAGATCAGGATCGAAACCCCCATCAGGGCTGCAAAGACAAAAGGCAGCCAGATGGTCGGGTCACCAAAGGTATTCATAGTCTCTACTCCGCTGGAACTGCTTTGGGTTGGGCCGCCGGTGATGGGGCCACCCGTGTGTCGATATGTTCACCCCGCGACATTTTCCGGGCCAGATAGAAGATGACCGCGATATAGGCGACAAGCAACACGGCATAGACAACCAGATAGGCAATCAGCGTGGACAGGACCATCGGGGCGGGCACATCAGCAACCGCTTCCTTGGTGGTCATCACGCCTTGCACCAGCCAGGGCTGCCGCCCGATTTCGGTCGTGTACCAACCGGCAAGTGTCGCGACCCAGCCGCTAAAGCTCATGCCGACCAGGGCATAGAGCATTGGCTTCGGCAGCCCCTCGATCCCGCGCCGCTTGCGTATCATCATGACAGAGGCGGTCCAGCTGATCAGCAGCATCAGCAGGCCCGTTCCGACCATCACGCGAAACGACCAGAAGACCGGATTGACCGGCGGGTGCTGCACCTCACCGTCGGCGGTGACAAAGTCGTTCAAACCCTGCACTTCGCCATTCCAATCATGTGTCAGGATGAAAGAGGCGAGGTTGGGAATGCCGATTTCAAACCGGTTCTCGCGAGCATCTTCATCCGGCAGGGCGAACAGGATCAGGGGCACGCCGGTATCGGTTTCCCAGTTCCCTTCCATCGCGGCGACTTTGGCTGGCTGATACTCTTTTGTGTTCAGACCGTGCAGGTCACCCAGCAGGATTTGCAGCGGGATCAGCAGTGCAGCAGCATAGACAGCCGTCTTCAGCGCCACCCGCACACCTGCGGTCCGCCCGCCGATCAGCCAGCGGAAGGCGCTGACACCAGCGATCAGGAAGCTGACCGTCAGGAAGCTGGCCAGCACCATATGGGCAAACCGATACGGCATCGATGGATTAAAGATGATGGCGGACCAATCGGTCGCATGTGCCACACCATCAATCATTTCAAAGCCTTGCGGCGTGTGCATCCACGAGTTCAGCACGATGATCCAGAAGGCCGACATCATGGTCCCGAAGGCGACAAGGAAAGTGGCCAACGTGTGCAACCAGTTGGGCACGCGGGAAAAGCCGAATAGCATGATGCCGAGGAATACAGCCTCTAAAAAGAAGGCCGTCATAATCTCATAGGCCAGCAATGGCCCCGCGATATTGCCGACTTTTTCCATGAAACCGGGCCAGTTGGTCCCGAATTGGAAGGACATCGTGATGCCGGATACGACACCCAGCGCAAATGACAGGGCGAAGATTTTTACCCAGAAGCGATAGGCTTCCATCCAGCGTTCCTGACCGGTGCTATTGTAGCGCAGTTTGAAAAACAGCAGCACCCAGCCCAACGCAATGGTGATCGTCGGGAACAGGATGTGGAACGAAATGTTTGCCGCAAACTGGATGCGGGAAAGAAGGAGCGTTTCCATTTGGCCCTCGTGTTACATACGGTCTGATCCGCTTGGTCCTCATATAGCCCGGTTTCGGAATAGTTCACGGGGGTGCGACAGCAGGGCGCGCATCGTTAGAATTGTTCTAAAGGTGGGCGAAATTATGTGATTTTTGCGTGACTTGTCACGCAACTTCCGAAAGGGTCAGGACGGCAAGACAGGAGGGTAGTATGACCGGATTTTTGACGACACATGTGCTGGATACGGCCAGCGGTCTGCCTGCAAAGGGCATGAAGATCGACCTCTATCGGCTGGAAGGTGAAAGCCGCGCACATATCGTCACGATGGTCACCAATGATGACGGGCGCACCGACAGCCCGATCCTGCCCGCCGCCGATTTCGCCGTGGGACGCTATGAACTGATATTTCAGGCGGGCGCCTATTTCGGGCGAGATGACGAACCCGCCTTTCTTGATGACATCCCGATCCGGTTCGGCATCAACGACCCGACATCGCATTATCATGTCCCGCTTCTGGTCTCGCCCTTCAGCTTTTCGACATATCGGGGAAGCTGATAGCATCGACACGGTTCACTTGCCAAACCGCCAGCGTGTGATCTGCTGATAAGGTGCATCAGGTGTCAGCATGATTGACGGAAAACCGCGGTGGTTTGGCGCGTCCGGCCAGCTTTGCGCCTCGATTGCCAGCCCTTCGTAAGTGCCGCGCCCCGGCCGCTTTGCCTGCCGCCCGTCATAGATCTGGATACCGGTTTCTGTGGTGGCCATGGTCATTTGCACACCTGACTGACCGGTCAGCCAGAACACATCGCGTAAACCTGTGCGCTCGTCCGACAGGCAGAAATTGTTGTCGAGCGGCGGTTTGCCCGGTGCGATCTTGCGGGCCGTACGGAAATCCATCTCTGTTCCGTTCACATCCGCAATCTCGCCGGTGGGGTATGCATTGTCGGTGCCGGGCAGATAGCGCTCGGCGGCGATGCAAAGCTGATGACCCGCCCATGTGTCGGTTCCATCAAGGTTCCAATAGCTGTGATTGGCGAAATTCATCAGCGTTTTGGTATCTGTCTGACCGGTGACGGTCATTGTCAGGTTTGCGGGGGCTGTCACTGCGAATGTCACTGTCACCTGACGATGTCCCGGCAACCCGCACATGCCGTCGGGCAGGGTGATCGACAGTGTTGCGCTGTTTTCGGTTACCTCAACAACATCCCAGACTTGCAGATGCGTGCCTTGCGCCCCCGAATGCAGATGGATGTAGCCCTTCTCGTTCCGCTCCAGCTCGTACACCATCCCCTCCAGCCGCACGCGCGCGGTACTGATCCGGTTAACAATCGGGCCGATCAGGCTGCCGTGATAGCGCATGTCGCCTTCATAGTCGGACAGGCTGCCCGAGCCGAGCGTCAGCGACCGGTCAACGTCTGCCAGCCACACATCCTGCAGGACCGCGCCCCAGGTCAGCAGGCTGACGGTCAGGTCGCCAGCGGACAGCGTGATCTTACGGACATCCTGGCCATCCGCAGTTGTTCCGAAAAGGATCACAGCGGTTCCCAATGCACACCGGCGGGCGGGATGCTCACATTGTTCCACTGCTGGGCCTTGGGCGCATAATTGAAAACAAATCGATGCGTGTCCGTTTCACGAATGCGCAGCCCCTGCGGCAGCGATTGGCGCGGCAGGTCCAGCGCATCGCACAAATCGCGGATGATCGTGTCAAACGTCGCGTCATCCGGCCAGCCCGCCAGGTAGCGGATGTGGTCGCCGCCCATTATCGCGGGCTGGCCCGCCTTGGTTCTCAGATGCACCGGCGCGGATCCGTCCAGATGTTCGAACCAATGCCAGAACCGTCCGCCGCCCTGTAGTTTGACCATCGCATCTGGGGGCATACTCTCGGTTAGTGCAACGGTGATATCGATGTCGGGCAAATCGGGGCCAAGAGGCGTCGGGATGTTCAGCTCATCGGTCTTGGTATCCGTGCGCGGCCCGACGAGGGCGATACCCTCGAACCGTGCCAGCGCCGCACGAAGCGGATCGGACAACGTCATGATACCGGGGGCGAGTACGAGCCTGTAAGCCGAAAGGTCGTTGGTATCCGGCGGCAGGATATCAATGTTCAAACCCGCCCGGCGCAGCGCGCGATAGGCATAGAAGGCCAGCCGGAACATGTCGAAATCCGCACCTTGTGGCTGGGCATCCCACGCCCAGGCACTTTCGTAATCAAAGATCAGCGCGGCTTGCGCCTGCGCTGTGCCGACATCTGGCAGGGCTGCGATTTCGTCGGCGACCTGCCGCGTCTCGGCCAGCGCCGGAGCCGGTTCACTGTCGGGCCGCAACAGCCCCGCATGCATCTGTTCCTGCGCGAACGGCGCCTGCCGCCAGCGGAAATAGCACACGGTCTCGGCGCCGTGGGCAAACGCCTCCCACGCCCAGAGCCGGGCCATTCCGTGAAGGGGGGCCGGATTGTAGGGCGCCCAGTTCACCGGGCCGGGCTGCTGTTCCATGACCCAAAGGCGACCCTTGCCGACCGCCCGGTAGAGGTCATGATGAAACGCCTGAAAGTCCGGATGCCCCTGCCGCAGGAATTTTTTCTTTTCTTTTGAAGTACCTTCGAGCCGATCTGAAAGGAAGCCAATCGGGTAACTATCCCACGACGCGATATCCAGATCCGCCCCGATCTTCCAATGATCGAACGTCGTGATCCGGCCCATGTAGTTGTGGATCAGGGGTGCATCGGTATGGCGGCGCAGTTCATCCGCCTGCACCTTGTTGAACGCCACCACCTGATCGGAACTGTAGCGGCGAAAGGCCAGTTGATGCGGGTGGTTGGGTTCGGTCACCGTCAGGTTGGGCAGGTCGATCTGGTCGAAATGGTCGTATTCCATCGACCAGAACACATTGCCCCAGGCCCGGTTCAGCGCATCGGTGGATTGGTATTTCTGCGCCAGCCAATCCTGAAAACCCCGCCGGGCCGCATCGGAATAACTCAGCGTTGTGTCGTGGCAATCATATTCATTGTCGATCTGCCAGGCCGCGATATGGGGGGTCTTGCCATAGCGTTCACCCATCAGCCGGGCGATGCGACGGCATTCCTCGCGATAGCCCAGATGGCTGAAATCATAATGGCGGCGCGAGCCGAATTTGCGCGGCCGTCCTTCCGCATCGACGGCGAGCATGTTGGGATGTTTATCCACCATCCAGCGCGGCGGGGTCGCTGTCGGCGTGCCAAGAATGATCTTCAGACCGGCTGAACCCAGCACATCAATCGCGTGGTCCAGCCAGTCCCATGTGAACGTGCCGGGGGTCGGCTCCATCCGGCTCCACCCGAATTCGCCGATCCGCACCCATGACAGGCCGGTGTCGACCATCCGCGCGGCATCATCGGCCCATTGATCCTCGGGCCAGTGTTCGGGGTAATAACAGACGCCAAGCGTGCGTTTCATGTCGGAACCTATGGGTGCGGGCGCTTACAGGATGACCTGATGTTCGCGCTGGCCAGTGATGTTGGTTGGGATGGCGAATGTCTTGCCTTCGTCGTCTCCACTAAGCCCGACAGCGGCAGAGGTGCAATAGAGTGTCTGCAGATCCGGTCCGCCAAATGCGGGGCAAGAGGTTTGCCGTGCGGGGAACGCATGCGCCCTGATGAATTTTCCATCAGGCCTGTATCCTGCCACCCGCGCGGTGCCCCATTGCGCATTCCACAGGTTGCCAGCCGCATCGACGACCGCACCATCAGGCCGGAAGTCGGTGCCGGTTAGATCGATATGCAATATAGGGTCGCCATCAGGCCAACCATCGGCATCCAGCGCCACGCGCATGATCTGCTGGGTCGGCGTATCTGTGAAATAGGCGGTCTTGCCATCCGGGGCAAAGCAGATTGCGTTACTGATTGTAATCTGCGCGAAAAGTTGCCGCAGCTCGCCCTTGTAGTAGCGATAGATTGCGCCTGCACCCTTCTCGGCCTCAATCCCCATGGTCCCGATCCAGAACCCACTCTGCGGGTCGGCACGGCCATCGTTGGAGCGTGTGACAGGATTGTCGGCTTCAAGTGGGCAGACTTCTTCGTGATCCCCGGTCGTGATTTCAAACCGATGCAGCGCGCGGGCCGACGCGACCAGCAGCGTATCACGGTCAACCCAGCCGGCCGCGCTGACATAGGTATCGAACTGCCAGTGCTGGCCTTTGGTGTGAAGTCGGTGCCCCAGAATATCGAACCAGAACAGCTGTTCGCGTTCGGGATGCCAAAGCGGGCCTTCGCCCAACTGGCATTGGGTATCGTCAAAGATCATCCGGCAGCCTCATCAAAGGCGGCAACCATGTCTTTCGCTCGGGCGGTGACCTCGGCCACCGACAGCCCAGGTTTGTAAAGGGCGGAGCCGATGCCAAACCCATCAGCACTCGCTGCCATCCATTCGGCGAAATTATCGGCCCCAGCACCGCCAACCGCATAAACCTGCGTACCCGGCGGCAGGACCGCACGGATTGCCTTGATCCCGTCGGGGCCAAGCAAGCTCGCCGGAAAAATTTTCAGCCCATCCGCGCCCCACTTCAGCGCCTCGAAACACTCGGTTGGGGTCATCACGCCCGGCCAGCTTTGCATGCCCGCATTCTTGGTCGCCACAATCACCCGCTGGTCGCAATTGGGCGACACGATCAGCTTGCCACCCACCTGAGCGACCCGGCCCACATCGTCGGTCGACAGAACCGTGCCCGCCCCGATCAGCGCGTCATTCCCATGGGCATCGACCATCCGCTTGATGCTTTCAAACGGGGTGGGTGAGTTCAGCGGCACCTCGATCTTGGTGATCCCGGCATCGATCAGTGCGGTCGCCGTGGGTGCCGCCTCAGGCGGAGTAATACCACGCAAAATGGCGATCAATGGGCGTGACATGGGCTATCCTTTCAGACGGCGATAAGCAGCGGTAAGGCCCGCAATGGTGATAGCGTCGCCCTGCACTTGCGTGGCCGGGGCATGTTGCGCGGCGAGCGCATCGACATAGAGTTTTGAGAGGCCGCCAGCCCCGATCACGGCGATCTGCTGACCCAGCCAATAGGGTTTCGCAGCGGCCAGTTCCGCACCGATCAGAAGGCCCGACAGGCGGGCGCGGGCGGCAGCACCGGACAGGTCATTCAACAGCCCCTCGGCCCGCAACGAGAACAGGCGCGCAGCCAGCCGTTCGGGCCGGGCCATCGCATCAGCCACAGCCGCGGCGAATGCGTCATCATCCCAGCCCTCGGTAGCGATAGAATGGCGCAGAACCGTATGTTCGCTGATCGTCGCAAACAACTCTCCCGTCATGAAGGTCTGGAAACTGACAACCTCATTGGCGCTGACATGCACCCATTTCGTATGGGTGCCGGGCAGGCAGATCACACCGTCCCAGTTCTTGTTGCGGGCCAGAAAGCCCGCGATCTGGGTTTCCTCGCCGCGCATCACATCCGCCGGGCTGGTTTGCTTGACCCCGGGAATGACATAGACCTGCAGATCAGGATGCTGCGCCGGGGCGCGGGCGAACCCTTCGGGCAAGGCAGGGCAGGGAACCGCGCTATAAGGCGCCTCGACCCAGCCTTGGCGCGATCCGACCATGCCGCAGGCAATCACCGTCACCGGGCCGTTGATCCAGTCACCCACGGTACGCAACAACTCCGGCTCGAACGCATCGCGCGCCAGCTCACCCATGCCTTTGTCAGACCGGGCCTCGGCCAACACCGTGCCAGACGCCGACATTGCCCAGGCCCGCATATTCGACGTGCCCCAATCCACCGCGATCCAGTCTGGCTTGATATCGCTCATCCTGCGTGCACCACCCCTGCGTCAATCACCATGACTTGTCCTGTCATCATGGCCGATGCGTCGGAGGCAAGAAAGAGGGTTCCGCCAACCATATCCGCAGGCTGGATGAATTCCTTGAGACATTGTTTTTCGAGGAAGGCCACTTTCGCCTCTGGCGTGGCCCACAGGGTTTCCTGTTTCTCGGTGAACACCCAGCCGGGGGCGATGGCGTTGACCCGGATGCCTTTCGGTCCCCATTCGCGGGCCAGCGCGCGGGTCATGCCGGTGATGCCTGCATTCGCGCTGACATAGGGAACCATGCCAGCAGCCCCCATCATGTAAGTGATGGAGGAGAAGTTGATGATTGATCCTTTATCGGCCATTAACTCCGCTGCTTTCTGGCAGGCAAAGAAATAGGCCTTGAAGTTCACCGCCTGGCTGTCGTCCCAGACCTCCGGCGTGATCTCCATCGCGTCGTAACGCATGTCGTTGGCGGCGTTGTTGATCAGCGCCGCGAAGGGGCCGTGCGCCTGCGCCGCCTGTTCCATCGCTGCCTGCAAAGCAGCGGTATCCGTGATGTCGCACTGAATGAATAGCGGGCGATTGCCATAAGCCTTGTCCATCGCCTCCACAAAAGCGCTGGCATCCGACCGCCCGACAAAGGCGACCTTGGCACCCTGCGCCAGAAACCCTTCGGTCAGGGCCGCCCCAATGCCATTGCCCCCACCTGTGATGAATACCGACGCACCTTTCAAATCGTGGAATGTCGCGCTCATAGCCGCTCCCCCTCCAACACCCACATCCGCTCGGGGAAGGACCACGGCAAGGTCACACCATGGCGCATCAGATATGTGCCGGTGACCTCCATCGCGCTCGATTTCAGGATCGGGTTGCCGCGCGACAGGCGCGGGGCGCTTTCACGGTTGATCAGGCGGACACGGTAGGTGGCGTCAGGGTCCAAACCGGTCAGGCGCAAAGGGCGGGGCGCGATCTGGGCGCTGGTCGCGGCTTTACCAGCAAACACGACAAACCGGTCCTTGTCGCGGGCCAGTTGCTGTTCAGCCATCACCGCCGGATCGGCACTGTCCAGCCGCAGGATATCGGCGGTCTGCAGCCAGTGGCGGTGATGTTTCCACCAGCTTGTGACCTCTTTCAGGACGGCGGTCTCACGTGCGTCCAGCTCGCGCGGGTCCATCTCGAATCCCATATGGCGCTGGGCGGCGACCCAGGCGCGGAAGCTAATATCCAGCGTGCGGCCCGAGGTATGGCATACACGCGGCCCGACATGGGACCCGGTGACCGCCAACGGCAGGAACAGCGCCGCATCATGCTGAATCCGCAACCGTTCCAGCGCGTCATTGCTGTCCGACAGCCAAACCCGCTGCGTGCGCTGCATGATCCCGAAATCAATCCGGCCCCCGCCAGAGGCACAGCTTTCAATCTCTACATCCGGGAAATCGGCGCGCAGCCGGTCGATCAGGGCGTATGACCCGCGTGTCTGCGCCGCATCCGGCATCGGCAGCACCCGGTTATGATCCCACTTGATATAGTCGATATGATGATCACGCAGGATCGCCGACATCCGGTCATAAAGGAAATCGCGCACCTCTGGTAGCGCCATGTTCAGCGCCTTTTGCTGGCGGCCAAGGGTTTGATCCTCTGCCCCGAACACCCAATGCGGGTTGGCGCGGTGGATGTCGCTGTCTTCGTTGATCATCTCGGGCTCGAACCACAGGCCGAACGTCATGCCCAATGAATGCACATGGTCGATCAGCGGGTGCAGCCCGTCAGGGTATTTGCGCGGGTCCACCGTCCAGTCCGATAGGCTGCGCGTGTCGTCATCGCGATTCCCGAACCAGCCGTCATCCAGCACAAACCGTTCCGCCCCCAGTTCCGCCGCTCGATCCGCGATGTCCTGCAGCACAGGCAGCTTGTGGTCGAAGTAGACAGCTTCCCAACAATTGTAATGCACCGGGCGCGGCGCGCTGGGTTTCGGCCATGTCACGATCCGGTCGCGCAAATGGCGCTGGAACGCGACGGCACAGCCGTTCAATCCACGGTCGGAATAGGCGATATAAAGGGGTGCGGTCTTGAACTGCGTCGCAGGCTCGGTCTCCATCCTTGCGGCATGGCCCCACTGGATTTGACGGCGGCCATCCTGCAATTCCTCGGCGATCATCTTGTGCCCGCCTGACCAGCCATAGTGAAAGGCATAAGCCTCCCCTTCGGTATTGGTGGCCCCACGGCATGGAACAATCAGACCGGGGAAATGTTCATGCCCGGTGCGCCCCGTCCGGTTCTCGCGATAGCGCATGCCGGGCGACCATGCGGTGCGGGACAGCTGAAATTCACCACACCAGCGGCCTGACACATCGATCATTTCATCCGATTGCTGCGGTCCGGGCAGAACGGGCGCGGCCAGCCAATGCAGATGCACAGGTCGGGTTGCGTCCAGCGTGGTCTGGCAGGTGATGATATGGGTCTCGGGGTCGGACGCGAAACTGACGGTCAGGGTCAGACCATTGGCCTTGTCGGCATAGGTCAGCTCCAGCGTGCCGTTCTGTTCGACACTTTCGAAATAGAACTTTGGCAGTAGCGGCGTGCCGTCCGTATCGCGCACGATCAGCCCCGGCTGGCCGGGGAAACTGCGCGTCGCCTCGGGACAGATCGACAGGTCCGGGTTTTCGTCCAGCATCCCGCCCGTGACGTCAATCGCGTGGGCGGCATGTAGCGTGTTCAGGTTTTCATCGGCGGGCAGAACTGCCCCCCAATATACCACCTCGGGCAGGCGGTCGTTGGTGGCCGCCAAGACAAGCGTCTGGCGGCCATCGTCAATACGATAGGTCCGGTTCATGGTGATCTTACTTTACGGCCCCAAGGGTCAGACCCGCGATAAAGTGCTTCTGCATCAGAAAGAACATCGCGACAGGGGGAAGGGCGGCGACAATGGAACCCGCGCTCATCAAATGATAGGCGGCGCGGAACTGTGAATTGAACTCGGTAATCCCGGCGGTGACCGGTTGGGCGTCAGGCCCCTGGGTCAGGACAACCGCCCAGAAATAGTCGTTCCAGATGAAGGTGAAGATCAGGACGGCAAGGGCAGCCAGTGCGGGTTTCATCAATGGCAGCACGACAAACAGGAAGATGCGCCATTCGGCAACACCTTCAACGCGCGCGGCCTCGATCAGCGGGAAGGGCAAGGCGCGGATAAAGTTGCGCATGAACAGCGTGCAGAACCCGGTCTGGAACGCGACATGGAACAGAACCAGCCCCAGCTTGGTATCATAGAGGTTCATGCTGACCGTCAGGTCGCGGACCGGCACCATCAGGATCTGAAAGGGGACAAAGTTGCCCGCAATGAAGATGAAAAAGATAAGAAGGTTACCCTTGAACTTGTAAACACCCAAGGCAAACCCGGCCATGCAGGACAGCGCCACCGCACCGATCACCGTGGGGATGGTGATCAGAAGCGAATTCATCAGGTAGCGCGGCATGTTCGATTCAAAGAACACCTTGCCGTAATTGTTGAACGCCTCGAAACTGCTGGGAATGCCCCAGTAATTGCCATTGGTGAAATCGGCATCAGGCTTGATCGAAAACAGGGCGACAGCCAGAAGCGGCAGAAGCCACACGATCAGGGCAACAGGCAGGAACGCCTGATAGGTGATCTGCGCGGAGCGAGGGCGTTTTTCAATCGGTGTCGGAAACATCAGCGGGCTCCCTTTTCATCTTGGTACATGGACCACAGGAAGTAGACGATAAAGCCCAGCATGATGAAGAACAGGACAACGGCAATCGCCGCCCCGTATCCCATGCGGAACCCGAATTCGGATAGCGATTCCTCGAACATGTAGAACGACAGGACCCGGGTGGAGCCGAACGGCCCGCCATTGGTCATCACGCTGATAAGATCGAAGGACCGCAACGCGCCGATGATCGTCACCACAAAGGCGATGAACGTGGCGGGTTTTAGCTGCGGCAGGATCACATACCACAGCATCTTGCGGCCCTTGGCGCCGTCCAGCCGTGCGGCTTCGACTTGTTCGGGGTCCACGGCATTCAGGCCGGTCAGATACAGGATCATGCAATAGGCCGTCTGCGGCCAAAGGCCTGCGGCGATGATGCCATAGGTGGCCGTGCTGGGATTGCCCAGAACACCACCGCGAATGTCGACACCAAAGAAGCCGGTGATCACGTCGAACAGGCCATCGTTTGGCAGGTAGAACCACGAGAAAACCAGACCGACGACAACCTGAGAAATCACGAAGGGAAAGAAGAACAACGACTTGTAAAGCCGGATGCCTGTGACCGTCTGGTTCAAGAACAGCGCGATGAACAGACCCGCCGGAATGGCCAGCAGATACAACACCAGCCAGCGCAGGTTGTTCCAGAACGAGACCTCGAACTTGCGGTCGATATTCTGATCACCAATGCCCAGCAGACGTTCATAATTCGCCGTGCCAACCCATGTCTTTTCACCCAGCCCGTCCCAATCATGAAGGGAAATCCAGAAGGACTGACCGATGGGGATGATGACGTAGACCGCAAAAAACAGCATTGCGGGTAGCAGGAATAGCCACGGCGTGATGGCAATCTCGTTGCGTTTGTACCAGCTGCGTTGTGGCTGCGTGGCATCCGTACTGGGAACGGCCGGTGATACCGACATGGCGTTTCTCCTGATGGGTCAACACATGCGAAAAGCCAGCGGGCCTTGCGGATGGGTTGAGAAGAAAAGGGCGGGCCGCGTTGGCCCGCCCCAAATCGTGATTACTGATAGATCCGCTGACGGGTCTCTTCCAGACGCTCAAGGATGTCGTCCAGATTGTCGGGGAACACCATGAACTCCTGCAGGCCTTCCATGCCGACCGATGCCATTTCAGCGTCAAAGTCGCGGTCAAAGAACTGCATGATGCCGCCACCAGCATTGTTCGACAGCATGTCAAAACCCTGCTCGAGGAACTTGTCCGCGTCGATGGATGAATTCGCATTCACCGGCAGCTGACCCAAGGCGTCACCGCCATTGATCTTGGTCTGGACGTCGGCAGATGTGACGAAGCGCAGGAACTCCTTGGCTGCGTCCATGTTCTGCGCACCGGATGCGATGTGGAACGTGTCCGTTGGCGCATCTTCGGCGTAATCGACATCAGCGTTGATGACGGGGAACTGGTAGAAATCCAGTTGATCGTCAGTCAGACCGCCATCACGCATCGCCGCCACAGCAAAGTTACCCATCAGGTAAGCAGCGGCGTCGCCGTTCAGCATGAAGGGCAGGGCTTCCTGCCAGCTGAAGTTCTGGTGATCATCGATAAAAGCGCCCATGTCGATCAGCTGACGCCAGTTAGCGAATGTCTGACGGACACGGTCATCTGTCCACGGCACTTCACCACGGGCCAGTTCCATGTGGAAATCATAGCCGTTGGTGCGGCTGTTGATGTAGTCAAACCAGCCGCCAGCGGTCCACAGGAACTTGGTGCCGATGGTGTAGCACTTCACACCATTGTCGAGCAGGGTCTGGCAGTTAGCCATCTCTTCTTCCCAGGTGGTCGGCTCTGACAGGCCATACTGGTCGAAGATGTCTTTGCGATAATAGACGCCCCACTGGTAGTAGGTGTAAGGTACACCCCACTGCTTGTCGTCGAGGGTCATCGCACCTTTGGTGGATGCCAGTGCCTCGAACTCAGGCTCGGCCCAAAGGTCAGAGATATCGGCGAACAGACCGGCATCCACATAAGGACGCATGCGGTTGGCCGCATACCAGTTCACCACGTCGGGCGGGTTGGCACCCAGCGCGTTACGGATCTGGGTTTTCCACGCTTCGCGGTCAACGATGGTTAGCTCGACATTCAGGTCGGGGTGCAGTGCGCCGAAATCGGCAACCATGCCCTCCATCACGGCCCGCGGGGCGGGGTTTGACATGTCGGAAATGATGCGCAGATCGCCTGACAGCGATGCGTGTGCATCGGCAAAGGCGGCAGTCGCCGACACGCCAGCAGCAACGAACGCCGCAAGCGACGTCTTTAGAATGGAATGCATGGTATCCTCCCTAGGTGCTTCCATAGTGTTACCCTGTCTCATTATTTGAAACTTGGTTTTGGATATTGATACTAAACCGCGACTCGGCTAGCCTTGTCAACAGTCCAAGGCTGCACCGGAGAGGAGAACGGTGTCAAAGGCCGCAAAGGACGGGGAGGGATCATGGGACATGTGACCGGTGACGGCACAGTCGGCAAAGCACTACATGTGCTGGATCAGGTGGCGGCCTTCGGTCGGCCTGTCCGGTTTGCCGAATTGCTGGCCCAGTCTGACTATCCCAAACCCACGCTTTACCGGTTCGTGCAGACGCTCACAAACCAGCAGATGCTGGCCTATGACCCGGATCGGCAGACCTACGCCCCCGGTATCCGGCTGGTGCGTCTGGCCCATGCCGCCTGGGAACAGTCAACGCTTGCACCAATCGCGCGGCCCCATATCGACGCACTCAGCGCAGCCGTTGGCGAAACGGTGCATCTGGCGCAACTTGACAATGCGCAGGTGCTTTACGTCGACAAGCGCAACGCTGGCAAACCCGTCCAGATGTATAGCCAGGCTGGCAAGGTTGGCCCGGCCTATTGCACAGGTGTAGGCAAGGTGATGCTGGCCTTTACCGACACCGACAGCATGGACCGGATCATCGCGCAACAAAGCTTTCACAAATTTACCGTGCACACGCTGACCGATGCAGAGGCCCTGCGCGAAGAACTCGCCGATATCCGCAGCAACGGCTATGGCTTTGACCGCGAAGAACACGAACCGGGGATCATCTGCATCGCCATGCCGATCCTGTCAGAAGGTGGCCGGGTGCTGGGGGCCTTGTCAGTCACCAGCACGACAGGGCGCACCAATCTGGCCGGGCTCGAAGGCTATGTGCCGATTTTGAAAGAGACTGCCGAAAAGATCGCAAGGGACGCCCAGAACTGGAGCTTCCCGGACTATGAAACAAAAGAAGCAACGGGGATTTAGACCATGTCAGGTGTTACGCTGAACAAAGTGATCAAGCGCTACGGCGATGTGCAGGTCATCCACGGGATCGATCTGGAAATCAATGACGGCGAATTCTGCGTCTTTGTGGGCCCGTCGGGCTGCGGCAAGTCCACGCTCTTGCGGATGGTGGCGGGCCTTGAGGAAACCACCGAAGGCCAGATCAATATCGGCACCCGTGACGTGACCCGCATGGACCCGTCCGAACGCGGTGTCGCGATGGTGTTCCAGACCTACGCGCTTTACCCGCATATGACGGTCAAGGACAACATGGGCTTCGGGTTGAAGATGAACGGCCATCCCAAGCCCGAGATCGACAAGAAAGTGGCCGAGGCCACCCGTATTCTGAAACTGGAACAATTTCTGGATCGCAAACCATCGGCCCTGTCCGGTGGTCAGCGCCAGCGTGTGTCCATCGGGCGGGCCATTGTGCGCGGGCCAGAGGTGTTCCTGTTCGATGAACCGCTCTCGAACCTTGACGCGGAGCTACGGGTGGAAATGCGTGTCGAAATCGCCCGCCTGCACAAGGAAATCGGGGCGACGATGATCTACGTCACCCATGACCAGGTCGAGGCGATGACGCTGGCCGACAAGATCGTGGTGCTGCGCCTTGGCAAAATCGAACAGGTGGGCGCGCCGATGGATCTTTATCGCGATCCCGACAACAAATTTGTGGCTGGCTTTATCGGGTCACCTGCGATGAACTTTGTGAATGGCGTCGCCAATGGCGGCAGCGTCAGCGCGCCGGGCCTTGGCGCAAGCTTTGATGGGTTGATCAGCACCGCTTATGACGGCAAAGCGGTCAGTGTCGGTGCCCGGCCGGAACATATTCTGATTGATCCCGCAGGCGACACCCACACAGTCGAGCTGACAGAAAGCCTGGGCGGCGTGTCCTTTGCCTATCTGACCAGCGACACCGGCGAGCGTGTGATTGTCGAAGAACGGGGCGATGACCGCTCTGCCGAAGGGGCGAAAGTGGGTATTCACATCGATCCCAAGCGCATCTATCTGTTCGACGCAGAAACAGAGGCGCGCATTCGCAGCTAGGGCACCAGAATTTTCGAAAATTCTGGACAAAATTCTTACCAAGAATTTTGGCACAGGCCGCACCGGCGCGCACCAGTGGGAGGTGCCGGTGATATTGCACGTTGACGATATTCGTGCCGCTTACGAGGCGATCCAATCCGCCACGATCTGCACACCGACAGTGCCCGCCACCCGGCTGTCGCACCATCTGGGCATCGACCTTTATCTCAAGCTTGAAAACCTGCAGCACACCAACGCGTTCAAGGCGCGCGGTGCGCTTGCCAAGCTGCTGACCCTGTCCGAAGACGCGCGCAAACATGGCGTCATAGCATGCAGCGCGGGCAACCACGCGCAAGGCGTTGCCTTCCATGCCACTCAGCTGGGCATTCCGTCCACCATCGTGATGCCCGAAGGCACGCCCTTCAACAAAATCCAGCGCACCAGCGATTTGGGGGCTGAGGTGGTGATCCATGGGGCGGGCTTTGACGACAGCGTGCAGTTCACGCTTGATCTGGCGGCAGAGCGTGGCATGACCTTTATCCATCCCTTTGATGATCCTGTTGTGGCCGCTGGGCAGGGCACCGTCGCGCTTGAGATGCTCGAACAGCAACCCGATCTGGATTGCATCGTCGTGCCCATCGGCGGTGGCGGGCTGATCGCGGGAATCGCCGTGGCGGCGAAGGCAATCAAACCCGAGATCGAAATCATCGGCGCGCAGGCCCATGTCTTTGACGCAGCCAAGGCCCATTTCGACGACACCAGCCCCAATTTCGCCGGGTCCACGCTGGCCGAGGGTATCGCCGTGCGCAAGCCCAGCCCCGGCAATCTGGACGTTATCCGCAAGCTGGTCGACCGGGTGGACAGCGCCACTGAGCCGGAAATCGAACAGGCGGTATTCGATCTGTTATCCTATGAAAAGCTCGTCGCGGAAGGGGCCGCCGGTGCGGGGCTGGCCGTTATCAAGAAACATCTCGACCATTTTGCGGGTAAGAAAGTCGGGCTGGTCGTCTGCGGCGGCAATATCGACTCGCGGCTGCTATCCACCCTGATTGTGCGCGGCTTGATGCGCGACGGCCGGATCACCCGGCTGGTGTTCGAAATCGACGATACGCCCGGGCAGTTGTCCAAGATTTCAAGGATCATCGGGGATGCGGGCGCGAACGTGATCGAAGTGATCCACCAGCGGATGATGCAAAGCGTTTCGCTGAAACAGGCGGAACTGGAAATCGTGATCGAAGCCCGCGATCAGGCCCACGTGGACAGTATTCTGAAAGTTCTGCGCGACGCTGGGCTGAAGGTGCGGGTGCCGCAGGATTTGTGATGCGTAACACCGTCCCGGACCTGATCCGGGACCTCACCGCTTCCCGTAATACAGCCCCACCACATGTTCGGCCTGCGCAAAGAACAGCCAGCGCAAGGTCAGAACCCCCGCGATATGGGCCAGCACGGCCAGCGCTGCAAAGACATGCGGAAACGGCAGCAGCAGCAAAACCACCGGCAGCACGAAGGCCAGTCCAATCGTGATGATCCGCAACTGATCGGCATGTTTGCGGCCCACCACATGAATGAACTCGCGCATCAGGTAATTGGTGCCCGTATGCGGCGGCTCGAACGCGCGAACCTTGCCGATATGGCCCAACCCGGTGGAGGTCGCCATCGTCGTGCCAGCCTCGGCAAATCGCCGGTCGCCCATGCCCCATGCGAACATCTGCAAAATGCCCCCGATGATCAGCAGAACCGCAGCGATGCGGACCTGCCCCGCGAGCAAAGCACCACCGCCAAGCGACAACAGCAGATACATCGCCGGGGTGGTCCAGTGCCGCCAGCGGGGCACGGTTTTCATCTGGGCATAGATCATCGACGTTGTGAACACGACGCCCAGCGATGCCAACCCGCCGATGATACCGACTAACCCCAGCCGGGTACCCGCAAAAATCAGCCCGGCCCCATAGATCGCCATCACGATCAGGGCAAAAACAGCGCAGACACCTTCACGGCTCAGCCAGCTTGTCTTCCACTGGCTGAACGCCTTGATCGCCCGTTCGGGATGACCGAGGTGAAACGTGGACGCAATCAATCCGCCGACTGCAAAGAGATAGGCAATGGCAAACCAGATAAACGCGTCCCACCCCGTCGGGACCAGCACACCCATGCCCAGCCAGAACAACAGACCGAACCCAAGGCCCGAAAACGTATTGAAAATGATAACTGATGCTGCGGGATGCATTAATTCGCGCCTCCGGGTAGGGCGGACAGTGCCTTGTCCAGCCAATGGGCAAAGCCCGCGCCGTCCTGTGCCACAGGCTCCAGATAGGGCGCCAGAATATCGATCTGCGGTTCCACATCCTTGGGCCGCGGCGGCAGGTATTTGTTGACCGGTTTCGTGCCTTGCTCGGGCATCAGGTCGAACCCGCCACGTTCCGCGACAAGCTGTGACACGTCACTGTCCGGGTCGCCCAGATCGCCGAAGTGCCGGGCCCCTGCAGGGCAGGTGCGCACACAGGCAGGCTGGCGGTCTTCTTCGGGCAGGTTCTCGTTATAGATACGGTCGACGCAAAGGGTGCATTTCTTCATCACACCCTCCTTGGCGTCCAGCTCCCGCGCGCCATAAGGGCAGGCCCAGGCGCATAGGCCACATCCGATACAGTCACTTTCATTGACCAGAACGATCCCATCCTCGACCCGCTTGTAACTGGCCCCTGTCGGACAGACGGTCACACAAGGGGCATCCTCGCAATGCAGGCAGGATTTCGGGAAATGGATCAGCTGTGCGGTACCCTGTTCCGGCTGCACCTCGTAGGAATGCACGCGGTTCAGGAACGTACCAGACGCGGCCCCGGAATAGGCGTTCTGGTCTGACAGTGGCGCGCCATAATTCTCGGTATTCCAGCCTTTGCAGGACACCACACAGGCATGACAGCCCACGCAGGTGTCCAGATCAATCACAAGGCCCAGCTTCTTGGCGGAGGGCGGGGGGAGTTGGGTCATACAAAGGCCCTTTCGGATTGGGGCGGCATGGTCAGGCCGGAGGGTGCACAGGCACATGGGTCCCAAGTGACAATGAACCAGATGAAGCTACCAAATGTCAGGGTGACAAATGCAGCGATAAGGAGAAGGATTTGGCGGTTGGTCATACTACTAACCCTCGACTGGCACTGCGGCGGCCCGGCAAATTTCGCGCAGTGCAGCTAGCACCTTCACGCGATCTGGTGCCTGCGGAGGGATTTCGATGCGTAAGGCATCGATTGCATCAGAGCACACTGTCTTGTCGACGGTAAGTGTAACGGCCGACGGCTCTATCTTGATCCAGCGCACCAGATCGTAGCCACTGTTCGACTGATCATTGACTTCGATGTGAAGCCCCCCAAGGCCGAGGGCCTTGTCTTGCGGATCTGACCCATCAGCCAAGGAAAGCGTTACATACTCTGCGCCCGCGCTGTCAGTTGCGAAGCCTACATAGGTTGCACCGTCTTCCTCGAATGCGGACAAAATGTTGGCGATCATTCCCCAACCTTCCATTCCAGTGCGCTCGGCCCCTTGCCCACCGGCGACTTGATCGGGGGCAGCGCCGGTTGTGCCTCGTTCGGCACCGCGGATTTCTCGATCTTCACGCGCAAATCAAACCACGCTGCTTGACCCGTGATCGGGTCGGAATTGGCCCAACGCAGCCCATCCCCCTTGGGCGGCAGCAATTCATGGATCAGGTGGTTCAGCAGGAACCCCTTGGTCGCCTCGCTCGCATCCTCACCCAGCGCCCAGGCGCCCTTGCGCTTGCCGATGGCGTTCCAGGTCCAGACGGTGTTTTCGTTCAGCGACGCCTGATGCGCAACCGGCACCACGATGGACCCATGCGCCGATGTTACCTTGGCCCAATCACCCTCCGCAAACCCGTTCGCCTCCCACACCTTGGTCGGGACATAAAGCGGGTTATGTCCGTGGATTTGCCGCAGCCACGCGTTCTGGGTGCCCCAGGAATGATACATCGCCATGGGCCGTTGAGTCAGGGCGTGGATCGGGTATTCCATCGGGTCCACATGCCCATCCTCGAAAGGCGGATACCAGATCGGCAGTGGGTCCATCGTGACCTTGATACGGCCACGCAGATGCTCTGGTGGCTGGCGGGTGCCGATCCCTTCGGCGGCCGCCTGAAACTTGCGCAGGGGTTCGACGTAAAGCTGAAAGATATAGGGCTGTTCTACATCGTAGAACCCCATCTTCACCGCCCAGTCCTGATAATCCTTGCTGAACGGTTTGTAATAGGCGGCGTTTTCGGGAACATGCTCGATCCAGAACCCGCCATTGGCGATATAAGCCTGCAACTGGTCGGGGTTCACATCGCCGCGCCCCTTGCCGGACCCATCGGCGTTCCGGAAACCTGCCAGCGGGCCAATGCCGGGGCGGCGGATATGGTTGGTGATGTAATCGGCATAATCGGCGTATTTCTGGCTGCCATCGTCATTGACAAACCCCGGCAGGCCCAGCCGCCCACCCAGTTCGCACAGCACCGACTGGAACCCGCGCACATCGCGGTCCGGCTCCACCACCGGCCAGCGGATCGCATCGGCCACGCCATCAGCCTCGCAAATCGGACGGTCGAGCAGCGAAATGCAATCATGCCGCTCCAGATAGGTCGTGTCGGGCAGGATCAGGTCGGCATAGGCCACCATTTCCGATGAATACGCGTCTGAATAGATGATGTGCGGAATGACATATTCGCCATCCTCGCCCTTGTCCGTCAGCATCTTCATCACACCGCCGACATTCATCGACGAATTCCAAGACATGTTGGCCATATACATGAACAGCGTGTCGATCTTGTAAGGATCGCCCGCATGGGCGTTCGAGATCACCATATGCATCAGCCCATGGGCCGACATCGGGTTTTCCCAGCTATACGCCTTGTCGATCCGGGTCGGCTTGCCATCCGCGTCGATCAGCAAATCCTCCGGCCCATGGGTATAGCCAAGATGCGGACCGTCCAGCGCCGCACCCGGCGTGACCTTGCCATGCGGTTTCGGGTGGGCGGTCGCAGGCTTGGGGTAGGGCGGTTTGAACCGCATGCCGCCCGGCACCTCGACCGACCCGAGGATGATCTGCAACACATGCAGCGCGCGGCAGGTCTGGAACCCGTTGGAATGCGCCGAAATCCCGCGCATCGCGTGGAATGACACTGGTCGCCCCACCATCTTTTCGTGTGTCTTGCCCCGGAAATCCGTCCACTCCCGATCCAACTCAATCGCCTGGTCAAAGGCGACGCGGGCCAGATCAGCCGCAATCGCGCGAATACGTTTCGCCGAAATACCGCAGCTTTCCGCAACTGCCTCTGGCGCATAATCATCCGACAGATAACGATCCGCCATCAGATGAAACACCGGGCGGTGGGTCACACCCTTGGCGCGATGGGTGGCGGCCAGATCAGGCTCCACCCCTTGTCCGTTCCACGGGGCCAGCGCCCCGGTGCGCCGGTCGATGACCTGCGGCTGACCATCGGCATCGCGCAAAAACAGGCCGAACTGATCCGATTTGGGGTCTTCATTCACCAGTACAGACGCATTGGTGAACCGCGCCAGATAATCCAGATCAACTTTGCCCGCCTTCATCAGGCAATGGATCAGCGCAAGGATGAACTGCCCATCGGTGCCCGGCGTGATGCCCACCCAATCATCGGCCACCGCGTTATAGCCGGTGCGGATCGGGTTCACCCCGATCATCCGCGCCCCACGCGCCTTGATCTTGCCGATGCCCATCTTGATCGGATTGCTGTCATGGTCCTCGGCCACGCCGAACAGCATGAAGAGTTTGGTATGGTCCCAGTCCGGCTGACCAAATTCCCAGAACGCACCGCCCATCGTGTAGATGCCAGCGGCAGCCATATTCACCGAACAGAACCCCCCATGGGCGGCATAGTTCGGGGTGCCAAACCCCTGTGCCCAGAAGGACGTGAAAGATTGCGACTGATCGCGACCTGTGAAGAACGCCAGCTTCTCGGGGGCTTCGGCTCGAATGGGCGCCAGCCAATCCGTCGCAATCGTTAGCGCCTCTTCCCAGGAAATCTCCTCGAACTCGCCCGACCCGCGCGGGCCGACGCGCTTCAGCGGCGCCCGCAGCCGCGACGGCGCATTATGCTGCATGATGCCCGCGCTGCCCTTGGCGCACAGCACCCCCCGGTTCACCGGATGATCCTTGTTGCCCTCGATATAGGCGACCTTGCCACCCTTCATATGCACATTGATCCCGCAGCGGCAGGCGCACATGTAGCAGGTCGTCTTGCGCACCTCGTCCGAAACCTTGGGCGACGTATCAAGCTGGGGCTGATCAAGGGACATGGGGCAAACCTTTCAAGCGAATTGTGTGCGGACAAGGGCCGCACCTGCCAGCGCGCACAAAAGCGACAGGCAGAAGGGGCGATAATAGGCGGCGAAGCGCGGGGTGAACAGCCATTGGCCGGTAAACACACCTGCGGCGGTTGGTAGCGCAAAAGCCAAGCCACGCCAGACGGCCTGCATATCCATGACATCAGCGAGCACGTAATAGATCAGTGACGTGAACATGCTGATGAACAAAAACAGCACCAGCGCCGCGCGCATCTTGGCCGCCGTGGCATCCTGCGACAGCACATAAAGCGCCACAACCATGCCACCGACATGGGCGACCCCGGTCACGATCCCGGCCACAAGGCCCGACAGGTAAAGGCCTGCGCGCGTCGCCAGAAACGCCAGCCTGATCTTGGCCAGTTGGGTCACTGCCAATACGATGATGACCACCAGCACGATCAGCTTCGATGTCTCCACCGGCAGCGATGTCAGCAAGGCCAGACCAATCGGCACACCGACCGCGGAGCCGATGACAAGACCCATGACAATGCTCCGGTCCGCCTCCCGCCAGCCGGACCGCGCCATCATCAGTGATGCGACCATCTCCAGACACCAGCAGATTGGGATCAGCTGGATCGGAGGCAGGATCAGAACACCTGTCGCCATCACCATCGCCGACAGGGCAAATCCCGAAAACCCACGCACGATGCCTGCGACCACCACGATCACGGTCAGGATCACAAACTCCTGTCCGGTCAGATCGGTAAGGGTCAGCAGGGCATCCATCCGTCAGCGCCCCTCGGCCATCAGGGCCAGCGCATCGCGGGCGATCTGTTTCTCTTCGTCGGCTTCAATGACATGCACCGGCACGTCGCCAAACAGCGACAGATGCTGCATGATCCTATCGCGGACAGGGGCGGCATTCTCACCAATCCCCCCGGTAAATGCGACAGCATCCAAGCCGCCCATCGCGACAATGGCCGATCCGGCATGGCGGGCGGCCCAATAGCAGAAATGCTCGACCGCGAATTTGGCGGCATCGTCCTCGCGCTCCAGCAGATGTTTCATGTTCCAATCACCCGCCAGCGCCCGCAGACCGGAGTTGTTGTTGAGCATGCGGTCGGTCTCATCCTCGCCCAACGATTTTGACATCCGCAGCACCGCTGCCCCGTCAATATCACCGGCACGCGTTCCCATCGTCAGACCCGATAGCGGCGAATACCCCATCGAGGTCGCGATGGATTTGCCGTGATGAATGGCGCAGAGGCTGGTGCCGTTGCCCAGATGGAATGCGAGCAGACGCTCGGGCAATGCATCACCGAAATCGGAGACCATGTTGTCGTAGCTCAACCCGTGAAACCCGTACCGGCGTATGCCCGCATCATGATGGGTCTGCGGGATGGCGTAGCGTACCGCAACCGGGGGGTTCGTGGCATGAAACGCGGTGCCGAAGCTGCAATATTGCGGCATGTCAGGCGCTGTTTTCTGCAGCGCGTAGATACCGGCGAGGTTATTGGGGTTATGCAGCGGGGCCAGCGGAATGACGCTTTCAATCGCGGCAATCGCGGTGGGGGTCAGACGGGCCGGCTGAGTCAAGATCGTGCCGCCATGCACCACACGATGCGCGGCTGTCTTGAACGCGGTCAGCGGATATCCCGCAGCGGCCAGTGCGTTCAGCATCAGATCAAGTGCTTCGGCGTGATCGCGGGTTTCGACCTCTTTCACTTCATCGCCCAGCCGCAGCTGCCCGGATGTACCAAGGTTGGTCACCCGTCCCTTGATGATGCTGTTTAGTTCCTCGTCGAAGACCTTGATTTTCAATGAGGATGAGCCGGCGTTTAGAACTAGGATCATTTTGGCAACCCGCATTTGATCGATGCCAAAGCCGCAGAAGCAATTCGCGCGGCTGGTGGATCGGCCCGCGAGGTCAGCAGGATCGGCACCTTCGCCCCCGTCACAACACCCGCCGCACAACCCCCAGTCAGATAGACGAAGGCTTTGAAGAGCGCATTGCCCGACACGATATCCGGCACGATGATCGCATCGGCCTGCCCCGCCACAGGATCAGCGGTCAGCTTCTTGGTCGCCACCGCCTTGGGCGACATGATCAGATCGAACGCTAGCGGCCCTGACACATCCACACCGTCCACATTCTCTCGCGCCCACCCTGCCAGCGCCTGCCCGTCCATCGAAGACGGCACCGACGGAATAGCGCTCTCTGTCGCCGACAGGATCGCGATCTTGGGTCGGTCATTGCCCAGCCGGTTCAGCAGATCCTTCACCTCGATAATCGACGACTGGCGCGTCGCCAGATCAGGGGCCACGTTCACGGCGGCATCCGAAATCAGGATCGGGCGACCGCCATCCGGATGGGTGATATGAAAGATATGCACAAACCGCTGCCCTGTGCGCAGCCCCGCATCGCGGGACACGGCGGCCTTCATGAACACATCGGTGTGCAATTGCCCCTTCATCAACACATCCGCCTCACCCGCACCACACAGGGCGGCGGCCACGCGGCCCGCTTCCTCCTCACCCGTGGTGTCGTGCAGGGCATAGCCCATAATATCCCAGCCCAGCTTATCCGCCTCGGCGCGGATCATATCCGCCTCACCCACGAACACAGGCACCATGATGCCGGCCTTTGTCGCGTCCTCTGCGGCCTCCATCGGCAGCGGCGCACCGGCGCGGGCGATCGCCACCCGTGGCGCACCAAACCGCTTGGCCCGGTCGATCAGGTCTTGCGGGGCCTGTGCCTCGCGGGTGGAAAGAAACGGTGATGTCATGTCAGATCCCTATCATGGCGCGCAGCAGTCCAAGCACGGACAGCGTCAACAGCAACATCACCGCAAATCGCCGGAATGTGGAGGGGGAAGCAGCCAGAAACTGACGCCCCCCCAGCCAGACACCCAGACCCAGCAGTGGAAAGGCCAGGCCGACACCCAACGCGGTTTCCCATGTGACCAACCCACCGGCCCAAAGAAGAGGCATGGTGATCAGGTCGAGGCCCGTCAGGTAGACGATCATTGTGGCGCGAAATCGGGCGGCTTCCATTGGCTGGGCCGTCATGAATGCGGCAACGGGCAGACCGCCGATCCCCGCGCTGTTGCACAGGCCCGACACCATGCCGACGCCAATATGACCGGGGCTGCGGATGGTGCGCTGCAACGTCCAGCCCGAGAGCAGGACCAAGGACATCACCAGAACGATCAGCGATACCGCCAGCCGCACGGTCCCTTCGCCCAGCGACAGGATGAACCAGACCGACGCGGGCAAAACCACCGCCGCCCCCGCGAGCAACGCAAACACCCGCCGCCAGTCCACAGCCCCTTGAATGCCGCGGGCCTGAAAGACTGTCATGAGCATTTCGCATGAAAACACCACCGGTATCAGCGGGAGCGGGTTGGTCAGCAAAGCCGCGAAGGCAATGAAGATCGCCGAAAACCCGAAACCCGAATAGCCCCGGACGAACGCGGCCCCCAGCAGTGCAATAGCCAGGGCCGCCGTCGTGCCGGGGCCAAGATCGAATGGCACCGATTACTCGGCCGCCATATCCGCTTTGTCGATGCCAGCAACACGCACAGGTTTCTTCATGGCATCACGGCGGAACGGCTCGCCCAGTTCCTGGTTCAGGATAACCTCGATCAGCGTGGTCTTGTTGTTGTCCATCTGATCCCTGATCGCCTGTTTCAGCACGTGAGTCAGTTCATCCATCGTCTTGGCCTGCACCCCGATCAGACCACAGGCCTGCGCGATGCCCGCATAAGACACCTTCATGTCCAACTCGGTGCCGACGAAATTGTCATCGAACCACAGGGTCGAATTGCGCTTTTCCGCGCCCCACTGATAGTTGCGGAACACGATCTGTGTGATGGCAGGCCATTCATCGCGGCCAATGGCGGTCAATTCGTTCACGGCAATACCAAACGCACCGTCACCGGCAAAACCGATCACCGGCACATCCGGGCAACCGATCTTGGCACCTACGATGGACGGCAGACCATAACCACAAGGGCCAAAGAGGCCGGGGGCCAGATATTTGCGGCCTGTCGGGAAGGACGGATAAGCATTCCCGATCGCGCAGTTGTTCCCGATATCGGAGGAAATGATCGCGTTCTCCGGCATTGCCGCCTGAATGGCACGCCATGCTTGACGGGGTGACATCCAGTCGGGGCGGGCGGCCCGCGCACGCTCGTTCCATGTGGTGCCGGGATCGTCATCTTCGTGATCGAGCGATGACAGTTCCTGCGCCCAGGCCGATTTCGTCTGCGCAATCATCGCCTTGCGCTCATCGCGGCCTGCATCGCCTGCGGTGTCAGCCAGTGCAGCGGTGATACCCTTGGCCACCTTCGCCGCATCCCCCACGATACCAACGGTGACCTTCTTGGTCAGACCAATGCGGTCAGGGTTGATATCGACCTGAATGACCTTCGCATCTTTGGGCCAGTAATCGATACCATAGCCCGGCAGGGTCGAAAACGGGTTCAACCGGGTGCCAAGCGCCAGCACGACATCGGCCTTGCTGATCAGCTCCATGCCTGCCTTTGAGCCATTATAGCCCAACGGCCCCGCAAACAGCGGGTGGTTGCCGGGAAAGGCATCGTTGTGCTGGTAGCCCACGCAAACTGGGGCGTCCAACTGCTCGGCCAGAACCTTCGATGCCTCAATGCCACCCTCGGCCAGCACCACACCGGCACCGTTCAGGATCACGGGGAACTTGGCATTGGACAGCAGTTCGGCCGCCTTGGCGATGGATGTCTCGCCACCGGGGCTAACCTCGAACATCACCGGTTCGGGGATTTCGATATCAATGACCTGGGTCCAGAAATCGCGCGGAATGTTGATCTGGGCGGGGCCGGACAGACGATGCGCCTTGGCAATCACGCGGGCCAGCACCTCACAGATGCGGGACGGGTCGCGGACCTCTTCCTGATAGGCCACGCAATCGGCAAACAGGTTCATCTGTTCCATTTCCTGGAAACCACCCTGACCGATGGTCTTGTTGGCGGCCTGCGGGGTGACCAGCAGGCAAGGGGTGTGGTTCCAATAGGCGGTTTTGACAGCGGTCACGAAGTTGGTGATGCCGGGACCGTTCTGGGCGATCATCATCGACATCTCACCGGTCGCACGGGTGTAGCCATCAGCCATCATGCCGGCAGACCCTTCATGGGCGCAGTCCCAGAACGTGATGCCAGCGGCGGGGAAGATATCCGAAATCGGCATCATGGCCGACCCGATAATGCCAAAGGCATGGCGGATGCCATGGGCCTGCAGCGTTTTGACGAATGCTTCTTCGGTGGTCATCTTCATTGGAATGGTCCCTTCCCCGTGGATCGGTCAATGACGGTGCCAAATGCCCCGTTTTGCTGAGCGGACACTAGGTTTTCCCACAGAGTCGCGTTAGGTCCAACCGGTGATGGCCATTAAGTCCAGAGCGATATTTTTTGAGAATACAGGTCTCAATAATCGTCAATTTCGAATGGCGTGGGCAATCCTGGCAATGCCCTCGGGGATACGCCCTGTATCAATCGATGAATAGGCCAGCCGGAAGTATGCGCGCGGCGGGTCTTCGCCTGCAAAGAACGGCGCACCGGGCTCTATCAACACGCCATCGGCGCGCAATCTTTCGGCCAGCAGCGTCGTATCCACCCCATCCGCGGCGCGCAGCCAAACCGAGGACCCGCCATAGGTGCCTTGCCCCGCCACGGTCAGATCATGCGCCTTCAGCGCCTCGTCCAGCACCTTGCGGCGCTCGTGATAGGCGCGGCTCATCCGGCGGACCAGCGCATCGTAATGGCCCAATGACAAGTAATAGCTCACCGTGCGCTGGATATGACCCGGCGGGTGGCGCAGCACCGTGGCACGCAGCGCGCGCGCCTCGCGGATAAACGGCGCAGGGCCAACCAGGTAGCCCAGCCGCAACCCCGGAAACAGCGATTTGGAAAACGAGCCCACATAGATCACCCGCCCGTTCTGATCGAGCGATTTCAGCGACGGGGACGGCGATTTCAGAAACGACATCTCGAATTCGTAATCATCCTCGACAATCACGAAATCCTCGGCCTCTGCCTTGTCGAGCAGCGCCTTGCGCCGGGCGATGGGCATGGTCGCCGTGGTCGGGCATTGGTGGCTGGGGGTGGTGAACACCACATCCGTCCCCTCTGGCAACGCGTCGGGTGGCAATCCATCCGCATCCACCGGCACTGTGCTCAGCTGACAGCGCGACTGCATCAGGATCGTGCGCAGGGCAGGGTAACACGGATCCTCGATCGCCGCGCGCCTGCGGCTGTTCAGCAGGACTTGTGCGGCGAGCCACAGCGCGTTCTGCGCGCCCATGGTCACCAGCACCTCATCACGGCTGGCCAGAATGCCGCGCCGGGGCAGGGTCTGACGGGTGATGAATTCAACCAGTTTCGGATCGTCACCATCGAAGTAATCCGATGTCAGCGCCACAAAATCCCGCATCCCCAGCGCCTGCAATGCGCAAAGGCGCCAATTGGCGGAATCGAACAGGGTCTTGTCCGCCTGCCCATAGATGAACGGATAACGATAGCTGGCCCAATCGGCCGGCTTGTCCATGCTCAGGCCCGGCGTGAACTGCCGCCCAATGGCCCGGGTCCAGTCAACCGTGCCCGTGCCAAAGCGCTGGGCGGGAAAGGCGGGGGGTTCGGGGGCATTTTCCGACACGAAATAGCCCGACCGACCCCGCGATGTCAGATAATCATCTGCCACCAGTTCAGTGTATGCCAGTGTGACCGTGATCCGGCTGACCCCCAGATGCTGCGCCATCTTGCGGGACGATGGCAGGCGTTCACCGGGGCGAAAACGGCCCTCCAGAATGCCCTGAGCAACCATCTGCTGGATGCGCGACTGCAATGTGCCTTCGGCGGCAGGATCAAGAAAAAAGGTCTCGACGGATATCGACATGGACTGGCCTTAGTGTTGGGCCACACTGGACGTATCGACACCAGAGAGCAAGCCTTTACAAGACAGTGCTTGAGGGATATGAACACAGTTCATAATTTTGAAAATGCCGATGCCAAGACGATTTCTCATCTGCGCACTACTCGGTCTTTCGGGCTGCACATCTGGTCCGCAGACATATACTGCCATGCCGACTGCCACGCCCTTTGCCCAGGCAGCGCCCGGTTATCAAGGCATGCTGCCGGTCAACGTCACCACCCAGATCAGAGGGCCAGAGGTCTGGGACACCATCGCCGGGCGTGGTCTGGTCGAGGGCGCGGAGTGCGTCGCGCAGACGAGCGTATTCCAGCTGACCTTCACGACGCCTGCCAAGATAACAGTGCCGGATTACGGGCGGGCCTCTCCCCCCATTCAGGTGATTTGCAAGCGCGGCGATCTGGCAGGGCAGACGCAGATCGTTCCACAGGATGTATCCCATCAGGTTCGCAACCTCGATGCACTGATCAAACCGCAGCCCCGCTGGATCAGGCCGCTGCTGGAACGTCATCGCACCGGTCGTCCACGGGTCTGGACTTATCGAACGGTCGCGGTCGTCTTGCTCGACCCGGCCTAATGTCGGCGTTAACCAACCCGTAAGATTCACAGCGCCAGAGGCGTCGGGATTAAGGTTCCCTTAACCCGCTGATGCGACCGATTGGGTCAGTGAAGTACGAATGGAAATCTCGTCATGTTGACAGACAGTATAGCCGACAGCCGCGCCGCTGGGGCGATGATGCCCACCGGGCCAACGGCCACCCAGATCAGAGATCGCGCGACCATTGCGGGCACCGAAGGGCCGCCACCAACCGCCACGACCCCCACCGATCGGGCCAATGCCGCGCGCGATGCGGATGCCCGGCCCATTGTACTTGATGCAGGCCCAAGCAGCCGTGGCCCCGAGATCGCGCGCAGCGTGGTCGAAAACCGGATGCTGCCGCTTCCCGATACCGACGACCCGCAGCAGGCCGCCCTGCGCGATGATATCGCGGCGCAAGCGGACCAGCGCCAAACCGATCTGGCGAAAGCCGCCTTTGCCGCCACGCAGGACATCATCCGTCAGACGCAGGATGACAGGGCGGCTACCATGCGGATCGCTATGTAACGGCAAATCTTCGGCATCTGCGACGGAAAGCCGGGGCTGACACGTATCAGCCTCATGCACCGGTCGGAGATCGCCATGAGACTATCTGCCTACGCCTTTATCCTGATCGCAGGCGCGCTCAGCCTTGCGACCTTTCTGACATCCCAAACCCTGCACGCCGACGGACCGCCAGCAACCTGTTCGGCCCCTGAAGTGACCATCGCAAGTTCGGTTTGCGTTTCGCCTGTGCCGCAGCCCTAATCCCGCGACTGGGCCAGCGCTGCGGCCAACGCCGCGCCATCCGGTCCGGCACTGCGCAACCCAGCCTCGGTTCCGATCTGATCGGCATCTGATTTATGCTGGTTGATTTTCCAGCTGCCCTCCAGCCGGTCAATGACCAGACGCAATCCTACAATGCCGCGTGACAGTGATCCGATAAAGCGATCCGGCGCATCGCTGACCTGCCAGGGGGCATCGCGGTCGCGCTCGTTGGCGTCTGTCAGGGCGTTCAAATGTTGCTGCAGCCAATCGTCATCCTGACAAGTTTCCATCGTGCCATGGGCATGGACGGCGATATAGGCCCAGGTGGGCACGACCTTGCCATGCTCTTGCTTTGATGGATACCAGGACGGCGACACATAGGATTGCGGGCCTTGAAAGATCGCCGCACTCGGCCCGACCGGTTCGGCCCGCCAATGCGGATTGGCCCGGGCGACATGGGTTTCCAGCACGATCTGGTCGGCCAGATGCCGGACGACCATCGGCACATGGGTAATCACCAGCCCGTCCGCCGATGGGGTGACAAGGGCGGCAAGCTGAATATCCGCCATGGCCCGCGCCAACACATCGGGGCGGTCTTCGGCGAAGGCAGCGGGTTTGTACATCAGCACTCCTTTCCAGCGTGCAAACGCGGCGCCCGCTACATTAATCCGGGGGCACCGTACGGTGGGGTCCGACGTTTTGCCGACGCAAATCCGACGCGATGCCGACTGCAAAAATCGACGCCGATTTGCCCGTTAACCTTTGATTCGCAGGGGTTTCGTGGAAACGTCCCCTGCGCCAGCAAAAGGTTAACCCAAAACCCGCCCAATCGCCTGATCAACCGCATCGGTGACCTGATCCAGATCGTCTTTGGTCGCTATCAGCGGCGGCGCGAAGAGAAGCGTGTTGTTGAACCCCGGCAGCGACCGGTTGGTGGCCCCGATGATGATACCCTGCGCCATGCAATCGGCCACAATCGCCGCCACCTGCCTTTCCGGAACAGGCTCCTTGGTGTCGCGGTCCAGCACCAGCTCTGCGCCTGCAAACAGGCCCATGCCGCGCACATCGCCGATCCAGTCATGCTTTTCCATCAAGGCATTGAGGTTGCCCTTCAAATGCTCGCCCATCCGGGTGGAATTGCCGCGCAGGTCCTCTTCCTCAATGATCTTCATGTTTTCGATGGCCGCAGCGGGCCCCGCCGTGCAGCCGCCAAAGGTCGAGATATCGCGGAAATAGCTCAGGTGATCGGTGTCGTCCTTGAACTGCTCGAACACAGCATTTGTGGTCACGCAGCACGAAATCGCGGCATAGCCAGAGGCCACGCCCTTGGCCATGGTCACGATGTCAGGTTGGACGCCAAACTGTTGATAACCAAACCATGTTCCGGTCCGGCCCACGCCGCAGACAACCTCGTCAATATGTAGCAGGATGTCGTATTTCTTGCAGATTTCCTGCACCCGGTCCCAATAGCCCTTGGGCGGGACAATGATGCCGCCACCTGCGGTGATCGGCTCAAGGCACAGCGCGCCGACGGTATCGGGGCCCTCGCGCAGGATCACATCCTCGATCGCCTGGGCCGCCTTTTCTCCATAGGCATCACCGGCCATGCCGTCCTGAGCGCGATATTCCAGGCAATGCGGCACCTGCACGAAACCGGGGGTGAAAGGACCGTACTGTGCGTTGCGTTCTTCCTGACCGCCGGCTGATAGGGATGTGATCGTCGTGCCGTGATAGTCCCGCTCACGGTACAGGATCTTGTATTTCTTGCCGCCGTGATGCTTGTGGCTGATCTGGCGCACCATCTTGAACGCCTTCTCATTCGCCTCAGAGCCTGAGTTGGCATAGTAAACCCGGTCCAGCCCCGGCATCTTGTCGGTCAGCATTTCGGAAAACTGTGCGCCCGGAATGGTACCCGCCATGCCACCGAAAAAGCACATCTTGGTCAGTTGGTCGGCCACGGCCTTGCTGATCCGCTCGCGGCCGTAGCCCACATTGACGGTCCAGACACCACCGGACACGGCATCAATATGCTCCTTGCCCTTGATGTCCCAGACGCGCAGGCCCTTGCCCTCGACGATGATGCGCGGATCAATCGTCTCGTAAGGCTTGTGCTGGGACAGGTGGTGCCACACATGGGCGCGGTCCGCCTCGACAACGTGTCCGGGATCGTTTGCGAATGATTGCGTATCCATGTGGCTTCTCCAAAAGCATGTGGAAGGGCAGACAGTTCGAATCCGGTTCGCAAGCTGCCGCGTTCTGTTGCATTTTGCCTGCAGCGGGCGCTTTACCAATAGGGCCAGTTGGGGTGCATGCGTATAGCCAAAACGGGATGGGACAGGTTCGTTCAATTAGCCAAATTGCAGTCTAAATATTTGAATTAAATAAAAAAAATAGGAAATCAGCATCAGTTTCACGTCACCTTTTCGGATTTTCCGAAGGTTTCTTATGATTGACGTGAGGTCGGGAATTACCTTCGCTCTCCGGTAACTTGTCGCGCATCGCCTTTGTTTTTGCGCCGACAGGGACGCGTCGGCCATTGTTTTGGCCATTGATCACGCTGAATGCGATGGGGGCTATGAAGCCAGCCAGAATCGTGGTCAGCTAACACCATAAAGACGGGGAAACTCCGTCCACGAACCGGCCCGATACAAGGGTCAGCAACACGGGAGAAAACGAATGAAATTCACCAAAACACTGATGAGCGCAGTTGCAGGTGTCGCCTTGATGGCGGGTGCCACACAAGCGTTTGCAGATGGCCATGAAGAGATCACGGTGGCGTATTTCCTCGAATGGCCGATGCCGTTCCAGTTCGCCAAGGTCAACGGAACCTATGACGAGGCGATGGGCGTCAAGGTCAACTGGGTCAGCTTCGATGCAGGTACAGCGATGTCGGCTGCTATGGCATCGGGCGATGTGCAGATTTCCGTCAGCCAGGGTGTGCCGCCTTTCGTGGTTGCGGCCTCTGCCGGGCAGGATTTGCAGATCCTTGATGTTGCCGTGTCCTATGCCGAAAACGACAACTGCGTCGTGTCCTCCGGCCTTGAAATCGACAAGGACAGCGCGGACGAACTGGCCGGTAAGAAGGTTGCCGTGCCACTTGGTACAGCGGCCCATTATGGGTTCCTGCGTCAGATGGACCATTTCGGTGTTGATCTGGCCTCGCTCGAAGTTGTGGACATGGCTCCTGCCGAAGGTGCAGCGGCGCTGGCACAAGGCCAGGTCGATATGTCCTGCGGCTGGGGTGGCGCGCTGCGCCGCATGAAAGAGCATGGCAATGTGCTGCTGACCGGTGCGGAGAAAGAAGAGCTGGGCATTCTGGTCTTTGACGTGACATCGGCACCAGCATCCTTTGTCGCCGAAAACCCTGAACTGGTTGCCAAATTCCTGGAAGTGACTGCAGCCGCCAATGCCTCCTGGAATGACGGATCAGGCGTCGAGGAAATGCTCCCCGTGATCGCACAGGATGCCGGTATGGACGAGGACGCCACGCGCGAGACCATGGCAACATTCGTCTTCCCCAGCGTGGAAGACCAGTTGTCAGAACGTTGGCTTGGCGGTGCGGCACCTGCCTTTATGAAAGGCGTGGCAGACGTATTCGTTGAGTCCGGTTCAATTGATGGTGCGCTGGACAGCTACACCGGCAACGTCAATACCGGTCCGCTGGCCACGATCAGCGCACAATAAAGACCTTTTGACTGGCGCGGGCGCGGGCCTGCGCCAGTCATCCCATCTTGTTCCCGAAAATCCCTGCCAGCCGCCGCGCGGCGCGACGATAACGGCGCAGGTATTTTCCGGAACAACAAGGGACGGGATATGTCGGGACTTCAATTAGACAAGGTGTCCATGCGGTTCGATTTGCCGAATGGATCATCCGTGCAGGCGCTCAAGGATGTCTCGCTCGACCTCAAGGCGGGCGAGCTTTTGTCGGTGCTGGGACCATCGGGTTGCGGCAAGACGACATTGCTGAACATCGTGGCCGGGTTTCTGGCGCCCACCGAAGGGCAGATCATCCTCAACGGTCACACAGTCACCGGCCCCGCGGCGGAGCGCGGCATGGTGTTCCAGCAGGGTGCCCTTTTCGAATGGATGAGCGTGCGTGAAAACGTGGGCTTTGGCCCTTCGATGAAAGGCATGCCGAAAGCCGAGAAAGCCAAGATTGTTGATCATCTGCTGGATGTCGTTGGCTTGCAGGATTTCAAGGAAAAGGCGGTTTATGAACTGTCTGGCGGGATGCAGCAGCGCGTGGCCCTGGCCCGTTGTCTGGCCAATGAACCCGATGTGATCCTGATGGACGAACCGCTGGGCGCTCTTGACGCGCTGACCCGCGAAAAGATGCAAGGCCTGGTGCTGAAACTGTGGAAGGAAACCGGCAAGACCATCATCCTGATCACCCACTCGGTCGAAGAGGCGCTGCTGCTGGGTGAGCGACTGATCGTGATGGCCCCGCGTCCTGGGCGGATCCACAAAGAATACCGCCTGCCATTTGCCGAAATGGGCGTTGGCCAGGACCTGCGTGAGGTTAAGAAACATCCGCAATTCGGTGAAACCCGCGAGGAAATTCTGGGCATGATCTGGGATATGGAAGAAGAAATCATGGGCCGGACGGAGACCGCATAATGGAACTTCTGGGAAATCTTGGCGCTGAACTCTGGGCCGTCCTGCAAACGCTTTTCGCCGCAGCCCCCTATATTATTGGCTATGTCCTGCTGATCCTGCTGATGATGGTCATCTGGAGCGGGATCAAACGTCTCCTGACCCCGAAACACGACTATAGCTCATTGAAAACCGTGACCTTCGGCGACGAAAGTGCGGTGACGTCGAACTCTGTCGCGTCGGTCGTTTCCGTTGTTCTGATTTTTGTGCTTTGGGGCGCATTCACCGGGTCGAAACTGCTTCCCGGTTTCCTGCATGTACCGGGGCCGTTTACGGGTGATGCGTCGTTTACCTACACGATCACAACCCCCGACGGGCAGACCGATGATGCGACTGTTGCGGTTATCGTGCATCCCGCCACGGTCGAAACCGCAGCACCCGAGATTGAGCCGGGGGATGGCATTGCCAAGAACGACAGCACGGCCATTGGCGCTTATCGCAGCCAGCTTTTGCGCGTCGATCGTAACGATGACATGGGCCGGGACGAGGAGACCTTTATCACCGCCGTCAATGGTGAACCGATTGCACCCGGCGACGAAGTCAGGGTCGATTTCGGCACCGTGGCCATGTCTGACAAGGGGACGCTGAATATCATCCCGGCAACTGGCATCCAGATGGAGCCGATCTGGCTGCCTGCACCCGAAGCTGTCTGGGTCCGTATGACCGAGATCGCGACAGCCGGCTACCGCAACTCCACTCTGGCCGAACATTTGGGGTATTCGCTGTTCCGGGTTATCGTCGGTTTCTTGCTGGGGGCCTTGGTCGGCATTCCCTTGGGCTATGCGATGGGCCTGTCCAACTGGTTCCGCGGCTGGTTCGATCCGATCGTGGAATTCATGCGGCCGGTGCCACCACTGGCCCTGATCCCGCTGGTGATCATCTGGGCGGGCATCGGTGAGGTCGGCAAGATCATCCTGCTGTTCCTGGCAGCACTTTGGATCATGGCGATTGCGGCGCGGTCCGGTGTATCGGGCGTGCGGATATCCAAGGTCCACGCCGCCTATTCGCTGGGCGCGTCCAAATGGCAGATCATGCGCCATGTGATCATCCCGAACTCTCTGCCCGAAATCTTCACCGGCGCCCGCGTCGCCATGGGGGTTTGCTGGGGTACAGTTGTGGCCGCCGAACTGGTTGCGGCGGAAAAGGGTGCGGGCATGATGATCATGGTGGCCTCGAAATTCCAGAGCACCGATATCGTGCTGATGGGGATTATCCTGATCGGGATCATTGGGTTCAGCATCGACATGCTGATGCGCTGGGCCGAACGGATTCTGGTGCCGTGGAAAGGCAAGGGCTGACGTCCAACCCTCAAAACAAGATCGGGAGAAGCGGGCAGGGGTCACCTCTGCCCGTTCTTTTTTGCCAGGGTATTGACCTTCCCGTGACTGGAACCCTTATGTGAGGTGCACAACTCAGAAATAGGTGCATCATGGCCGCGGCCGCTGAAATCAGATTTGGAATTGAAGGCATGTCCTGCGGGTCCTGTGTAGGACGCGCCGAACGCGCACTGACAGCTGTGCCGGGGGTGGCCGCCGCGCATGTCAATCTGGCCGATGCGTCTGCGACGGTGACCCTAGCCACGGACGGCAACGGGCAAGGGGTGGCTGACGCGCTGAAGGCGGCAGGTTATCCCGCGCGTGCGCATGACATCTCCCTGACCATCGACGGGATGAGCTGCGCCTCCTGCGTTGGCCGGGTCGAAACTGCGTTGCTTGCGGTGCCCGGCGTGCTGACAGCGCAGGTCAATCTGGTCACCGGAACCGCACAGGTCAGCACATTGGGCGATACCCAACCGTTGATCGACGCTGTCGCCAGAGTGGGTTATCGCGCCGCACCCACCCGCACCGACCAGTCCGCCGATACACGGCAAGCGGATGAGGCCGCCGCCTGGTTCCGGCGTTTCCTGATCGCCGCAGCACTGACGCTGCCCGTTTTCATAATGGAAATGGGCGGGCATCTTTTTCCGCCGTTCCATCACTGGATCGCCCGCACCATCGGCACACCGGCCAGCTGGACGATCCAGTTCATCCTGACCACGCTGGTGCTGGCGGGGCCGGGGCGGGAATTCTTCATCAAGGGCATTCCGGCCCTGCGTCGCATGGCCCCTGACATGAACGCGCTTGTCGTGCTTGGCACCGGCGCGGCCTGGCTGTTCTCGACCGTGGCGCTCTTTGCCCCAGCGCTTTTGCCCGAAGGCACCCGTGTGGTTTATTTCGAGGCCGCTGCCGTGATCGTCACCCTGATCCTTTTGGGCCGCTGGCTCGAAGCCCGCGCCAAAAGCCAGACTGGGGCGGCCATCAAGCACCTGATCGGCCTGCGACCAACAACCGCCCGCGTGATCCGCGATGGCACGCCCGTGGACGTGCCACTGGCCGAAGTGCTGCGCGATGATCTGCTCCTGATCCGCCCCGGCGATAGGATCCCGACGGACGGGCAGGTGACCGAGGGGGTCAGCTACGTTGACGAAAGCATGATCACCGGCGAACCGATCCCGGTGGAAAAAGCCGTCGGTGACGCGCTGGTCGGCGGGACGATCAATGGCAATGGGGCGCTGACAATGCGGGCGACGGCAGTGGGTGCGGATACGGTCCTCGCCCGGATCGTGGCCATGGTGCAGGACGCACAAGGCACCCGCCTGCCGGTGCAGGATCTGGTCAACCGGGTCACGCTCTGGTTCGTCCCGGTCGTGATCGTCATCGCGGCACTGGCCGTGATCGGCTGGCTGATCTTCGGCCCGGCACCGGTCCTGTCCTACGCGCTGGTGGCGGGGGTCTCCGTCCTGATCGTCGCTTGCCCTTGCGCGATGGGCCTTGCCACGCCAACCGCGATCATGGTCGGTACCGGGCGGGCTGCGGGCTTGGGCGTGTTGTTTCGGCAGGGCGATGCGCTGCAGGCGCTCAGCGGGATAGACACCGTCGCCTTTGACAAGACCGGCACGCTGACGATGGGCGAACCGTCATTGACGGATGTGATCCCGATTGTGGGTGAAAAGGACGATTTGCTGCGCCTGGTGGCGGCGGTCGAGGCGAAGTCGGAACATCCCGTGGCCCGCGCGATCGTGGCGGCGGTTGAAGGGCCTGTGCCTGCGGCGTCGGATTTTACTGCGATCCCGGGGCAGGGGCTACGCGGAACGGTGGACGGCAAGGCCGTCATCGTCGGCAACGCTCGTCTGATGACTGAAAGCGGTGTCGCAACGGACGTTCTGGTGCCCATGGCCGATGAATTGGCCGAGGCGGGCAAGACGCCGGTGATGGTGGCCATCGACGGCACACCCGCCGGCGTGATCGGCGTGGCCGACACCTTGCGCCCGACGGCTAAAGACACCGTGCAACGCCTACAGGATCAGGGGCTGCGGGTTGCCATGGTCACTGGTGACGCAGTGCAGACAGGCATGGCCATCGGCAAGGCGTTGGGGATTTCGCATGTCGTCGCTGGCGTTCTGCCCGACGGTAAGGTCGACGCGATCCGCGACCTGCAGGCGAATGGCGGCAAGGTCGCCTTTGTCGGTGACGGGATCAACGACGCGCCTGCATTGGCCGCGGCCGAGGTTGGAATCGCCATCGGGACCGGAACGGATGTGGCAGTGGAAAGCGCGGATGTGGTATTGATGTCCGGCGACCCTTTGGGCGTGCTCAACGCGCTGACGATCAGCCGCGCCACGATGCGCAACGTCAAACAAAACCTTGTCTGGGCGTTTGGTTACAACGTGCTTCTGATCCCGGTTGCGGCGGGGGTGCTTTTCCCGCTTTGGGGTGTCCTTTTGTCGCCTGCGCTGGCGGCAGGGGCGATGGCGCTGTCCAGCGTATTGGTGGTGACAAACGCGCTGCGCTTGCGGCGGGTCAGGGGGGTGACATGAATATCGGCGACGTGGCAGAGCGGACAGGTTTGCCCGCAAAAACAATCCGTTACTACGAAGACATCGGGCTTGTGACACCGCAGCGGGGCAGCAACGGCTACCGCGTGTTCCGCGATACCGATGCCCACAAACTGACCTTCCTGGGCCGCGCCCGGCAGCTAGGGTTTTCGATCGACGAATGCCGCGATCTGCTGGCCCTGTGGGAGGATCGGAACCGCGCCAGCGCCGATGTCCGCGCCATCGCCAAGGGGCATCTGGACGATATCGAAAGCAAAATCAAAGGGTTGGTTGCCATGCGCGACACACTGGCCGAATTGGTCCGCGATTGCGCGGGCGACGACAGGCCGGATTGTCCGATCCTGAAAGGGCTCGAGGGGCCATGAAATCACCCTGATCCTGCCTTGAGACTGCAATTTTTACGTGTGATCCAAGCATCTTGAGCAGATTTGGGTGATGCCGTGCGGTTTCTGGAATGGCTTGTGATTGGCATGCTGGCGCTGATGGTCATCTGCGCTGTGATCTTGCCTGAGGATGCCGAAAAGGCTCGGATCATTGACGGGATCGGTAAAGGGGTCTTTACCAGTTTCGGGCTGCTGATGCTGGGCTATGTCTGGCGCTGGAGACGGAAAGCGCCACGCCAGCAAGTGCCTGCGGCCAAATCGCCGCTGTTGGGCAAGGCGGTGATCGTGGATGGATCAAACGTGATGCACTGGTCGGGTGAGCCGTCGCTGAAAGTTCTGTCCAAGGTCTTGAAAGAATTGGAAAAACGCGACCTGCAACCGCATGTCTATTTCGACGCGAATGTGGGCTATGCGCTGTTTGACCGGCACGTAGAACCCGACGAACTGGCCGCGAAGCTGGACTTGTCGCCGGTGCAGGTCACCCTTGCCCCAAGCCGCACACCGGCTGACGAGGTGCTGCTGGAACGGGCGGTCTCTGAGGGGCTGCGGGTGGTGACCAATGACCGGTTCCTTGACTGGAAACAGCGCTTTCCAAAAGTGGCCGAGAAGGGGTTCCTGATCAAGGGAATCTGGAAAGAAGGCAGCGTCATTCTGCTGGGTCTGGGCCGGGCCTGAGCAACGTTCGGTGGGGTCTGCAACACTGCGGAAACCGTGGGCAGCCCGAATCATGTGTTAACGCAGTAAAACAAGTGGTTTCACCCTGTCGGCGTCGCGTCGGATTTGCGTCGGCAAAGCGTCGGACCCCTAATTGCGAAACCACTGGTTTAACGCCCCGCACGGCGCAAGCGTAAACACGCCGTTAAGATTTGAAACCGCCACGCGCATTCCCATATCAAACACCAGCAACCCACAGGAGAGTGCGCCGATGAAATGCCCTATTGACGGATCAACCCTTGTCATTTCCGACCGCAGCGGGGTCGAGATTGACTATTGCCCGCAATGTCGTGGCGTGTGGCTGGACCGGGGCGAGCTGGACAAGATCATCGAACGCTCCATGGCAGCGGCACCCGCGCCCGCCCGCGACTATGACGATCACGGCGCCTATGGCGGCAAGAAGAAAAAGCGTGGCGGCTTTCTGGATGAGCTGTTTGATTTCTGAGTCATTTCGCGTGGCCTTACCTATTGAAAACGTGCAGGACTACCCACGCCCACCCGCGCTGGAACGCGTGACTGCGCGCTTGCGAGTGCTGAATCAGGATCGGGTGATTGCTGACACAACAGATGGCTGGCGGGTGCTGGAAACACATCATGCACCAACCTATTACATCCCGCCGCATGATGTGATGATGACTACCTTGTCGCGCTCTACCCGGACGAGTTTTTGCGAATGGAAAAGGGTGCGCTGTTTATTTTGATCTGGGAGCAGTACGAAATGCCGCCTGGGCTTATCCGGAGCCGACGGACAGGTTCACCTGCATCCGCGACATGCTTGCGTTTTACGCCGGTGCGGTCGATTCCTGCTTTGTGGGTGATGAGCAGGTGATCCCTCAACCGGGCGATTTCTATGGCGGCTGGGTCACCGCCAACCTGGAAGGGATCGTCAAAGGCGGACCGGGAACCCGGGGTTGGTAAAAATATAGTAGCTAGCCGATGTGGCAGTCTGGCGGGAGCGAATATTCGGCCAATAGTCAGTCGTTTCGTCGTATTGGTTTTCACGAGTTTGCTTGCTATTGAAGAGCAGGTTTGTAGGTAGTTCACACATTGGTTTTGATTAGACAGCCACGATATTAAAAGGAGATCACCTTTGTCAGAATTTCTAGGCGGCAACCTGAATTCACGACCGTTGACAGCTGATGAAACCAAGGCGTTGGAAACATGGTTGTCCGACCGTAAGACCTGGGTCAAGCAGCTTTCGGAGGCTGCCGTGACACGTGAAATTCAAAATGCGTTTCCGGATGTCGACGAGGCATGTGGCGAAGGACAGCTGAAGAAGGCCATTCTTGCCTGGGCCGGGTCCAATAGCATCACTTTTCCAAAAAAATCGAAACCGCTTCATCCGGCTGATGCCGACTTCTCGGGTTTTGGCGATATCGCAAAGACAACCGCGAAGCTCGTTTCGAATGGATTTCAGATCAGCCCCGGCGAAACGCAGATCGCGATCACCAAATCGGGCGTTGTGCTTCGTCCATTTCTTGGGACAGCCGCCAATCCTGGTCTGCACTACAAGTACGGCAAGGATATCAAGGCCGATGTTCATACAGCCAACAAGGATGTCTATAGCGCAGCCTATGACCCCGGTAAGAAGACGGCGACATTGGGCTATGGTTACAGCCCAGGCAATTTTTCGGTGTCCGGTGCGGTGTCGCACAACTTTGATAAGAGCAAGACATCCCTGCAACTGAATGGCCAATACAAGAAGGTCTTTGTGAATATGGCGGTGTCCAGTAGCGCATATTCATTGTCGATCACGTTTCCCAAGAAGAAAGCGCAAAAGCTGTCACAGCGCGAGATTGCCGGGACTGTTGCCCAGTTGGAAGAGGCCGGAAACAAGATCTATGACGCCTTTCTGGAAAAGGATGTCTTTGACGACCCGTTCGCATTTTACAACGCCATCGAAAAGGATGTTTCAAAAATGCAGAAGGGGGCCAAGGATATTCAGGGCCTGATGGAATACTACGGCAAGGACCGGGACAAGGTGAAGGTCAGTGGGTCGCTTGATTTCAAGGCTGGCGATTTTGACATGCCGTCTTACGGCTCGCCTGACGGGATTGCAACGCCGGTGAAAGGTGGGTTTTTTGTCGGCGGCACACTGACTATCACGTTCTGATCAAGGCGTGAGATCGTCTGCTGTCAACCGGTATGCCTTGCCGAACCCGCCGTTCAGATGGATGTCTATCGGGGTGAGCCGGAACATCAGGAAATCGGTGAAATCGTAGTAAAGCCCCGCCTTTGGTATGGCGTTTAGCCATTTTTCTTTCTGCGCGGATTTGTCGGCTTCGGTCGCGGTGCACATGAGCGTCAGGCGTGGGTGGGTGAGCGGATCGCCCTTTGCGCCGGGTTCACCGATCAAGGCGGCGCAGGCGGGGTTGGTCTGCAGCGCTGTCGTGTGGGTTGACAGGGTGGAGATGAGCGTCAGCAGGCTGCCCTGGTCGGCCAGCATGGCGACGCGAGCGACGTAAGGGGCGCCGCTTGGCAGCGTGACGGCAAGGGCGCCGAAGCGGGTTTGGGTCAGCAGGTCACGGGCGAGATTGCGGGCTTCGTCGTCGGTGGGGTTTACGGGATCGCGCTTGGCCATATCAGGACAGTTGGTCCGCCGGGCAGTCGCGGAAGGCTTGGATCGCCGGGCCGATGCCTGCCAGCGGCATGGCGAGAAACGTGTCGCCGGACGCCCCCATCGCCATGGTGTTGAATTCCAACCCGTTGAGAACATTGCCGAAGCCGCGATCCTTGACCGTCAGGCTGCGGCCATCGGGGCTGAGGGTGTGCCGGTCGGTCTGGATCGCGACGGACCGGCCCCCGTCGAAGGCCATACCGAAGGCCGGGGCGTCTGACCACTGGCCGTCGGCGAGGGTCAGAGTGATGGTGTATTCGGGCAGGGACGCGTCATAGGTCACTGTGATTTCGCCGGCGTCGCTTGTGTTGGTTAGCGTGCAGATCGGGGCGGGCGAGAACTCCCACGCGGCAGCGGGAGAGGCGAGGAGGGTGAGGGCGAGAGCGAGGCGCATGGTGGGAAGGTAGCTGGTTTGTGGGGATAGCAAGGGGCACGTCGCCCTATGCGTCGATCCGCACCATCAGCGCCATGGCCGCCAGCGCGCAGGCGACCCCCAGATATTCCCGGGCCGCCATCTGTTCGTCGAACCACATTACACCCATGCCGCAGAGCGCCAGCAAGGTCAGCATGGAATAGGCGACACCGGCCTGCGCCAGCGTGACGTGCCGCATCGCATAAAACCAGAAGATGGCGGAGATGCCGTAGATCAGGCAACCGGCGAGGACATAACCCGACCAGAAGGACTCGCCGTTATCGGCGGCCAGTTTGATCAGATAGTCGCCGACAATCACGATAATGGCCGTGAGAAATGCGAACGAGAAACCAAATAAAATATGCACCATGTATCCGCCCATTCTGGAAAGCTCCGCTATAGTCTGCGGGGCGGGTCAATGGGCGTGAGCGTGGCAGATGGTGGTGGATGTGGCGAGTAGGGAAAGGCTTACTTTTTGAAGGGCTGAGGGCAGCGGCCGACTTGGAGGACGCTCGGGGCAGGTTGTGTGATGCGGAGTGTGTGCCAATAGACTGACGGTGGTTTTTGAGGGTGACGTTGCAAAAGAGGCCTCCGGGCGAGGCGCTTCCCGTTGCTCACACTTGCAGCGAATGACCGAGACAGAAAATCAGATCTGGCTCGTAATTGTCTTCATATCTAATGAAGTCATCACGCCATTCATCGTTGCCTAGTTCGTCTTTGCGCGAACAACGTATAAGTAGGTCGGCTTCCAGGCCAATCTTTTCGAGAGTTTTGGCAGCGAAAATCCCTTCGGCAATCGTCGGTTATTGCGATCATGTCGTTTTCGAACGGTCAAATTGAGACAATCGTTATGATCGAAAGTTCCGTCACCTAGCAGGAAATTATCCGTTTCAATGACGGGCATATTGAGCCGGTAGGCAAGGTACCGTGCCAATACGGACTTTCCGATGCCATCCCTGCCGTCAATCGCCAATATCCAGCCACGCCAGCTTCCTAGGCTGGTCCAAGTTTGGTTTACGAGACTTTCTAGACCATCCGGAAATTCAAAATTGTTGAGCGGGAATGTGGACGACATCTATCTACCGCTTCCCGCCATACCGCGATTTTCCACCGCGCATTCCGCCGCGTCCGCCGGTGCTCCGCCCCGAAGATTTCTGCGCATCTCCAACTGCTTTATCCACGGCTTGTTGCCGTGCCATCGGGTCGTCGTGGATCACCAGATCGACGGTTTCAAGCCGTTTGACCTCGTCCCGTAGGCGCGCGGCCTCTTCGAATTCGAGGTTCTCGGCCGCTTTGCGCATGTCGGTCCGTAGCCCGTCGAGCACGGCTTGCAGGTTCGCCCCGGCCATTGGTTTGTCGACCTTGGCGGTGACCCGGTTCATGTCCACGTCGCCCTTGTAGAGGCCGGCGAGGATATCCTCGACGTTTTTCTTGACCGTTTGCGGGGTGATCCCGTGTTCTTCGTTATAGGCCAGTTGTTTGACCCGGCGGCGCTCGGTTTCCTTCATCGCCCGTTCCATGGAGCCGGTGATCCGGTCGGCATACATGATGACCCGGCCATCGGCGTTGCGCGCAGCGCGGCCCACGGTTTGGACCAGCGAGGTTTCGGACCGCAGGAACCCTTCCTTATCCGCGTCAAGGATCGCGACCAGCCCGCATTCGGGGATGTCGAGCCCTTCGCGCAGCAGGTTGATCCCGATCAGCACGTCGAAGGCCCCAAGGCGCAGATCGCGCAGAATCTCGATCCGCTCGATCGTGTCGATATCGGAATGCATGTAGCGGACGCGGATCCCCTGTTCATGCATGTATTCGGTCAGATCCTCGGCCATACGTTTGGTCAGCGTGGTGACCAGCGTGCGGTAGCCGTCGGCGGCGACCTTGCGGACCTCGTCCAGCAGATCGTCGACTTGCATTTCCACGGGCCGGATTTCGATTTCGGGGTCGATCAGGCCGGTGGGCCGGATGATCTGTTCTGTGAAGACGCCGCCCGCCTGTTCCAGTTCCCACGCCGCAGGTGTCGCGCTGACGAAGACGGATTGCGGGCGCATGGCGTCCCATTCTTCGAACTTCAGGGGCCGGTTATCCATGCAGGAGGGCAGGCGGAACCCGTGTTCGGCCAGCGTGAATTTGCGCCTGTAGTCGCCTTTGTACATGCCGCCGATTTGCGGGACACTGACGTGGGATTCGTCCGCGAAAACAATGGCATGGTCGGGGATGAATTCGAACAGGGTGGGGGGCGGTTCACCGGGGGCGCGGCCTGTGAGGTAGCGGGAGTAGTTTTCGATGCCGTTGCAGACGCCGGTCGCCTCGAGCATTTCGAGGTCAAAATTTGTGCGCTGTTCCAGCCGCTGGGCCTCTAGCAGTTTGCCATCGGCGACCAGTTGGTCGAGCCGGATGCGCAATTCCTTTTTGATGCCCTGGATCGCCTGCTGCATCGTGGGGCGCGGGGTCACGTAGTGAGAATTGGCGTAGATCCGGATTTTTTCGAACGTGTCGGTTTTTTCGCCGGTGAGCGGGTCGAATTCGGTGATGTTTTCGAGCTCCTCGCCGAAGAAGGACAGTTTCCAGGCGCGATCGTCAAGGTGGGCGGGCCAAACCTCGAGGCTGTCACCGCGGACCCGGAAACTGCCGCGCTGGAAGGCTTGATCGTTGCGTTTGTATTGCTGGGCGATGAGGTCGGCCATGATCTTGCGCTGGTCGTAGTCGCGGCCCACATGCAGGTCCTGCGTCATGGCCCCGTAGGTTTCGACCGAGCCGATACCGTAGATGCAGGAGACGGAGGCGACGATGATGACGTCGTCGCGTTCGAGCAGCGCGCGGGTGGCGGAGTGGCGCATCCGGTCGATCTGTTCGTTGATCTGGGATTCTTTTTCGATGTAGGTGTCGGAGCGGGCGACATAGGCTTCGGGCTGGTAGTAGTCGTAGTAGCTGACGAAGTATTCGACGGCGTTGTCGGGGAAGAAGCCTTTGAATTCGCCGTAGAGCTGGGCCGCAAGGGTTTTGTTCGGGGCGAGGATGATGGCGGGCCGCTGGGTTTCCTCGATCACCTTGGCCATGGTGAAGGTTTTGCCGGTGCCGGTAGCCCCCAAGAGGACCTGGTTTTGTTCGCCGTCCATGACGCCTTGGGCCAGTTCGCGGATCGCGGTGGGCTGGTCGCCTGCCGGGTCGAAATCGGTGGACAGGACAAATGGCCGACCGCCTTCCAGCTTTTCGCGGGTTTTGATATCGGGGGCGGGGTTGGACAGGTAGACTTCGGCTTCGGACATGAAACTGTTCCTTGAGGCAGAGGTCTATAATTGTTCTTCTTTTGGTCCGGTTCAACCCCGCATGCTGACAGTGGGTGTCAGGAGGGTGGATTGGTTGACGCGGCGCAGTGGCGGCGGGTTGGGCATTGCGGCGCTTGACGGGGCGGGCTTGGGCGGCCACTGATTGTTTTCAGTTTTCATTCCACACTTTTTAGGCGGGTTGATATGCCGACATATCTGGAGGGGATCGCAGTCCAGTTCTACCGGGGCATCGGACCAGAAACCCAATACATCGCGCCGTTTTCGGAGATGAATTTCTTTGTGGGGGCGAATAACGCCGGGAAGTCGGTTGTTCTGAATTTGATCAAGGATCGGTTGCCCTTTGATGCCGTTAGGAACACATCGCGACATACGCCTACTTCGGTCGATGCATATCGCGGTGCAGAGACTGGTGAATTTTTGGTATCAATTGGTATTGCTACAACAACATTCAAAGAAAATGCCCTCAATAATATGGGAACGGTCGATACGCGATTTGGGATCGATCCGGAAGAAGTATTTGGCCGTCTGACCGAGGCGATGCAGAAGAATGGCTGCATCTGGACAAAGCGTGAGAACGCAACAGAGCGATTAGGATATCTCGAGGAATTGGACTATGAGCGGTTGATGCGATTGTTCGATGATCGAACATGGCGAGATATCAACAAAGCAATACTTAAATCCGGCATGACAAATACAAAGCATTTGGCTAAGTCAGCCACTGCTCGGCTATTTAGCGGGCAAGTCGTGACGATACCTCAGCGGCTTGTTATACCGGCAAAAAGAGAACTTGATGCAACCTCCAATTCATTTAGTGATTTATCTGGTAGGGGCCTGATTTCGCATTTGGCTGAGATTCAAAATCCAGACCACGACGAACGCCACCGCAGAGATGAGTTTGATCAAATCAACGAGTTCGTCAGAGTAGTTACAGGCAAACCCGACGCAAAACTTGAGGTGCCGAACCACCGTGAGCATCTGCTGGTGCATATGGACAACAAAGTATTGCCGTTGTCCTCTCTCGGCACAGGCATTCACGAGGTGATCTTGATCGCCGCTTTCTGCACAATTCACCAAAAGAAGATCATGTGTATCGAGGAGCCGGAAATTCACTTGCATCCGGTGTTGCAGCGCAAGTTGATCCAGTACCTGCAACAACATACCAAAAACCAGTATTTCATCGCCACCCATTCCGCAGCCTTCATCGACACGCCCGGCGCCTCTGTGTTCCACGTGCGCAATGACGGGGTGCAGACCTATGTCACCTCTGCCGTGCATGCAGGGGACAAACGCAAGATTTGTGATGATCTGGGTTGTCGTGCGTCTGACATACTGCAGTCAAATGCCGTGATCTGGGTCGAGGGACCCTCGGACCGGATTTATGTCAGGCATTGGTTGAACTCTGTGAACCCTGATTTGAGAGAGGGCGTTCACTACACGATCATGTTTTACGGCGGTGGCCTCATCAGCCATTTGAGCGCTGACGAGGATGCATTGGAGCAGTTTATTCGGTTGCGCCAGTTGAATAGGAATATGGCGATGATTGTAGACAGCGACAAACACGCACCGCGAGCGAAGCTGAAATCGGCGGTGACGCGGCTAAAGACAGAGATGGCGGATGGTGCTGGCCTGATCTGGATCACCAAAGGCCGCGAGATCGAGAATTATGTTGATCCCGAACAGTTGCATACAGCGTTAAAACAGCTTCATCCAAGGGTGTACGGCGGACAGGTGGGAATCGGCCGTTATGAGCACGCCTTTCACTTTCGCAAGAAGGGATCGGATGCGATTTATACTGACGCCGACAAGGTTGGTGCGGCTGGGATTGTTTGCAGCAAGGAGGCCCAATTGGACATACTTGACCTTAGAGTTAGGGTGCGCGATTTGGTGGCAATGGTCGAAAAGGCAAATGGGCTGGATGGAGCAAAATAGCCTAGGCTGCCCCGCCTCTACATCACTTTCGCGAATGTCTGCTTCAGCGCCACGTCCAGATCGGTCATCGTTACCGGCAGGCCGAGGTCTACAAGGCTGGTCACCCCGTGCTGGCTGATCCCGCAGGGGACGATCCCGTCGAAATGGCTGAGGTCCGGGTCAACATTGATCGACAGCCCATGGAATGACACCCATTTGCGCAGGCGGATGCCGATGGCGGCGACCTTGTCTTCGGCTGGGCTGCCATCGGGCTGCAATGGTTTGTCGGGCCGTTCGACCCAGACGCCAACCCGGCCATCCCGGATTTCGCCTTTCACGTTGAACGTCTCCAGCGTCGCGATCACCCAGTTTTCCAGAGCCTGGACGAATTTGCGCACGTCACGCCCGCGCTTGCCCACGTCCAGCATCACATAGACAACCCGCTGCCCCGGCCCATGATAGGTGTATTCACCGCCGCGCCGCGCCTCAAACACCGGAAACCGGTCCGGGTCGATCAGGTCGGCAGGCTTGGCCGAGGTGCCGGCGGTATAAAGCGGGGGGTGTTCGAGCAGCCAGATACATTCATCCGCCGTGCCTTGTGCGATGGCGTTGGCGCGCGTTTCCATCACCGTCAGCGCATGCGCGTAATCGGTCAATCCGTCGCTGATGATCCAGTCTACCATGGGGTTTGGGTAACGCTGCGTGGACCGGTTGCCAAGGGCGCGATTTCCCTATTGGAAAAGCAAACCGCCTCGTCTATGTACGCCGCACTTACCAGCCTATGGACATGCGGTCGTGGCGGAATTGGTAGACGCGCAGCGTTGAGGTCGCTGTGAGGTAACACTCGTGGGGGTTCGAGTCCCCCCGACCGCACCAGAAATTCATGTAGGTAACTAAAAATAAGTCAAATGACCGCGCTAAGTTTGGAGCCAAAGTCTGAACTCCGCCATGACTTGGTCAAGCACGGCGATCAAGACTGCGACGTGGCTTGTTGCGTCTTGCTTTTCGACAGGGAATTGCCACTTCGGCTTCAAGCGTGGCATCCCAAGCTTAAGCCTTCTTGTGGGACTTGTCGAAACCTGTGGGCGTCATTTTGCTGTCCGATATGCAGACATTCTGATGAATATGCGTTTGAAACGTCAGGTGTGAAGGAGCTTGCTTTGCTACACCGCAAAACAGCGCTCGGCTGGAGAGGGCTGGTCGCTTTCCAAAGCGCGTATCGCTTGGCCTGATTCAGGCGCGTTGAAGGGGCGGCGTGTCGGCCCAAAATCGGTGGCGACTGACAATAGCCCCTAAGATTTCGATAGGCGGCTTGATCACAAAGCCGCGTGCTTTCTGTCAGCTCTGATAATAGGATTGATACGCTCCATAACTGTCACCATAGCCATAGCGCTTCATTCCGCGGGCCGAAATCTGTCCGAGTACCAGACCAGCGATCTTTACGTTTACTTGCTCAAAGGACTTCAGCGCATCAAGGACCTGTCGGTGTGACGTGCTGTCCCACTTCACCGTAAAGATCGTTGTATCGACCCACCGCCCGATAATGCGCGCATCCGTGACGGCGAGGACCGGCGGCGTGTCGATGATGATGTAATCGTAGTCCGACCGCAAGCCGTTGATAAAACCTGCAAACCGGTCCGAGGAAAAGATATCGGCGGCATTTGTCTGCGATTTTTCACCCAGTAGCACATCAATGCCTACGTCTGGCAGATGGGTCAGTGCCTGATCCAGCGCTACCTCACCCAGCATGACGCTCAGAAAACCCTGTTTTTCGGGGATATCAAAATAGTCGTTCATCACCCGTCGGCGGATATCCCCTTCGATCAGAAGAACCTTCTTTCCCAGCCCGGCAAGGTTTTGCGCAAGTGCAATGGATTGTGTGGTTTTACCTTCGCCCGGGATGGACGATGTTGACATGATGACCTTGGGTGGCGTGTCAAGATTGGCCAAGAGGAGCGAGGTCCGCAAGTTACGAATAGCTTCGGCTGCTGCGGAGTTTGGTTTATTTCTGAGATAGGTCAGCAGCTTTTTGCGACTGCGCGAGGGGATGACGGGAATCTGTCCGATGACGGCGTATCCGGTTTTGGCTTCCAGATCCTCTGCCACCCGAAACGTGTTTTGCGAAAACTCGCGTAGCAGAATGAGGGCCGAGCCAAACAGCAGCCCAAGCAAAAGCGACAGCAGTAATACGATCGGCTTTCGTGGCGCCGAAGGCGCGATCGGGACAACCGCATAGGATAGGACGCGGCTCTCGGCCTGTTGCAGCCCCTGCTGGACCGAGGTTTCCTTGAGGCGCCCCAGAAAGAACTCGTAAATGAGGCGGCTTGCTTCTGCTTCGCGCTGAAGCTGTTGCAGTTGGACCAATTCGTCCGACTGCGTCCCAATGCTGTTGGATATCTCACGGATTGACATCTCAACAGCGTCCAACTGCGCTTGTAGGCGCGACTTTTCAAGTTCGGCCCGCGTCAGGATGGCGCCGTAGGTGCTGCGAAAGGCGTCACTGGGCCGCGACGCGTTATCGGAGGATCCCAAGCGATCAAGTTCAGGACTGTTGGCTGCCGCAATCATTTGTGCAACATCTTCTGAAGTTAAGGCCGCCTGCAGGGCGCTCAACCTATTATCAGCGGCACGGTTGCTGGCTGTCAAATCTGTGCGGCGTTCCCGTAAATCCTTGAGTTGCCGGTTCAGTGCAATGAGCCCTTCCGGGCTGATCAGGTCGGTATTGCTGCTGAAATCCTTGAGTTGGTTTTCGGCCGTTTCAAGTTCGATCTGCAGTTCGGCCACCCTCTCGGTCAGCCATTCCGTGGCTTGCACGGTTTTCTCAAACTTCAAAGCGATCTGGTCTTCGATATATAATTCAGCCAGCTTGTTTGCTATGTCCGCCGATTTCTCGGCATCCTCGGTGACGACTGAAATTCGAAAAACATAACTTTGGCGCACGTTTGATACGGATACAGCCGCAAGCACAGCATCCACGACCGCATCGGTCACGGCCTGTGCCGACCGAACCTCGGGCTGGGCCTCTTGACCAAGCACGGTCTCTCTGACGAAGCCCGCCAAGCGACCGAGCGAAAACCAAGACTCTTGCCGCAGAACGGAGTTAAACTCTGGATCATTTTCGAGGTTGAGATCGGCGGTCACCTTGCCGATGAGGCGGCGCGATCTCAGGACCTCCAACTCGGTATTGATCGCGACCTGGTCACCCGGCAGCCCGGATACGACGCTCTCAATATCGACGACCTGCTCTTGCCGGCTTTCCAACGCAACCGCTGCGTTTGCAGTATAATACGGGATGGCGATGAAGAACGCATAGTAAAAGCCAATTACCAGCGCAAGAATTCCGCACAGGCTGATCCAAATTTTGCCGCGCCAGAGCACCCCAAAAAGCTTCGCCAGATCAACCTCTTCTGCGGGTGCGTCAGTTTGAACGGCGAATTGGCCAGGCTTGTTATGGGAGGCGTGCGTCATTCATTCATCCTGCGTCAACATATCGTTTCATTCTCACAGGAACCATCGAAAGGCAATGTTGCGACTGCTGCACCGAGATCGGCGCTCTCCTTGCTCTACTCTTGCGCGAAAGAAGGGGTTGTTCATTCGCCACATAGGGCTTAATGAGAGTTCTGGGTATCCATGAAGATGGACGGGCTTAAGACTGATGCAGCTACTGCTTAAAATGTCACGGTCTAAGAAGAAGCTTGTCTTTCTGGCCGCAGATACAGCGGCGATGGTTGTCAGCCTCTATCTTGCTGTGGCGCTTCGATACGGCAATCTGATTCCTATCGACATGTTGCGGCAATCCTTCGATCTTTTATCGGTCATGATGATTGTTGGACCCCTGATCATCATTTTCTGTGGTCTTCCTCGCATAAAGTTGCACGCTATCGAGAGCGAGGCGACGATGCGGATCGTATTGACCGCTGCGGCATTGGCGCTTGCTGCGATCGTTGTCAGTTACATGTTGAAACTGTCCGGCCCGCGCTCGGTACCGCTCATCTTTGGTGCGATGTTCTTCCTGCTGGCGCTGTCCATGCGTGTATTCGGGCTTTATGCATTGCGATATGTTGGGCAGCGGAATGCGACCTGCGTGCCGGTCATCATCTATGGCGCGGGAGCAGCAGGTATTCAGCTTGCGTCCGCTTTGCGCCAGTCTGTGGAAGCGCGCCCGGTACTCTTTGTCGATGATAATTTGAACCTAGACAATATCATGATTGCGGGTCTGCCAGTCAGGTCTCCGAAGGAACTGCCGAAATTGATCAAGAGACACGGGGTTGCCCGTGTTTTGTTGGCGATACCGTCACTGTCGGACCAGCGCCGCAGTGCCCTTATTTCAAAGCTCCGCACACTCCCGGTTGAAGTGAAGGTTCTGCCGTCCTTTATCGACCTGATGTCGGGCCGCAGTATCGAAACATCGCTGCGTTCAGTGCAGCCTGACGAGATGCTGGACCGCGACATTGTCGAGCTAGACACGCCAGAGATAGCGGCTGCATATTCGGGGCGCACCGTTATGGTCACCGGTGCCGGTGGATCCATCGGGTCAGAGCTTTGCCGGCAATTGATGAACTGTAGACCAGCCTGTGTCGTGCTGTTCGAACAATCCGAATTTGCGCTTTATTCAATCGAGCGTGAACTCGCACCGGTGGCTCGCGCAATCAGTGTTTCTCTGGTTGCACGTCTTGGGTCGGTCACAAACCGCGCAAACGTGGAGCGAACGGTGAAAAGTAACGGCGTTGAGATCATTTTGCACGCCGCCGCCTACAAACACGTTCCCTTGGTTGAATGTAACGAGATCGAGGGAGCAAGAAACAACGTGATCGGCACCAAGATTGTCGCTGATGTGGCTGAAAAGGCTGGCATTGAGCGCTTTATTCTTGTGTCTACCGACAAGGCCGTGCGCCCCACCAATATAATGGGGGCAACTAAACGTATGGCGGAACTGATTGTGCAGGATATCCAGACGCGTGCTGAGGCAACAAAGTTCGCGATGGTGCGCTTTGGCAATGTGCTTGGGTCGTCGGGTTCGGTTCTTCCGCTGTTTCAAAAACAGATCGAGGAAGGTGGTCCTGTGACAGTCACACATCCGGAGGTGACACGGTTTTTCATGACCATACCGGAAGCTGCACGGCTGGTGTTACTGGCGGGCGCCTTTGCCAAAGGCGGCGATGTCTTCGTTCTGGATATGGGAAAACCGCAGCGGATTATCGAGATTGCCAAACGGATGATCAAATTGTCGGGTCGCGAAGTCAAAGACCCGGAGACGGGAAAAGGCGATATCGGGATCGAGTTTACAGGCCTGCGGCCGGGTGAGAAACTGTATGAAGAACTGCTGGTCACTGACGCGCTGGCTGCTACGCCGCACCACAAGATCCTTCGTGCGGAGGAAACACCATTGAGCCAGATCGAAGTGGCCTCACTTTTGCGCGATACGCAGACCGCTATCTCGAATGATGACGCGCTTGCCTTACGGCGCACTATCGAAATTCGGGTCGATGGATATCATCAGCAGATCCTTGAAAGCGTCACGGCCTGAAAAGACGATGTGTTGTCGTCACGTGCAAATGAAAGTGCATTGCTGATCTGCAATTCGTGCCGCGGTGAGCCGGCCTGTCACATAGGCGCCCGTGTCTATTGATACTCGGCCATTTGCATTTGCTGGTGCGTCGACAATGGTATGGCCATGGACGACGCAAATCGCGTCCCCGCGCGATAATTTCATAAAGTCGCGATGACCCCACAGCAGTGTGCCAGAGCGTTGCCTTTGCGGGGTGGTTTGGGGGTCCATGCCGGCATGAACACACCAGACGTTGCCGCTATTCCATGTCAGAGGCAACTCTCTTAACCATTCCAGCATGCCTTTTGGCAGTGCCTTTTCAAGCGCGTCGCAGGCATCGAGTGCCTCGTCAGGGGTCGGCTGTTCACCCAAGCCGTCAATGCCATAGCTTCGCAATGTGTCCAGCCCACCGTTGCGCAACCATCGCTTGCCCCGGTCGAGTGGATCATCCACGAATTCACACATCATTTTTTCATGGTTGCCTTTCAGACAAACCACCTGATCCGGCCGTTCGCGGCTTAGCTTGAAAAGAAGGCTTAGAGTTTCTGCGGACTGTGGCCCCCGATCTACGTAGTCACCAAGGAAGATCAGGTTCTGGTCGTTGTCTGGATCAATCCGTGCAAGAAGGTCTTTCAGTAGCGCGACGCAACCGTGGATATCTCCGATAGCGAAAAAGGGGGTGGTGGGCTTCAATATATTGGGACTGGATGAGCTCTGGCCGCCGTTCGCTGGAGTCCGCCATTCACCGCCCAGAAACTTCAGTAGCTGTCGCACGTGTGCTTTCTCCCGCGGAACCAAATCAAGGTTGTTCACCATACTCCATCGGGAAATTCAATTGCGCGCCAACATTTGATCCGTCCATGATTGCATCATTCCGCCATATGCCCACGATCGGCCGCAAGGCATTGTGCAGCCCTCGTTCGCGGGTTAGGTTGAAACCTGTGATCCCGTTGGAGCGTTCATGTTCACAGGTCCAAGAATTAGTAAATCCGGACCGTGGCGAGAATCGCTGTTGGGCACGGTATTCGTGGCCCTTTCGGTTCAAGGTGCGCTCGCCCAATCCGATGCTGGGTCAACTGCTTATACCTACGGGCTTTACGGCACACCGGGGCTGATTGATGTGCCTACGGCCCAAAGCGCCGCTGATGCGGAATTGGCAGCGACAGTCGGTTACTTTGGGGGAAGCACCCGCACGACGCTTACTTTTCAGGTCACACCGCGCCTTTCTGGCAGTTTTCGCTACTCCCGGATTGAGGATTGGGCCATCGCGACCGGCGACACCACCTATGACCGGTCGTTTGATTTACGGTATCGCCTGGTTGATGAAGGCCGCATCAGTCCGGCCATTGCCATCGGTCTGCAAGACATTATCGGCACTGGCATCTATTCGGGCGAGTATATTGTCGCGACCAAGCAAGTGACGCCGACACTGGGACTGACCGGCGGTATCGGCTGGGGACGATTGGGATCCTATGAAGGGTTTCGCAATCCACTACGGTTTCTGGGTGATGATTTCGAAGAACGTGACACTGGTACAACGGGATTTGGCGGGCAATTCGAAAGTGCTAGATGGTTCCGCGGCGACGCGGCCTTTTTCGGTGGTGTCGCCTGGAACCCGAACGATCAGCTTACACTGAAGGCCGAGTATTCCTCGGACGCCTATGATCTGGAATTGGCATCCGGACGGGATCTGTTTGAACGAAAATCGTCATTGAACTTCGGGCTGTCCTACGCATTGTCGGACAGCGTGGCGATGCAGGGCTATTATCTTTATGGTTCTGAGTTGGGGGCGTCTGTCAACTTTACGATCAACCCCAAGGAACCGACGGTTTATGGCGGCACAGGGCAGCGACCCACGCCTGTCGTGCCGCGCGCGCCCGGTGCGGCTCTTGATTTGGGTTGGACGCAGCAGGCCGACGCGAATGCGATACTAAGCGACAATGTTAAAAGGCTATTGGCCGCTGAGGGCATGACGCTGGAAGCCATGACGATCAGACCCCAAAAGGTCACTGTTCTGATCCGGAACAATACATATATGGCAGGGGCCGAAGCGATTGGGCGGACCGCCCGCATCCTGACTAGAACTATGCCTGCATCAGTCGAGACATTTACAATCATACCGATGGAAGGCGGTATCAGAACCGCGGCGGTGACCATCATGCGATCCGATCTCGAGCAGCTCGAGTTCGAACCAGACAACGCCTGGATATCCTATGTGCGGGCCGATATCAGCGACGCCGCATCGGTTGACGCGCAACCGACCTATCAGGCCGATCTTTACCCGCATTTGCAGTGGCGTCTGGGTCCCTATGTTACCACATCATATTTTGATCCCGACAGCCCTGTGCGCGCGAATGTGGGTATCGCGCTATCTGCGGATTACGATGCGGCACCGGGCCTGACCTTTTCCGCCGAGCTGCGCAAACCGCTTGCCGGTAATCAGGGTGACGGGCAGTTATCGGCCTCTGCTCTGCCTCGGGTTCGAACTGACGGACAGCTCTATGCGGCGGAGGGCGACCCGGCCATCACCCGCTTGACAACAGCGTTTCAAACCAATCTGGCGACGGATTTCTACGGCAGAGTGACAGCTGGTTATCTTGAAAGCATGTATGGTGGATTATCTACCGAATTGCTGTGGAAGCCGGTCGACAGCCCTTTGGGCATTGGCGTTGAATTGAACTATGTCAGAAAGCGGGACTTTGATCAGCTCTTTGGGCTTCAGGACTACAACGTCGTAACCGGCCATGTTTCGGGGTATTACGATTTAGGCAATTCATTTCATGCACAGCTTGACGTCGGCCGCTATCTTGCCGGTGATTATGGCGCGACAATCGCGCTTGATCGCGAATTCGATAACGGGTGGCGCATTGGTGCCTTTGCCACATTCACTGATGTGTCCTTTGACGATTTTGGTGAGGGATCGTTTGACAAGGGACTACGCGTCTCGTTCCCGCTGGGACATTTCGTTGGTACGCCGACGCGGCGAGTCTACAGCACAACCTTGCGGCCGCTGGTGCGAGATGGGGGCGCGCGGTTGAGTGTGGAAAACCGGCTTTACGAAACCGTCCGCCACAATCATGACAGCGCATTGCGGGGCAATTGGGGCAGGTTCTGGAGATGATGTTTTTCCGCTTCTGCTTACGTCTGTCTCTATTGCTTGCATTGTTCGGTTGCGGGGCCGGCCAAGCGGATGACAACATCAGCAGCCAGATCTGGACTTGGCTGACCTCGTCAGAGGATGATGTCTCGGCGGCACCGGATGTCGGGGCCCTCAGAGCGGGGCTGACCCCGGCTGTGCTCGCACAAATCGGTGAGCCTGTGCTGATCGCGCAAGTGCCTTCTCGCAATGCCGTGGCAGCGATGGTGCGGATTGGCTCCAACAATGGCGTCGACACATATTTGACGCCGGACGGCATCAGTATCAGCACCCGTGATGGGATGATCGTTGGCACCCGCGGCTTCGGTTTCGACCTGATGACAGCCGATATTGCAGAGCCCCTGTCTGCCGTAACGGGACGGGCCGATCGTGCGGTGCGTGTGCATCGCTATCTTGATGGCGAAAACCAGCTGATCATACGTAGCTTTGCGTGTCGCTATGCCGCAGCGGGTGACCGGCGGATTGCGGAGACCTGTCAATCGTCAGATTTTTCGTTTGTGAATGACTACGTCGTCGATGAACAAGGGCGAATCCGCAGTTCGCGGCAGTGGATGTCGCCTCAGATTGGCTCGATCCTGACAGAGCACGTTGAATAAGACCGATGGTTTTGGTCCCATTAAGCGGACCCGGCGGGCCGACGAAACCGTTTACAACTTCGGCATTGACTGTATAGTGATAATCAACCAAAGAGTGAATGGAACCAACAAGGAAAGATGATGATGAAACGTATCGCTACAATCGCTATCGCAGCCGCTATGATGTCATCACCTGTGATGGCCCAGGAAGTCCAGCCGGTTGAGCCGGTAACCGGGGTGCAGGGTCTTGGTACGTTGGGGACAACGCAAACACTTACCATTATCGCTGGCGTTATTGTCGTTGGTGCGATCATCGCAAGCAGCGATGATTCCTCGGGCGCCACATCGACAACAAACTAATTCGTTTGGACGCCGGAAATCGTCAAGCTAGGGCAGGATGGTTCGACCTGCCCTTTTTGGTTTGCGCCGCATGTGCCGACAGATCAGCGATACGGAAACGTAGCGAAACACGCCAGACAGTGCATTGAAGGGTCGCGATGTTAAAGTGGTTTTTCGCTGTTGTAGCCGCAGCTTCTTTGAACGCTTGCGGTGTCGCCTATATCTCGCCGCAGGTTAGCACGCAGACCGAAAACGTGCGTGTCATCCCCGTGACATCCGAAACGGTCTTGGCAGCGAACCGCAGCAATTATGTACCCAGACAGATACCGGATGCATTTTTTCGAAACGCTGGGGACGGCTCTGGCCTGCGTGGGCCCGGTGCGGCGCCACCGCCCAGCTTGTCGGAACAGCGGCGGCCTGCGGCACTGTCGACCCGCATTCCACCTGAACAGACCCCTGGGCCATATCGCATCGGGGTAGGTGATGTGGTTCTGCTTGCAACCAAGACATCTGGTGGGACCGTAGAAGAACTCAGCGGCCTTCTTGCCGCGCAGAACAGCCGTCAAGGCTATACCGTGCAGGATGATGGGGCGATTGCCTTGCCAGATGTCGGACGCGTGTTCCTCGGGGGGCTGACGCTCGAAGAAGCGGATGCACAGCTTTTCCAGAGCCTGGTGGAAAGCCAGATTGACCCAACATTCAGCCTCGAAATTGCGGAGTTCAATTCCAAGCGGGTATCTGTAGGAGGCGCTGTTGCGAACCCCACGGTGGTTCCGATCACGCTTACCCCACTTCGCCTGGATGAAGCGATCACCCGTGCCGGCGGGATCGCCACGGCGGATGCGGATTTTGCGTCAATCCGGATTTACCGCGCTGGAAATCTCTATCAGATTCCGTTGGTCCGGTATCTGAGCGAACCTGATCTGCAGAAGATACTGCTTGTTGCGGGCGACAGTGTTTTTGTCGATACAGCGTTCGAACTGGACAAGGCCAGGGCCTATTTCGAGGAGCAGATCGCCCTCGCTGAGTTTCGACAGCAGGGCCGGGTTCAGGCGCTGGCCGAACTCACCGCAGAGGTAGAACTGCGCCGCGCGACGCTCATCGAAGGGCGCAGCAACTTTCAAGAACGTATCGCCCTTGATGCGGTAGACCGCGATTACGTTTATCTCACCGGTGAGGTTGCGCGGCCCGGCCGGTTCGCCTTGCCGTTCGGACGACAGGCAACACTGGCTGATGCGCTTTATGCAGATGGCGGCTTTTCCAGCGAAACTGGCAACCCGGCGCAGATCTACATTCTCAGGGGATCAGAAGCCGAATTCGGGGCCGTCACCGCATGGCATCTGGACGCACGTAACGTGACAAACCTTGTACTGGCGACGAAGTTTGAATTGACGCCCAATGATATCATCTTTGTCGCGGAACAGCCGGTCACCCGCTGGAACCGCGTTGTGCAGCAGCTGGTTCCATCACTTCTCACATCAGGTGCTTCGATCGCCAGTAACTAGGTTTATTGATCCCATAGTATGGTGGTGCGATGAAATGCGGCTACCATGCGACCTGCACCTGGGTTGTTGGCCGTGACCGGTGATGTATTGACCTGATTCTTCGGGGGCCGGGAACTGATGCACTCATTAACTTGCTGTTGCGACCTCGAAGTGCCGAGATTCATCTAAAAGTGTGTTCGATTTCAAGAAGCACGCATGCCGTGTGTTCGTTAATTCGAAATGCAAGAAATCTTCAAAACAGCCCCGAATTTCACCCGATCGGGCAGCGATCATTAAGGTCCCATTAACTGCAACTGTTTCAGGTTTGTTAACCATGCAGTGTCGTAAGGCATTGTTATTTAGTTAACTTTTGGGAAGAGGTTGCGACGATGCTGGACTTTCACACGTCCCTGATGGACGTTAATGCGAGGGATGTGGGGTTTGCTGATGCTCCGCATGATTTACCACCGCGCACAGCCGCAAAGCAGTTTCTGGATGTGGTGGTTGCGATCATCCTTCTGGTGCTGCTTGCCATTGTTGCGGCTGTGCTGATCATGCTCAATCCGTTTTTTAACCGCGGCCCCCTGTGGTTTGTGCAGGAGCGGATGGGCTATCGGTGCCAATCGTTTGCCGCGATCAAGTTTCGTACCATGACCGCTCCGCGCGGTCCGGATCGCGGCGCGTTTGATGCGCTTGAGACAGAGCGGATCACGATGCTGGGCCGTTTCATGCGCAAAATCCGGTTGGATGAGTTGCCCCAGATCATCAATGTCCTGCGCGGTGAGATGAGCCTGATTGGCCCGCGCCCTGATGCCTATGACCATGCCAGGGTCTATCTGACTTCCATACCGGGTTATCGCCGCCGCCACGATGTGTTGCCGGGCATCAGTGGTCTGGCCCAAACCGAGGTCGGCTATGTCGATGGGCTGGAGGGTGTACGGCGCAAGGTTGATGCTGATCTGCGCTATATCACTTCCCGCAGTTTCCGGTTGGAGTTGTGGATCGTCTGGCGGACCATTGTCGTTGTGCTGACCCGCCGGGGGGCCTAGACCAATGTGATCGCACCGTCCGTCACATGGACCGCGCTAAACCTGTCGGTGGCGTAGGCCCCGGTGTCGATGCCCACACGTCCCTCGCTGATCTGGATTTCGGGCAAAACGGTGTGGCCATAGATCACCCGGGTGACGTCTTGGGCATCCAGCGGCATATCCGGGTCGGCCCCCGCAAGAACGACGATGATATCGCCGGTGCGTCAGATACAAGGCGGGCCGTGGCGGAATGACCGGTATTTGAGCAATGTCATGGGTGCGGATGTAGCACGGGGGTGCTGTGCATGACCATCGGTGGATGCCTGTTGCGCGGCCCCGACCCAGCGCACGCTGCGCCAAGTGATTGGTAAGCATGGCCCGCTAGTTATCAGGTTCAACCCGAATTTGGAGAACCCGATGCCTGATCCCTTTGATTCCGACTATGTGAACCTGACCTCGCCTGCCGTGGCGCATTATGTGGTGATCCCATCGGACGGTGCCGATCTGCCGGTGCGTCCGCGGGCCTTGTATGTCAACGGTGCCGGTACGGCTGTCTTGCAGGACAAGGATGGTGAAAGCGTCAGCTATGAGGTGACTGCCGGTGCTGTGCTGACTCTGCGCCCCACCCGTGTTCTGGCGACCGGCACGACTGCCCAGCTTGTGGCGTGGTACTGATCCATGCTGGGTCTGACGCTTTCCCCCGGGGCCGCGCGGGGCGGGCAAGGCGCGCAACCACAGCCGTTGGCAAGTTTTTTCGTGCCCGTGGCCGGTCAGCATGTTGCCCTTGCCCAAGGCCCCGATGACAACGTATCGGTCTGGACCGAGATCGGTCCGGGCCATGCCGCCTGGATGAGCTTGGATGCCAACAGCGTTGCGACCCGCTGGTCATGGCGCGAAACACTCGTGGCCGAGTTGCGCAATATCTATCCCGTTGGCGATCTGACACTGTCGTCAGGCTGGTCACAGCTGCAATCGTCAGGGTCCGGTCTGGCCGGCAGCTATACCGGTAATCGCGCGATCAGCACGTCGTCATTGACGGCGACCGCATCGGTGACCGTGGACCGTGCTGCGCCTTATGATGTCTGGATCCATTACACGGGCCGTACCAATGGCGGCTATGCCCGGGTGGATATTGACGGTGCCCAGACCCTTGTGACCGAGATTGATGATCCCGCAGCCTTGGGCTTTAAGGCATTTCCCACCTATGCGTCTGTCGATTTGCAGCGCCGCCAGTCGGTCAAGATTGCCACTGGTCTGACCGGCGCCCATGAGATCACGATCAGCAATGGGGGTGCGGCCACCCCCGGCGGCAATGCGATCCTGATCGAAGCTGTGGCGATTTCCGCCAGCCTTGCCGACCCGCGTATTCTGCCACCGATCTGGCAGCCCGGTACGGCCTATGAGATGGGGGACGAGGTGCAGTTGGGTGGCCTTTATTATTCGGCGCGGGCCAATGGTATCAGCGGGACAACCGGCCCGACCCATACCGGTGGCATCGCCTCTGACGGGGCGCTGGACTGGCGGGTGGACAATCGTCCGACCTATCCGAAATTCGTGGCGATCGACTATGCGTCCGAGCGCGAATATGCCGCCCGGGTCAATGTCGGCGGGTCCGCGACCGAGATTGGTGGCCAGACCCATGGGAACGAGGCCCTGCAAAGCCGCACGATCACATTGGATGATGTGCCGTGGGTGCCGCAGGCGACTGGCAATGGCCTGAGCGTGGGCAGTGCGGTTGCCATTGTCGAAACGACGGAGTGGCAATCCGGCACCGGAGCGCCTTTGGCCGATTGCATCCTCAACCGCACGGTCACACCTGGCGCGGTGTTTCACAGTGTTGATGTGGTTGGCACGGGGGCGACGGCTACGTTCGAATGGTTCTATGCCGGTATGCTGCCCATGGTGGCATGGGATGGCGAAAGCCGCAGCGCTGTCGCGCAGACGGTTGAGGTTGCGGGCAGTGTTCCGGTTGTGCTGTCCGATTACGAAGGGATCAATCCACCCAATATCGCCTTTGCCGGTGCCGACCGCATCGGCATGACGGCTGATGTTGATGGCGGCACCCTGCGCTATGGGCATGAGGCTGGTGCGCTGGCGGTGCCCGGCAATATCGTCAGCCAGTTCGATGCGTTCTTGCGGCCAAATCTGAACGCGACGACATCCGGTGGCGGTCTGGACTGGCAGGCCAAGGCCTATATCACCGGTGATGCGGGTGGCGGATTGACGATTGGCACTGGCGATAACCTGGGCTTTTTCAGCCGTCATGTGATGCGGGTTGACCAACCGGCATCCTGACGAACCACAGTATTGAGCCGCCCCGGATGATCGGGCGGCTCTTACCGTGCATACACTTCAGTTCTGATAATGGGGTTGCTCGTAGGCTGCCATGGGCACCGCACCGTAGCGCCGCATGCGCCGGATATCGACCTGACACAGCACCATGCCGGTGATCGGCGCACGTATGTCTGCGAGGGCCCGTTGCCCTGCCAGAACAAGGCGCTTGTCCGTCTTTTCCCAACGCACTGCATAGAGCACCGCGTCCGCATGCTGCGCCAGCAGGCGCGTGTCGGGTACTTGCAGCACCGGTGGGGCGTCAATGACGATGAAATCATAGCGGTCCCGCACCTGATCTAAGAAAGCCGCAAAATCTGGCCTGGTAAACAGATCGGCCGGGTTCTGTTGCATGGTATGGCTGGACAAGACGTCGGCAGGCAAGCGCGGGTCGCGGGCGATGGCGTCCTCCAACCGAATTTCCCCAGTCACAACCTGCGCCAGATCACCGCCCTGACATTTCAGATGTGATCGAAAGCTGGGTTGCCGCATATCCGCCTCGACCAGCAGGACGGATTTGCCGAGGCTGGCGAGGTTATGGGCGAGGGCGATGGATTGGGTCGTTTTGCCTTCGCCCGGCACGCTGGAGGTGGACAGGATGACTTGCGGCACCTTACCCGGATCAGCCAGCAACAGCGATGTGCGCAGGTTGCGCATGGCCTTGGCCAGGGCGGATGTGGGTTTGGCGTTCAGGTAATCCAACAGGGCGGCGGGTTTGCGCAGTTTGACACGCGGGATCTGGGCCAGCACAGGCACATCCGTGGCATCGGCAAGTGCCTCTGTGCCGCTGAACCCTTTGCGCATCGCTTGCCGTCCTAGAACTAGCGACACCCCCAAGGCCATGCCAAGCATCGCCGCAATCAGCAGGATCAACATTTTGCGCGGCGCGACGTATTTGCCGGGGGCGGCAAGGGCCAGAATGCGACTATCGGCCTGGCCGAGACCGCGTTGCACATTCGTATGTTGCAGCCGCGCCAGGAACGCCTCGTAAAGCACGCGTGTCGCCTCGGCCTCGCGGCGCAATTGCTGCAGCCGAACCATGCTTGCGGACTGTGTGGCCAACTGGCTGTTGACGCCGGATTGAAAGGTTTCCAGCGCCGCCGCCTGATCGGTGTAATGCCGGATATCGGCCAGTACACGTTGGCGGGCTGGCTGGCTGGCCGGGGTGACAGCTGCGTCGAAACTGGTCAGCTTGACCTCGGCCTCTTCCAAGGCGCGCTGGATATCCAGCAGACGTTCCTGTGCTTCGATGGATTGGCGGCTGAGCGTGTCGAGCGTGGCTGCATCACTGGCCCGGTCGGCCATGATAATATCGTTGACGGCGGTTTCCTTGGCTTCCAGTTCCAGTTGCAGGGCGTAGACCCGTTCAGACAGCCAATTGAATGCGGTTTCGGTTGCCGCCTGCTTTGCGGCCACCTGGTCGGCCAGATAAAGCCGGGCCAGTGTGTCAGCGATCCGCGCGGACATGTCTGCGTCGCCTGTCGTGGCCGTGATCCGGAAAACATAGGTGTCGCGCGGCTTGTCCACCGACAGGGCAGCGGCAAGGTTATCAACCGTCTTGTCCAGAATGGCGGCGTTATCAGGCGGTGCTGCGACCGTACCGCTCAGCAGGTTGCGCGCCCGTGTGCGCATGCCCGTCACCGACCATGGCGCGACTGGGGTCAGATACCGGTTGAAGGCGGGATCATTTGTCAGATCCAGTTCATGCACCATGCGTTCCAGCAGGTGGCGCGACCGCAAGACAGCGACCTCTGTATTCAGGCTGCTTTGGTCGGTCGGGGGATTGGCAAGGGCCTGATCCAGGTCCAGCCCGGGCGAAAATGTTGTCTCGATCTTAAGGGTTGTGACTGCAGCGAACCGTGGTTGGGCGATGGCAAAAGCGTAGTAGGCCGCGGCCAAAAGGGCGAGGATCGTGCAGCCCGTGATCAGGCTTTTGCCATACCAGAGAGACCGCAAAAGCCCCATGATATCAAGAGGTTCTATGCGCTCAATCTCGATCGCGGACAGGTTTGGTATCTTCAGCGTCTTGTCGTCGACCAATTTTGCCATGGGTGGTGCTGCCTTCGTTACGTTGACCTCAATCCACCACAGAGGGGTTAACCTTAAATTGATCACAATGAATGACGACTGAAGCGGTCCGGCACGTGGTTAACAGCGCGCCATCCAGAGTTTCGAGGGTCATGACCGCATCGGTTTTCAAAGGATTGACGAAAGGAAGCGCGGCCCCGGCGATGCTGCTGCGCGCCGGTATCGTTGCGGTTAATTTCGCTGTCATGCTGGGGCTGGCCGCGCTGCTTGGGCTTGCGGATTTTGGCCGTCTGGCAGTGATCTGGGGGCTGGCGCTGGTGTTCTCCAGCATCATCGCCGCTGGTGCCCCGCTCTTGCTGTTCCAGGCCTTGTCCGATGGTGGGCGGTTGACGGGCCGGGCGCTGGCGCAGCACGTGATCGTCTATCCGGTGGTGCTGGTGGTGATCGGATTGATTGCGCTGCCTGCCCTGTTTGCGACGCTGCCATGGGTGCCGATTTTTGTGGCCGCTTTCGGCATTCACTTGGTCAGTTGTTTGGCCACCATTATGCGCGCGCTTGGCTCGGTCCATGTGTCGATGGCGTTGCGTGATGCGGGGCCGCAACTGGCCCTTGGGGTGGGTGCGGTACTGGCAATGGTCCACATGAATATACTTGAAATCACCGCTGTCGTTCTGGCTGTTGTCGCAGGTTTGGCCACCATCTGGTGTTGGCGACAGCCCGCATGGCCGACGATTATCCATCCGTCGGGCCGTGCCGCGCGTATGCCGTTTGGCCTGTGGGGCACGTCGGTTCTGGGTATGGCGCTGGCGCAGGTCGATATCATCATCGGCGGCGCGTTTCTGACTGACGGGCAGACCGGGCTTTATGCGTTGCTGCGCCGGATCACCAATCTGGTGGTCTTGCCGGTCAGCGTGGCAACATGGGTCACATCGGTTCCCGTCGCAGCGGCCCATGGCAAAGGCGACCGGGCCTGCCTTGCGCACGCCAGCGCCAGTGGCAGCCGTATCGCGCTGATCCCCGGGCTGATCTTAGCTGCGGTGGCGTTGGCTGGTTTGGCGATCATGCAGCTCCCCGGTTTGAGGGTATGGGGGGCAGAGGGCGATCTGGTATTCCTGATCCTGCTGGCAGGGGCATTGGTCCAGGTCGGATTTGCCGCGACCTTTACCGTCGCGACCTTATGCGGGCTGGCCCATTTCGCCGCTATCGCCCGGCTGGGCAGCATCATCGCCTATCTGGGGCTTGTGGGGCTGATGCCAGTCTTCAGCCCTGTCACAAACGCGGCGGCCTATGCCATGGCCATGGCGCTGGGCAGTGTCGGCTTGTGGGTCATCGTGCTGCGCCGCATGGGCATCGACACATCCTTTTTCGCCCTGATCACCGCCCGCACGGCAAGTTGGAGGCTGTCGTGATCATCCTTCTGGCCCTTCTTTGCACGGCAGTCCCTTTCATGTTGGGGCAACGATATGGGCTGGTGCGGCTGGTATCGCCGATGCATCTGGTGGCCTATTTCTGCTTTTTCGGTTTTTTGCTCAAGGTGACGGTTTACGCGGCAAGACCTGAACTGGCGTTCTATCGGCGCTTTGTCGAAAACCCGTGGGGGGATCAATTGGGCGCCATCTATCTGGCGCTGTTCATCCTGCTGCTCTGCGCGGGCTACCGGGTTGCCTGCCGGGCAAGCCGCCGGGCGGATATGATTGTCGCGGCGCGGCTGGTATCCGCCGGGATCACACGCAAGGGCAGTCTGTTTGTTGTGGCACTGGGTGTCGCGTTGGCGACGATCATCGTGATTCTGCGGGCACGCGGTGCGACAGGGCTGGACCTTGCCTTGCTGACATCGCTGAACACCGCCAAGCAGATCAATGTCGATGCCAACGGAATCGGCGCGACGCTGGCCGGGATCAAGACCTTTTTCATCATCCCGAAATTCGCCTTTGTCCTGCTTTTGGCCAGTGCGATAGCCACCCGGCAGCGCCGGGTGATGGTGCAGGCGGGGTTGTTGGGGCTTTTGCTGATCGTGATCGCCCTGATCTCGGGTGACCGTTTTGAACTGGTTGAACTGACGGTCTTTGCGCTGGTCGTGCATATGATGCTGGTTGGCCGGGTGAACCTGCGGCTTCTTGCGTTCGGCGCGCTTGCCCTGATGCTGCTGGGCGGGGTGTCGGCCTATATGACCCAATTGCGGCTGGGGGGCGGGCCGATTTGGGCGGCACTCGCCGATCAGGTTGTCGGCTCAACCTATTTTCTGGACATCAATGCCGCCATCATGGTCACCGACCGGGTTACGCCACCCGATCTGCTGCTTGGCCAAAGCTATACCTGGTGGTCATTCGGCTGGGTGCCGCGCGGCATCTGGCCGGACAAGCCTGCCATCGACCTTGGCGTGTTTTTCAAGCGCGACATTATGGGCGTGCATACCGGCGGCGCATTCAACGTCACCGGCCCGGGCGAAGCGTTTATCAATTTCGGCTGGGCTGGTATTGGCATCGGGTTCGTACTGGGCTGGGTCTATCGCAAGGGCGAGGTATTTTTGCTGTCGGCCCGTGGCACGTTCCGGCATGGGACCTGCCTGCTTTACCCGATCCTGTTCTATCCCTTCGTGCAGGCCACCCTGCAATCATCTTTCAGTGCCTTTATCGTGGGGGCGGCGGCGCAGTTTGTGCTGCTGGCTGTGATGATCTGGGTCTTTGTGGCCCGCTACAGCCTTTGGATACCGTCCCACACCAGAAACCGGAGCCTGCTTCATGTTGCCTAACCTCTTGTTGAAAGCTCTTTATTGGGCATTGCGCATTTGCGGTGCGATCTGTCGCCGGGTCGGCATGATGGCGGCGACCCGGCTGCATCAGGCGACGCTCGCCTCGGTCGGGCCGGGGTCGCGGTTTCAGGCAGGGGTGCGTTTTGCCCAGCCCCGCACCGTCAGTATCGGGGATGAATGCTATTTCTGGCGCGGCTGCAATGCCTCGGCCGAGGTGGCGGACGCACCGCTGATCATTGGCGACCGGGTGCAGGTCAACAAAGATGTGCATCTGGACACGACCGGGGGGCTGACGCTGGGCAGCGGTGTTCTGATTTCGGAAGGAGCGGTGATCTATACCCATGATCACGGGCTTGATCCGCGTGCGGCTCCGCAGATGATGCCCAAGACTATTTCTGACGATGCCTGGATCGGCATGCGCGCAATCATCATGCCGCAATGCCGCCGGATCGGGCGCGGTGCCGTGATCGGGGCGGGGGCCATTGTAGTCCATGACGTGCCGCCGGGCGCCATTGTCGCGGGCAATCCGGCGCGGATCATCGGCCAAAAACCACTTTTGGCAGAGGTGGCGGCATGAAGATCCTGCATGTTGTGCCCTCGTTCTATCCGGCGGTCAAATGGGGTGGACCGATCCGGTCGACCAAGGCGATTTGCGATGGTGTCGCGGGTTTGCCTGGTATGTCAGTGCGGGTGCTGACAACCGATGCCGCGAGCCCCGACCGGAGTGATCGGACCGGTCCGGCCGATCTGCCCTACCCGGTGCATTACGCCCGCAGACGGGCCGGACATGCGATTGCGCCAGGCCTGCTGGCGCGCCTGCCGGATGCTGTCGCCTGGGCGGATGTGGTGCATCTGACCGCCACCTACAGTTTTCCGACCTTGCCGACCCTTGCACTGGCCCGCGCCATGAGCCGCCCGGTCGTCTGGTCCCCGCGCGGTGCGCTCCAGGCCACTGCAGACTGGGCCGACGCCCCGCGCAAACGCGCCAAGCATCTGTTCGAACGGGCCGCGCAGGCCTTGCGCCCGCGCGACACGGTGCTGCATGTCACCTCAACCGCCGAGGCGGCGCAGAGCGTTGCGCGTCTGCCCGGGATCGCAACCGCGCTTGTCCCCAATGCGGTGGATATCCCCGCGCTGAACCTGCGCCCGATGCCGCCGGACACCCGCCTGCGGCTGCTTTATCTGGGTCGGCTTCACCCCAAGAAGGGGCTTGATCTGCTGTTTGACGCAATGGCGAAACTGCCCACAGATGTGGTGCTGGATGTCTATGGCACCGGCGCACCCGACTATACCGCCACGTTGCACAGACGCGCTGTGCAATCGGGCGGGCGCATCACCTTGCATGGCCATGTCGAAGGGGCGGCCAAGGCCGGCGCATTTGCGGCCGCCGATATCTTTGTCTTGCCCAGCCACTCCGAAAATTTCGGGATCGCCGTGGCCGAAGCACTGGCCCATGCGCTGCCTGTTCTCACCACGACGGGCACGCCCTGGCACGGTCTGGATCATCAGGTTTGCGGGCGATGCATTGACCTTTATCGTGCTGATCTGGCCGCGGAAATCATGGATATGGCATGCGCCGACCTGCGCCGCATGGGGGTGGTCGGGCGCGATTGGATGCGCCGCGATTTCTCTACAGATGCAATGGTTAGCGCATTTGCTAAGCTTTATCGGGATCTTGCCGCCCATCCACATGACCCGGTGCTGGCATGACAGCGCGCGTCGATGTCAGCGCCAACCGGGCGCGGCGGGAGTGGGACCACCGCGCCCAGATCGCCCGCATCCTGTGGGGCCTGTGCCATCCGCTGTTCCGGCTCAGCCCGAGACCGTTCTGGGCCTGGCGGGTCTGGCTGTTGCGGTGCTTTGGCGCGCAGATCGGCAGGGGTGTCCATGTCCACCCCACCGTCCGGATCATGATGCCCTGGCATCTGCGCATCGACGATCAGGCTGCGGTGGGTGACCGGGCTATCCTTTACGCACTGGGGCTTATCCATATCGGCGCGCGCGCCACCGTGTCCCAGAACGCGCATCTTTGCGCAGGCAGTCATGAACTGTCGGACCCGGCACGCGCCTTGGTCCGTTCCCCGATCAGCATAGGCGCAGATGCGTGGGTCTGTGCCGATGCCTTTGTCGGTCCCGGTGTGCGGATCGGGGCAGGGGCTGTGCTGGGCGCCCGGGCCGTGGCGATGAAGGACCTGCCAGCCGGTCAAACCGGGCTGGGCAACCCGATGCAAATCAAGGAACGACCATGACCGATATCACCGTCATCATCCTCACCCGGGACGAGGCGCGCCATATCACCCGCGCTATCGCTTCGGTGCGTGGATTTGCGCAGCGGGTGCTGGTGCTGGATAGCGGGTCAACAGATGACACCGTGACGCTGGCGCATGGGGCAGGGGCCGAAGTATTGCGGCATCCCTGGACGACGCATGCGGCCCAATTCAACTGGGCGCTGGATCAGATCGCGGATGATCCGGGCTGGGTGCTGCGGCTTGATGCGGATGAATATGTGACACCCGAACTGGCCGATCAGATCGCGACCGGCCTGCCAGATGTGACAGGCCTTTATGTGAACCGGCGCATTCACTTCATGGGTCAGCCTGTGCGCCATGGTGGTGTCTTTCCCGTGCCCATCCTGCGGTTGTTTCGTAACGGGGCAGGCCGGTGCGAGGATCGCTGGATGGATGAACATATCGTCGTTGACGGACCGACTGCGCGGTTGAAAGGCGAAATCGTCGACGACAATCACAAACCGCTGGATTGGTGGATTGCCAAGCATAACGGTTACGCCAGCCGAGAAGTGGTGGATATCCTGAACCGGGAATATGGATTGATCGCTGGAACCCGGCAGCGGGGGGCAAAACGCTGGATCAAGGATCATCTTTATGGTCGGCTGCCGGGCGGGGCGCGGGCCGGGGCCTATTTCGCCTACCGGTATTTTTTGCGGCTTGGTGTGCTGGATGGGCCGCAGGCGCGGGCCTTTCATGTGCTGCAAGGGTTTTGGTACCGGTATCTGGTCGATGCCAAGCTGGGTGAGGTGCGCCGCCATATGGCTGATACGGGGGCAGCACCGCGTGATGCAATCCGGGATGTTCTGGGGATCGACATCGCTCCAACGCCGGTCATCCCTGCAAAGGCGGCTGCATGAAAATCTCGGTCGTGACAGCGGTGATGAATGGGGGCGATGCCTTGCCGCGTGCGCTGGACAGCCTCAAATCCCAATCCCACCTGGATATCGAACATGTGGTGCAAGACGGCGGTTCGACGGACGGAACGCTGGACTACTTGCGGGCCAACGGACACCGGAACATGGCGCTGTTATCGACCCCCGACACCGGGATCTATGACGCAATCAACAAAGGGATTTCGCGGGCCACGGGTGACGTGGTCGGGCTGCTGCATGCCGATGATTATCTGGCCGCACCCGACGTGCTGGCGCGCGTGGCAGAGGCGATGAAAAACTCGGATATCGACGGGGTCTATGGTGATCTGGAATATGTGGCCCGGGCCGACCACAGGCAGGTGATCCGCTATTGGAAGGCGGGCGAATATGCGGTGGCGCGGCTCAGGCGCGGCTGGATGCCACCGCACCCCACGCTTTACCTGCGTCGCACCGTTTTCGAACGGGCCGGGCTTTACGATACCAGCTACCGGATTTCCGGCGATTATGACGGGATGCTGCGCTGGCTGACCACCGGGCAGATCAGACTGGGCTATATCCCCCATGTCATGGTGCGGATGCAGATCGGCGGGGCGAGCAACAAATCATTCGCCCAGATGCTGCGCAAAAGCCGCGAGGATTATCGCGCGATCCGGCGGCACAAGGTCGGGGGCATGGGCACACTACTGGCCAAGAACCTGTCCAAGCTGCCGCAATTCGGGGCGCGCCCGCCTCAGGTATAGAAATACCGGGTGAAGTGGTAAAAGATCGGGGCGGCAAAGATCACGCTGTCCAGTTGGTCAACAAACCCGCCCTGACCGGGGATCAGATGCGACCAGTCCTTGACGCCGCGCTCGCGCTTGATCGCGGCAAAGACAAGGCTGCCCAGCATGCCCACCAGTGAGGCGACCCCAGCCATCGCCATGGCCCCGAGCAGGCCAAAAGGCGTGATCCAGTTCAGCAACCCACCAATCAGCATCGCGCTGACCACACCGCAGGCGACCCCTTCCCATGTCTTGGGGGACAGACCGGGGGCAATGCGGGTCTTGCCGATGCGGCGGCCAAAGAAATACTCCAGCAAATCGCCCAACTGCACCACCATGACCAGAAAGGCGATCATCAGCACCGCACGATCCTGATAGCCGTCAACATCCAGCGTCATCAACGCAGGCACATGGCTGACGCAAAAGACGGCAATCATCAGACCCCATTGCGTTTCGGCGACGCGGGCCAAGAACCGTTCGGAGTTGCCGCGCAAGGCCGACACGATGGGCAGTAGCAAGAACGCATAAACCGGGATGAAAACGGTATAAAGCCCGTCCCAGCCAAAGCCGACAAAGATGTATTGCAACGGCAGCACCACAAAGAACCCCAGCGCGAGCGAGATATGATCCGCCTGCGCCTTTGTCGTGAGGGTCAGGAATTCGCGTAGCGCTGCAAAGGACGTCAAGGCAAACAGCAACATCACCCCGTGACGGCCCAAAAGCAGGGCAATTCCGACAAAGGCGACCATGCCCCACCAGCTTTGCACGCGGGTCATGTAGGTATCCAGCACGGGGTTGTTGAACCCGGGCTCTTCGCGGGCCCGCAAGACCTCACCCACAAAGGTTAGGGCAAACAGGATGCCAAAACTTCCGAACGCCAGCAGCAGGATATCACTTGTGGTCTCATTCATGACCGATCCTCCGGTGCCAGGGCGGCGAGCGCGTTGGACGCGCGTTTGAGGAACTCATCCTTGCTTTCGCCTTCCTGCACATGGATCGGCGCGCCGAAGGTTACGGTGCAGATCAGGGGCAGGGGGATCACCTCGCCCTTGGGCATGATCGTGTTCAGGTTTGCCACCCATGTGGGCACCAGATCGACATGCGGCCGTGCGACGCCCATGTTGTAAAGGCCGGCCTTGAAGGGCAGCAACAGATCGTCGGTCATATTGCGGTTGCCCTCGGGAAAGATGATCAGGGATGATCCTTCGTCAAGGGCGGCGATGATCTTGTCCATCGGCTTGTCCTTGACCTCGGGCCGCCGGTCGACCAGCACGCAGTTAAACACTTCGGGGCCGACAAAGGCGCGGATCTTGTTTTTCAGCCAGTAGTCAGCCGCGGCCACGGGCCGCACGGTCCGCCGCATGGCAGGTGGCAGGCAAGCCCAGATCATGGGCATGTCGCCGTTACTCGTGTGGTTGGCAAAATAGACCCGCTGTTTCGGAACCGGTTCGATCCCCTGCCAGTCTGCACGGACAGCCGTGATCGCGCGGGCAAAGATGCGGATGGACTGGCCAACGATACGGGCGGCAAACTGGCGAAGATACTTCATGGGATCAACTTTGACGAAGCGCGCGGTGTTTGAAAAGAGAGAACCCCACCCGTGACGATCACGGGCAGGGTTCGGGGGAGGGACCTGTTTAGGCTTTGTCGTCGCCAATATAGTCCGACAGCAGCTTTTCGTTCTTGGCGTCCTCGATCCGCTGGATGCGGTCCTCGGACATCTTGTCGTCGAAGCGGTATTTGACAAAGTTGACCAGAGCCAGCGTCAGCATCAGAACGGCCATGCCCCAAAAGCCCTTGGTTGACAGCGGCACTTCCGTCGACAGCCAGAGAGAGATACCGAGCATACCGTAAGCCACGGCGACACCTGCGCCATTGACGAACATGATCAGTGAGTTGTCGGATTTCGTTACAGCCATTTTTCTATTCCTTTTAATGCGTATTGTCTTGGTTTGTGGGGTTACTTCTTGCCGGCCTTCAGGCGGGCCAGAACATCGTCAGCAGTGGACCGGGTTGCAGCGCCAAAGCCAGCATCGGCCATCCGATCGGTCAGCGTGTCGTTGTTCAGGTCGCGGTTGATATCGGCCAGAATTTCGCTGCGCTCGAACGGGTCATCCTTGCCCAGCACCCGGGAAATCAGCTCTTCGGCCTCTTCCACGCTGCCCGATGTGACGCCAGTGCGCGACATCTGCATCTGGATATTCTGTTCGCGGCGCACGGCCCGGGCCTGAATAGCACCCTGTTTCAGATCGATGATCCGGCGGTGGCCGCTTTCGATGGATGACCGCAGGCGCATCACCTTCTGGTCCAGACGGTCCAGCGTTTCGGTCCGCACGGTCAGTTCGTTTTCCATCGACGCAATGGCGCGGGCAGCCTCGGCAGCCATATCCTCGCGGTCATTGTCCAACGCTTCCTTGGCGCGCTTCGTCAGATCGGTGATCCGCGATTTCAACGCGCTGTGCTGCTTTTGCTCTGACCGCTGGCGCTGGATCAGGCTGGCAAGTGTGGCCTTGGCGGCGCGCAGGCTGTTTTCGCTTTCGCGGATTTTCTGGTCAATCAGTTCAATCGCAAAGGCGTCGCGTACGCGGTCTTCGGCCCGTGCATTCTGCCCATGGATCAGGGTGGCGAGTGTCTTGAACATTGGTGTCTCTCCGTTTCGCTTCAGTGTGTGAACACTGTTCATGAAATAGAGATAGCAATTAGTGATCTACCGATCAAGAGAAAACTTGAACAATGTTCAAATTATTTCCGAGAGGCCGTCAACTGCCTTAAAACAAGGGCGATCATGCGGTCTATATCATCAGACGGCACACCAGCGCTGGCCTCATCCAGCCCCAAAAGCACGATTCCATGCACCGATGAGAACAGCGCGCGGGTCAAAAGCGCATGTTCCTGAGAATCGCGATCCGGGAAAATCACCGCCAGCGGGTCAGAGATATAGGTAAAGAGCCGCCCCATTTCTTCCAGATACCAATCCGGCGCCGCTTCGCCCGGGGCGCGTTCCACATCAAACAGCGCCCGCCAGCTTTGGTGGTTTTCCGCAGCAAAGCGATGATAGGCCTGCGCCATGACCACCAGTTGTTCCACCGGGTCCTGCGGGGCATCGGCCAGGGCTTCGGCGACATCCGCGCCCAAGCGGTGAAAGGTTCGGGCGTTCACGGTCAGAACCAGATCGGTCAGATCACCAAAGACATTGTAGATGGCCCCAACAGCACATCCCGCCTCAGACGCCAGATCGCGGGCGCGCAAGGCGCCCAGCCCGTGGTCCGCAATCGTCCGCTCTGCAATCAAAACCAAATTCTCACGCAACGCCGCGCGCCGCTCTGCCACTTTACCTGCCATGTCACCCTCAGTTGAACGTAGTTCAGTTATAGGAGAGGATTTTCAAGATGGGAAGAGTGGCGTAGATGGCGGCTTTCGCGGGACAAAAAGAACCTTCGCTACGGCGAAACCAATGACCGTTTTTCGAAGTCGGATGGTGAGCGTCGATCTGTTCAGAGCAAGCTGCCCATCGACTTTTCGGAAGACCGTGATCCAGGGCAGTCGGCGAAAGCTGGTTCTAATGATCTGGACTTGAGAGAGCAGAACTGATCGCTGCGACAAGACTTTCGGCAGTGAAAGGTTTTTTAGCGATGATCGCAGGTGGATAGCTGGCCGTTATACTTTCGGTGTCACCATAGCCAGTCGCAAGCACAAAGGGGATGTTGCGATCCGCCAAAACTTCCGCGACTGGAAGAGACGTCTGGTCACCCAAATTTACGTCAAGCAGCGCGAATGTGATTGTGTTGGCCTCAAGAACAGCCAGCGCATCAGCGACAGAGCCTGACATGTGAACACTGTCCGCTCCATTGTCTTTGAGAATATCAGAAGCATCCAGCGCGATCACCATATTGTCCTCAACCACCAGGACGTCGCCGCTCAGGTTTAATGATCGGCTTTCTTTGTTGTCAACGATACTCAGGCTGTCGTCCGCAACAACCTCCTGGATATCAGAAATGGCGGTGGATGGGATCATGATGTCTGCTTCAAATCCGGTCATCAGGTAGCGCGTTTTGACTGTCCCCTTGAGTTCGTAGGGTATCGTTTTTTCAATGATTGTCGTTCCAAACCCCTGACGGGATGGGGCCTGCACCGGTGGCCCACCAATTTCGCGCCATTCGATCTGCAACGCCCCGTCATCCTGAATGCGAAGGTCAATTGAAATTTTTCCAGAACGGTCCGTCAGCGCGCCGTACTTGGCGGCGTTTGTCACCATTTCGTGGATCACTAATGCCATCGTTGAGAACGCATCAGGCCTGAGCATAGGCGCGTCCCCTGTGATCGACACGCGATCCTTCGCGTCCGTCAGAAAGGCGTTCACTTCGACGTCAATCAGCTGTCTTAAGGAACTGGGTGACCACTCATGCCGTGTGAGTTGATCATGCGCGCGCGCCAGCGCCTGCACGCGACCGTCCAGCACTTTGGTGTAAGTTGCGACGTCTTGCGCGCCCGCCCGGCTTTGAGAGACCAAGCCTTGGATCAGATTGAGAATATTGCGGACACGGTGGTTAAGCTCTGCGATTAAAAGTTCTTGTTTGTCAGCGGCTTTCTGGCGGGCTTCATTCGCGTTATCAGTCAGTTTCAGCACGATCTCGATCAGCGACACCCGCAACGACTCGCCTATTTGAACCTCACTATCGGTCCAGCGCGCTGACGTGTTCCTGACCATTTCCGACCACGCATCAAAACTTTTACGTGGTGTCAGACGTATCCCGTTGGGGCCGACTTCGACCGGTTTGTTCGGGTCACCCGCCCATTTAACCGATTTGGCGACCTCACGCCGGAAAAACACGATATAGTCCCGTGGCGTGCGCGAAATCGGAACCGCAAGGACACCCGCAACATCAGCAGAAAAATCCGCAGCATCCGGGTACAGCGCCGCAAGCCTGTGCGTTGCAAATACCTGACCTGTCGGAGCCGTGTTGAGGAATCGTGCCAGTTTCTTGAATTCCACCTCGTCAGGTGCGTTCCCAACGGATGCATAGCGCCCATCAGAGTAGACCGCGACACCATCGTTTGCGATGAGGCCACGCAATTCGTCCGCGATCATCTCAAACCCATTAATAAGATTTGTCCCGCCGGAGAGTTGGATCATCAAATTGTCATGCATCTGCCGCGCTTCGCTGCTCTGAACGCGGGATGCTATGTCGATCTTCTGAACCAGCTCATAAGAGAAGAACTGGGCGAACAGCTCGATTGCAGTGCGCCGCTCAAAATCGACGTGGTGAGGCGTTTCATGGTGGCAGGCGAACAAACCCCAAAGCTTTCCATCTTTGATGATCGAGACTGACATAGAGGCTGCCACACCCATATTTCGTAGATATTCCAGATGGATGGGCGACACGGCGCGCATGACAGACAACGACAGGTCCATTGGGATGCCCTGCACATTCGTGGGCGGCGTAATCGGCGATACCATCCCGTCGACATCGGCAATAAGTCGCAGCGTGCTGCGCAAATACAAGGCGCGTGCTTGCTTCGGGATGTCACTGGCGGGATAGCGAAGCCCAAGAAAGGGCTCCATGCTCGACTTACGCTTTTCCGCGATGACCTCACCGGTGCCGTCTTCGTCAAATTGGTAGACCATCACACGGTCAAAACCGGACATGACCTGAACAGCCATCGCGGCCTGATCACAAGCGGCCTTAATGTCATTGGCGCGCCTTACCCGCGCGATCAAAGGCTGGACCAAGCTCATTTCGTCGCGATTTTCGGTGTGAATCTTGGGTTCAAATTCGAAGACATAGGTTTGATCCAACATGTGCACCGACACGTCGAACAACTTGCCGTCGCCCAGTGCGTCGTATCCAAACAGCCGGGACGAACTGGTCTCTACGTTCAGTAACTGCAGTTTGGTACGTAGATCGTGAACTGTCTTCTCAGGCAGCAAGTCAATCAGCCGTCCACCGACAGCGTCGTCTGGCGAGACCTGCAGGATATCCTGCACATTTTCGGAGACATGATTAACCATGAAATCAGAAGACGTTGCAATCAGACACCCATACCCCTGCACACCGCCCAGCAAATGGATTGGTTCTCGGTCACAATTGGTAAGGTCAACCGCTTCGTCTGATGTGATATAGTTTTGTTCTTCCGTCATACGAGCGCGTCCTCAGCTGTGACTATCTTGGCGAACGCCGCCGCGAAAAGTTGGAATTGTGTTCTTGTGTCCTCTACGATGGCATCAGCACGTGCGCTGCTAGGTGGCAAAGCTGAAAGCGCGCGACATGTTTCGGGCCAAAGTTTCGGATCGATTGCTTGCCCAAAATAAGTATTAGCGCGTTGGACGCACGGATCCGTCGATGCGCCCCATCGTTTGCTTAGGATTTTTGAACCAAGCCTCGATCCCGCCACCATATAGTCGATAGACAAGGGGTCGAGCGCAGATGGCGTCGGTAGGTCAATCGCGTATGGGTTAGCGGTTACAGCATCAAGATCCGCAGCAAGGCCGTCGATCATGTTAGAAAGTGCTGCCGTTGAAAGCCCCTGACCCAATGATCGCGCCTGCATCACCAAAAAACAGGAGTGGTGTATCTGCAAGAACACCCTGAAATCACGCAGCCTCGCAATGTCGAGCGTCGAGATCATACGATCCAAAAAATCATGATCCGTGCGTGTTTGCTCCCGAAGCGCGTGTCGAAAATCCGTTTCCATCATGGCCCTGCGCCCTAAAAGCGAAGACCGATTTGGGCAATTGTTGTGATTTGGCACGAAAGTCTCACAGCGCGTCATCTTTGTCATTAATCTATGACATACATACTGACTGCATTTGTTCATTAACAGCCCTTGGGCCATTCGCAGGCACAATATCCATACCAAAAGGCTGGATTTCCGCTCATCGATGTTGGCTGAGGTTATTCCTAACTAAGGGCGGCACTTAAGCACTCAGCAGAGCGGACATTGGTATAGTTTGCAGCATTTGTAACTCTGGGCTCAAACCAGACGTTAACCCCGTCGCGCTCAACGTGTGCACTTGTCCTCTTTCATTACTCCATCTTCACCGGCGCACCACCCGCAAAACTGTTCACCTCGGAATAACTGATCGGCTCTTCCTGCATCTGCAAATGCAGCCCGTCTCCTTCATGGGGATGCGCGCGGGCCAGATCCTCATCGAAATCAATCCCCAGCCCCGGTGCGGTCGGCACCGGGATATAGCCATCCTCGACCGTGATCGATCCCTTGATCAGGTCGTGATGAAACGGCGTCTCAATCGTTTCGGCCATCAGGATATTCGGAATCGACGCGGCCAGCTGCACATTCGCCGCCCATTCCACCGGCCCGGCATAAAGATGCGGGGCCATCTGCGCGTTGTGGACTTCAGCCAGTGCTGCGATTTTCTTGGTTTCCCAGATACCGCCAGCCCGCCCAAGCGCCGGCTGCAGGATCGTGGCCGCGCCCTGTCGCAGGATTTCGGCAAATTCCGCCTTGGTCGTCAGCCGCTCGCCGGTGGCCACGGGGATACGTACCGCCGCGGCCACCTTGGCCATCTCGGCCACATTGTCCGGCGGGATCGGTTCTTCGTACCAAAGCGGGCTGTAGGGTTCCAACGCCTGACCCATGCGGATCGCCCCCGCGGTGCTGAACTGCCCATGCGTGCCAAAAAGCAGATCGGCGCGGTCGCCAACCGCCTCACGGATCGCCTTGCAGAACGCCACCGACAGGGAGATATCATGCATCGACGGCATATGCCCGCCGCAGATTGTGTAGGGGCCCGCCGGATCGAATTTGACAGCCGTATAGCCCTTTTCGACCATATCGACTGCGACCTCGGCGGCCATATCGGGACTGGCCCAGAAGGCGGGCAGGGGGTGCGACGGCCGGGGATAAAGATAGGTATAGGCGCGGATGCGGTCATTCATCCGGCCCCCGATCAGGGCATGGACCGGGCGGTCACGGTCCTTGCCCAAGATATCCCAGCATGCGATCTCCAGCCCCGACCAGGCGCCGATCACCGTCAGGTCTGGGCGCTGGGTGAAGCCCGCGGAATAGACCCGGCGAAACATCAGCTCGATGTCTTCAGGATTTTCGCCCGCCATGTGGCGTTCGAACACATCCCTGATGACGGCTTTCATCGCTTCTGGCCCGACGGATGATGCGTAACACTCTCCATATCCCACCACACCGGTATCCGTCGTCACCTTTGGAATGATCCAATAGCGCCCGCCCCAACCCGGGGCCGGGGGTGCCGTGACAATCACATCAAGATCGGCGAGTTTCATATGCGAACCTTTGGGCAGGAGGATGTTATGGGCGACACAATCACGCTTCGCCACCTGGGTCCAGATGATCTGGACCTGCTGTTGGGGGTCAGGACCGGGCTTTTTGACAATCCGATCCTGCCGGACAAGACAAAGGCCTTTCTGGCCGACCCGCAGCACGAGATCGTGCTGGCTCTGGACGGGTCCGATGTTGTGGGGATGGCGACAGGCCAGATTTTGCTGCATCCGGACAAACCGCCTGCCTTCTTCATCGCCGAGGTCGGGGTGCGAGACGAATATCAGCGGCAAGGCATCGCCAAACGGCTTTGTGACCGGCTGTTGCAGGTTGCGCGCGACCGGGGGTGCGATGGGATCTGGCTGGCTACGGAGACTGATAATGCGGCCGCCCGGGCGCTTTACCGGTCACTGGCCGCGCGCGAAACCGGCGGCATTGTTGTGTACGATTGGGACGGGGCGATGGACGGGTAGGATGGATCAAGATCCATCTTACGGTGCCGCCTCTGATGCGTGCAGTCGCGGACGGAGCGCGATGCCCGGCCTCGTCAAGCCACGCGTCCCGGACTTGATCTGGGACCTCACGCCGCCGCCCTTGCGTTCCGGCTACCCGAACACAATCACATTCCGCTTGGCCGATCCTGTCCTTGTATCGGCAATCGCCTCGTTGATCTGTTCCAGTGACCAACGGCCCGAAATCAGCTCGTCGAGCTTCAGCCGCCCTTGCTCATAAAGATCCACCATCCACGGGATATCCCGCGCGATGACTACGTCGCCCATCTTGGACCCAACCATGCCCTGTCCGGTCGCGGCCAGCATCACCGGCTCGTAAGTCGACATCGCCCCTGAATGCGGCATGCCCACCATGATGACCCGGCCGCCATTGGCCAGATATTGCGGTGCGCGGTCATAGGCAGGGATCGCGCCAACGGTCACGAACACCGCATCGGCCCCGCGTCCCATCGCCTTTTTCGCGGCCCGCCAAGGTTTCTCCTCGGTGGCCAGCACACCGTCTGTCGCGCCGAATTCGCGTGCAATGGCCAGTTTCTCTTCCGACATATCCACCGCCACGATCCGCCGCGCCCCGGCAATCCTGGCGCCCTGAATGGCGTTGAGGCCAACGCCACCGGCGCCGATCACAACCACATCCTGTCCGGCCCGAAGCCCTGCGGCGTTCACCACAGCGCCAACCCCGGTGATGACACCACAGGCCAGCAAAGACGCTGACTCCATCGAAATCACGTCCGACAGTTTCACCACTTGGCTTTGATCCACAACAACCCGCTCGGCAAAGCCGCCGGTATACATCGCCTGATGCAGTGGGGCGCCATCAGCATCTGACAGCGGGCTGCCCTCGAAACCCGTCTCGCAGGCGACAGGCTTGCCGCCGGCGCAGGACGGGCAGGTGCCACAGGCGCGGATCAGCGTTACCACCACCGGGTCACCCATCGTGATGCCACGCACGCCCTCGCCCACGGCGCTGACCACCCCTGCCGCCTCGTGCCCGTAGACCGCAGGCAGTGTCCCGCCCCAGGCCCCGTCCATATAGGAAATATCGGAATGGCAGATTGCACAGGCTTTCAACGTCACCTCAATCTCGCCCATCTTGGGCGCGGCGAGGGTGACTGTCTCGATCGTCAAGGGCTGGCCGAATTCACGGCAAATGGCGGCTTTGATCTGGGGCATGGCGTTGTCCTGCAAAAATCCTGTTGCAGCACATGTCCCACCGGATATTGCCATGCGCAAGTCTGATCGCGACGTTACATGGCGCGCGCCCGCTTTGGGCGGGGTGTCTGGACGAAAACAACGATACATCCGATGGTCAGCACGGCCGACAACAGAAACGGCGCGCCGGGCAGATAGAAAGGTCCGGCAGCGGCGGTGAAATACCAGAAGGTCTGGGTCACCAATAGCGGTGCCACAATTGTGGCCACCGCGTTGATCGAGGTGACCGTGCCCTGCAATTCGCCTTGCTGATCGTCGGCTGCAGTACGCGACATGATCCCCTGCAAGGCGGGCCCCGCGATGGAACCCAATGCGGTCAAGGGGGTCAATGCCAGGGCGATCCAGCCTTGCGTGACAAACCCCAGCAGCACAAAGGCCGCCACATCAATCGACAGGCCGGCAATCACCGCATTCCGTTCACTAATCCGGTTCAGGATCGGCTTGATCAGCAAACCCTGCACAATCGCAATCCCGATCCCGAAGACGGCCAGCGACAGGCCGATCATCCCCGGCCCCCAACCGAACCGCTCGGCCCCGAAATAGGCCCAGACGCCGGGATAAACGAAAAACGCCACAGTATAGACAAAGGTGATCAGCATCAGCCGCTTCAGGCCGGGCAGAGCACCGATATTCTTGAACGCGCCAAGCGGATTGGCGCGCCGCCACTCAAGCGGACGACGAATGCGGTCGGTCACCGTCTCTGGCAATACGTAATACCCAAAAATGGCGTTCGCCGCAGCCAATGCCGCCGCCGCCCAGAAGGGCGCGCGCGTGCCGAACTCTGCCAGCACACCCCCCAAAAGCGGCCCCAGCACAAAGCCCACGCCAAACGCCGCCCCGATCAGGCCGAAATTGGCGGCCTTTTCCTCTGGTTTTGAGATATCGGCCATATACGCCGCTGATGTTGATTGCGTCGCCGCGGTGATCCCGCCGATGATCCGGCCAATGATCAAAAGCCAGATTGTATGGGCCAGCGCCATCAGCACATAATCGAACGCCATGATCACCAGCGAGATGATCAGCACGGGCCGCCGCCCGTACCGGTCCGACAGATTGCCGACCGTTGGACCGAACAGGAACTGCATCGCGGCAAAGATCGTGGCGAGGATACCGCCCCAGACAGCAGCGGCACCAATGCCCTGACCTTCGACCTCCTGAATAAGGTCGGGCATCACCGGCATGATCAGCCCGATCCCCATGCTGTCGATGACAACGGTAATCAGGATAAAGATGACAGGCAGGCGATTTTGCATTCGCACAGGGTTAAACCGCTTGGTTCACTTTGCAAGTCCCCGTTTTGGCGGGCCTTTCACCTAGAACGAGATATTGTCGGCGACGAAGTCAACGAAGAGCCGGGTCAGCGGATTTTGCGCCGCATGTCCGTAGTAGACCAGCGAGATATTGATCGGGCGCGGCGGTTGTTCCGGCAATACCACCTCCAGCCGGGCGTCTTTCAGGACATGGTCCACCAGAAAAAGCGGCAGTGCTGCGATACCCCCGCCATGCAAAGCCATCGCAGCAATTGTGCGCGGGTCGTTGACCGACACCTGCGTTTTCAGCGCGACCGCGACACTGCCACCCTTGCCAGCAAGAACCAATGGCATATCGGGGCGCAGTGCGATGATCTTGTGCTTATCAAGGTCATCGACCGAAACCGGACGACCAGCCCGATCAAGATAAGATTTTGCAGCAACAAGTGCCTGCCGTGCATCCCCCAGTTTGCGCTGGGTCAGGCTCGAATCCTCCATCTGGCCGATGCGGACCGCCAGATCGAAACCGCCAGCGATCAGATCGACAAAGGCGTTGTCGGCTACGACTTCAAGCTGAACGTCGGGATAGGTCGCCGAGAACGCGACCAGCACCGGTGCCAGAAGGTCGGAGGCGAAGGTAAACGGCACAGAGATGCGCAACTTGCCTGCCGGTCGGTCCTTTTGCGCGACGATCCGTGCGCGCGAAGCTTGCAGGACATCCACCATCTCCTGCGCCTCTTGCGCCAGCAGATGGCCCTGATCGGTCAGCCGGATGCTGCGGGTGGTGCGCTGGATCAGGTCAAGCCCGACATCGGCCTCAAGCGCTGCGATGTGGTTGGTTACCGTCGATGTGGGCATGCCCAGACGCCGGGCCGCCCCGGCAAAACTACCTGCTTTTGCAACGGCAGCCAGCGTGACAAGGTGGTTGGTGTTGCGGTACATTATCCCATTTTTGGGATTATTATTCCGAAATAGCAAGTCTTTATCCGATTTGCGTGACCGCTATCTTGAGGCCAGCAAACAGGAGAATTGATATGCGTGTGCTTATCACAGGATCGACAGGTTTCATCGGGTCAGCGGCCCGCAAGGCGTTGGTCGACGCGGGCCACATGCCTATTGTGGTCAAGCGACCGGGCAGTGCCTTGGGCGATCATGACGTCGCCGTGGACCTGACCGACCTTGATGGCCTGCGCAAGGCGGCGTCAGGTGTTGATGCGGTCATTCATGCGGCGGCCAGCGATAATCCTGATTTCTGGCCGGTCAGCCAAGCCGCCGCCCTGGCCATGATCGAAGGGTTGCCCGATGGCAGCCGCTTCGTAGCCCATGGCGGTACGATTGTTTTTGGTCCCACCACGCATGACCCGGCCAACCCAACGACGCTGAATCCACCGCCCCCGCTGGCGGGGCGCGCCGCATTGGATCAGGCGATCCTTGATGCCGGGAACGGGCGGGTCCACACCCATGTCGTGTTCGGGTCGCTGCTCTATGGCGGCCCCGGTGCGGTGATCCCGCAGGCCATGGTCGGCACCGCGCGCGCAAGCGGAGCAGTGCTATATGCCGGTGATGGCAGCCAGATCTGGTCAACCGTCCATGTCGATGATTTCGGCAGGTTGCTTGTTGCGGCCGTTGCCACGGCAGACGCCGCAAGCGGGCCGATCTTTGCCGCCGACCGATCAATTGCGATGGCCGATTTCGCGCAAGAGATCGGTGTCGCCCTGGACCTGCCCGTTCGCGCGGCCACGGATGAAGAGGCGCGACAGTCCTACGGCATGTTCGCCGCGGCATTCGGCATGAGCCAGCATTTCTCGGGTGACGTGGCGCGCGACGCTTTCGGCTGGACGCCACTTGCCAATGCAGACGCCCTGCGCGAGGCGATCAGATCGCTGGCCGAAGGTGCCATCAAATGACCATACATCGACCCATGACACTTTATGATGTGGCCGGTGGCGCGGATCGCATCACTGCAATGACCACGGAATTTAATGAAAGGGCCGTTGTCGACCCGCTCCTGTCGCCGTTGTTCACCAATGGCGATGCTGATCACGCGAAATATCTTGCTGGCTGGTTTTCGGTGATCTTTGGCGGCCCGCAGGAATACCTGACCGAACGGGGCAGTTTGCGGTTCGTGATTTGGAAACATGTCAGCATGCATATTACCGACGCGCAACGGGCCAGGTGGGTGAACCTGATGCGGGATGCGGCCGCGCGGGTGCAGATCGACGAACGCTTTCTGGCCCCTTTTGATCGTTTTATCGATACGGTCAGCCGGGACGTGCAGGCCAATTCCCATGTGCCCAAAGAGGAGCTTCGCGCAAGGCTGGGGATCAAGGATCAGGGGCCAGGTGTCCAGTCTCAGCCATGAATTGATGCAGAAGGGCGGCATATTCCTGCGGGTCCTCGACACAGGGCAAATGCCCGGCACGCCGCATCAGCGCAAATTGCGATCCGGGGATCAGATCGACCGTTTCGCGCACCAGATCAGGCGGGGTGGTGGCGTCCTCTGATCCGGCAATGCCCAGCGTGGGCAGACGCAGACCACTTGTCGGCGTATAGAAATCGGTGCCTGCAATCGCCGCGCAAACGCCGATATATCCATTCTGCGGGGTCTGCGTCAGCATCGCGCGCCATTGTGCTACCGCCGGGGTGGCAAGGAAATCGCGGCCAAACCAGCGTGTCATCACCTCATCGGCGATACCGTCCAAACCCACCCGCTCAATATTGGCGATGCGATCCTGCCAGAACGTGCCGTTTCCAATCTTGGCTGCGGTGTTGGACAGGACCATGGCGCGGATGATGTCAGGGCGTTTGACGGCCAGACCCTGCGCCACCATGCCACCGACCGACAGCCCGACAAACAGGCAATCGCGGACGTCCAGCGCATCACAAACCGCTTCGGCATCGCTGACCAACTGGCCCATCGTGTAAGGACCCTCCGGCGCGTCCGATCCGCCATGGCCACGCATGTCATAACGCACCACGCGCAGCCCATCCGGCAGCAACGCCACCACCTGATCCCATAGATGCAGGTGAGAGCCGAGCGAATTGGCAAACATGATCACCGGGCCATCATCCGGCCCGTCAACCCGCACGTTCAGCGCCACACCCTGCCGATCAATTTTCATGAAATCCGCCTCAGAAAAGCTCAAGCCGCGCATGGGTGTCCCTTCCCGGCGCGGCTTTCACTTGTTGTCGTGACCAGCGCATGGCGATCACAAACAACCCTCCCACATAACAGAAACATGGAATATGTGATTCCGGGCAACCTGTACTTTTGGACAGGTTAGTCATCCGGGTCACCAATCAGCATATGCGCCATGATCTGCCCGTGGTCCGAGGCGAGCTTGTTATAAGGGGCCTCTGGATGGGACCCGTCGGTCAGGTGATCATTGAAGACGCTGAAATACTCCATCTCGCCCAGTTTGCCTGCAAAATCAGGGTGAAAATGGCGCGACATCAGGATCTGGTCGATGCTTTCGAACACCCCGCCAAAGGCGGATGTATAGACCATGTCTCGCAGCGATTTGCGCACAAACAGCTTCTCGGCTGAATAGAGGCGCACGGCCCCGATATTTTCCTGAATGATCTCGTTTTCCTCATCCGTGTACCGGTCCCGCCGGGTTTCGGCATCGTGGCGGCGCATCCAGGCGTAATTGCGAAACGGGGCCTCACCGGTGATGATCTCGGAACTGACCGCATGTTCGCTATCGTTGAAATCACCCAGTACCATGACCGGATTGCCCGCCTTCAGCTCATCCAGAATGGCGTTGCGCAGCACCCAGGCCTCGGCCATGCGGCGCAGGCCGGACCGGAGTGATCCCATGGCCCGGGTGGCCGGATCATAATTCACCAGATCGGCGGCGGGCGGAAAGGGCGCACCTTCCGGCCGGGGTAGTTCGCCCAGCTTTGATTTCAGGTGGCAGTTAAAGACGGTCACCACCGTCTCACCCAGCTTGATGCGCACCTTCAGCACCGGTCGGCTGAGGCGTTTGATCCGGTAATGCCCGCCTTCATCCCCATCCAGATCGGTGAACGGGATGGCGAGCGGTCTGGGAAGTTCCTGTATAACCTCCGGCAAACCTTCGAACCCGAACCGCGACAGGATCGCGACACCGGGCCGCCGCTGGCCCGGTTCCCCGTCAAACAGGTTCGGGGCAAAGGCCAGTGCCGCCTCGGTATAGGGTTCATAGGCCAGCTTGCGGAAAATCGCCTTGCGGGCATAGCCTTTGGACCGGTCGGGGATGTTCGCCTCATTCGCGGCCAGCCCAAGTTCATCGGTCTCGATGACCACATCGCGCAGGGCGTCTTCGCTGAAAATCTCCTGAAAACACACAATATCTGCGTTCATGGTCAGCAGCTGGTCGGCCATCCATGCACGTTTCCAGGCATATTCCTCGGGGGTGTATTCCTCGAACCTGTAATACTCCTGATCCGCCTCGATCAGGTTTTTGACGTTGAAACTGGCGATGGTGAAACGGGTCAATTCAGGGTCTCCAAAGCTTTGGCAAAGACATCCGGGTCAACATTGCCGCCCGTGGCAACGGCAATGATCGCATCGCCTTCAAATGCGTCCGGGTGGAACAGGGCGGCCGCCAGTGCGGCCGCACCACCGGGTTCGACTACGATCTTGAGCCGCTCAAAGGCAAGGCCAACGGCGCGCAGGCATTCCGCCTCGGTCACCACCACGCCCGGCCCACAATGGGCCTGCATGATGGGAAAGGTGATCTCACCCGGCTGCGGCGTGATGATGGCGTCGCAAAGCGAACCAGAAGTGCGCGCATTCCGCTCGATCTTGCCGCTGACCAGCGACCGGGTCACATCGTCAAACCCTTCCGGTTCCACCGGGCGAACCCGCAGCCCCGGCGCATCCGCCGCCAGTGCCAATGCGATGCCCGATGTCAGCCCGCCACCACCGCAACAGACGGCGACATCGGCGTCGGTGATGCCAAGGGCGTTCATGTCCTCAGCAATCTCCAGCCCGCAGGTGCCTTGCCCGGCGATCACCTGGGGTTCGTCAAACGGTTTCACCAGTGTCAGCCCGCGTTCCTGGGCCAGCCGCGCGCCAATCGCGTCACGATCTTCGGTCGCGCGGTCATACAGCACCACCTCTGCCCCCAAAGCCCGCGTATTGGCAATCTTGATCGCAGGTGCATCCGACGGCATCACGATCACCGCAGGCGCATCATGTTCGCGGGCCGCAAGGGCCACCCCCTGCGCATGGTTCCCGCTGGAAAACGCAATCACCCCGGTTTTCAGAGCATTGTCAGTCAGCGCGGAAATCGCCGACCAGCCGCCGCGAAACTTGAACGATCCTGTGTGCTGCAAACACTCCGGCTTCACGAACACCCGCCGCCCCGCGATCTCGTCCAGAAAGGGCGATGTCAGGATCGGTGTGCGCCGCGCATGCCGCTCCAGCCGCTTTGCCGCGGCGCGAATCATTTCGATATTCAATGAAGTCTCTCCAGCCAGCGATGCAAGGCATCCAGCGCCTCGGGCTCATCCAGAAACGGCACATGGCCGCGTCCCGGCACATCGACGCGGATCATATCCGCGCGACGTTCCTCCATCTTGTCTGCCGTGGCTGCGGTCAGCAGGTCCGAGTTTGCCCCGCGGATCAACGCGAGCGGTAGACCGTGAAGCGCATCAAAGAGCGGCCACAGGTCCGGCGCCGGTTGTGCACCCGCTTCCAGCACCGCATCGCGCAGCTTGGGATCATAGCGCAGGACCAGCCCATCCGGCGTCTCCTCGTAATGCGCCTTTACCTCGGCCAGCCAGCGCGACAGTGGCACGTTCTTGAAATGAACCCAATTGCGCGCCCGAAATTCGGCCGCTTCGGCATAAGTTTTCTGCGCTGGTGGGCGACCGATGTAATTCTTGATGATCTCGAGACCTACCGGCGAAATTTCGGGGCCAATATCGTTCAGGGCGACCCCGATCAGGCGGTCCTTGGCCGTGGCCGCGAGCATCATCGCGATCAGGCCCCCGCGCGAGGTTCCAAGGATCGCGGCTTTGTCCAACCCCAGATAGTCCATCAGCGCCAGAACATCCTCCGTTTCCTGCGGGATGGTGTAGGTGGTGTAATCCGCCCAGTCGGATTTGCCCCGACCACGATAGTCAGGCCGGATCAGGCGGACCGGCAAATGCGGGGCGACGTGATCGAAATCGGCTGCATTGCGGGTCAGCCCGGCCAGTGCGATCACGGGCAGACCTTCCCCCTCATCCAGATAGTGCAGCGGCACACCATCGTTGCTTTGAAAATAGGGCATCAGACAAGCTCCGGTATCTTGGTCAGGTCAGACAAGACATGTGTGGGTGAGGCATAAAGCCGGTCCATGGGTTCGCCCGCCCGGTTCACCCAGACCGTCTGAAAGCCATAACCGGCGGCGCCCGCCGCGTCCCATCCGTTCGATGACACGAACAAAACCTCCGACCGGGTACAACTGAAATGATCGCCGACCAGATCATAGACCTTGTCATGCGGTTTGAAGACGCCAACGGACTGCACCGACAGCACGGCATCCAGCACTTCGCCAATCCCGGCAGATGACACGGCACCCTCCAGCATATCAGGTGAGCCATTCGACAGGATCGCGGTCGTCAAGCCTCGATCCTTTAATGTCTGCAACATCGCGGGCACTTCGCGGTAGGCGGCCAGTTCCCAATACAGTTCCAGCAACCGGGCGCGGGTGGCATCATCGGCCAATCCATTTGCCTCCATCGCCCAGTCCAGACCGTCCTGCGTGACCTGCCAGAAATCGCAATGCTGACCGGCGACGGCACGCAACCAGGTGTATTGTAGCTGCTTCAGCCGCCAATCACGGGCCAGCGCGGGCCAGACGGCGGCCAAGGCCTGATGTGCCGGTTCCTCAGCCGCCTGTGCAGCCGCCGCGTTCACGTCAAACAACGTGCCATAGGCATCAAAAACACATGTGGTGATCGGCATTTACCCCTCCTGCTTGATGGGCATCGTGTCACGGCAACAGGTCGGGGAAAAGGGGGCAAAGCCGTTTGCAATGAAAGGACAGGGCGCGTAGCGTGCGGCGCAACCAGAGTTTGCATGAAAAGAGCATATCGATGAGCCAGGCCAAAGCAGGCGATACCGTCCGGATCAACTACACAGGCACGCTGAAAAACGGGGAAACCTTTGACAGCTCCGACGGGCGCGATCCGCTCGAATTCGTGGTCGGCTCCGGCCAGATCATCCCCGGCCTCGATGCGGCCATCCCCGGCATGGCGGTGGGCGACAAGAAAACCGTCGAGGTGCCCTGCGATCAGGCCTATGGGGCCAGCAACCCCGCCGCACGGCAGGCCGTGCCCCGTTCCGAAATCCCCGAAAACATCCCGCTTGACCCCGGCACGCAACTGCAGATGCAAACCCCGCAAGGGCAGGTGGTGCAGGTGACCGTGGCCGAAGTGACCGAGGAAGAAGTGACGCTTGACGCCAACCACCCGCTGGCGGGCAAGGACCTGATCTTTGCCATCGAAATCATGGGGATCGACGCGGCTTAGAACTTGTCGTTAGCGAGTGTTCGGACCAGGTTGGGTCGACGGCAAAGGAAAGACGCCCTTGAAGAAGACGATTATCGGCCTCGTGGCCGGGCTCGCCGTGGCAGGGGCCGCGACCTGGGCCTCACTGCAATTCACATCTCCACCCAGTCAGGTCGATGCGTATAACGCCGAAGAAGCGTTTTACGCAGATCTCGAACCGCTGCATGACCGCATGCGCGCCGTGGAAAACCAAGATGTGAAAGAGCATTTGTTTGCCGCCAACTTCGCCTATGTCACCACCCGCAAGCTTCTGCTGGATCGGGCCTATCCGCCCGTTGGGGTCAGCTACGATCCCCACGATATGGCGACCATCGGTCATTACGCCGACCCGAACAGTTTTGCCGAAAACTATATCGATAGTCTGCGGGCCATTTGGGAAGACAGCCTTGATCCCAAAGAGATCAATCTCAAAAAACCTTTACGCTACCGTTTCGGTGATGTCGTGCGTTGGGAATCCGTCGAATTGTCCGACGGCCGGACGCTGACTGTGCAGCCGCAGAATGCACCTCATGAAAATGTGTTGATGGCACGGGCCAATCAATATGATGGCGTCGATATTCTCGGACGGGATAAGGCTGGCAGCGCCATTCCCCTCAGGGCCAATTTGCAGGTAGCGCTAAAGGTGCCATCTGATCTGCGGGTGTTGTCATTTCCTGCACCACGCATCGGTGCGACCCAGACCTATGATGACTACCGTGTCACGATTACAGATATCACGCCCCAATATGCCGAAGTAACGGTCAACCGCACCGATGGCGGCCAGGTCAAAGGCGGGATGCTGACCGTGGATCTGGGCGCGCGCGATGGTAACGGCCATCCGATTGTAACTATCAAACAAACAAGCAATGATGTTGCTGATATCGACGCATTTCGCACAGCGATCGAGGATATCATCGCGTTGGACGATACCCCCGATGCCGCGCAGCAGGCCGAGCGTCTGCTGGATGGCGGGCCGGCGTTGATCACCCGTTCCAGCTTTCAGGGCCAGATTGGCACGCTTGATGTCTACCTTGCCGATTTTCGGCTGGCACGGACGCTGACACGCGATCTGGTTCTGCCGGTCTTTGTACCGAATGCCGAAATTGCCGATCTGCCCGATCTCTCACAACCGTCCGAGATCATTGATCAACAGCTGATGTATCTAGCCGACAACACGCCGGATCTCTGGGATGCGGGCGAGGTCCAGAATGTCTTGTCCGTCTGGCAGGACAGGGATGCGGTCAGATACATCCTGCCACCTCGTGTCAGCGATGTATTTATGGGTGAATTTGGCCGGATGGAGCGATCCGGCGACATGGATTTTGGCCGGGCCAATCGCGATATCGCGCATGATGATTGGCAAATATACGAGGTGGGATCGACGTCGATCCGCTTCGAACCGGATGCTTTCCCTCAACCGCCCGAACGGGTCACGGGCAAGGTTGCTGTGAACATTCTGACAGCGCTGTCGCGCGAAACCTTCACGCTGGATCAACTGCCTGCCGGGATATCAGTGACCGGCAACCGGGTGACCGTCGATGGCGCCCTGCTTCGAAGCCTCGTTGGCGACCAAGACTGGGCACGTATATCGCGGCGCGATCAGGATAGCACAATCGTAGTCTTTGCGCTTAACGCTGAAGGGCTGCCGCTGCAACGGTTCCACGTTGCAGGGCGGACAAACGGTGGTTCGGATCAGGTCAGCTATTACTACCACGGCAACCCATCCTCCGTTCTGGTGCTCCGGCGTGGACCGATCGAACAGGTGAATGTGCGTATCAACCATCCGCTCGATGTCGCGGCTTTCGATCTGGAATACTAACGGCGGCTTAACACTCGCACCGCGCGGGGCGTTAATCCGGCCAAATGCACGCCAGGGGTCCGACGCAAGTCCGACGTTTTGCCGACGCGATGCCGACAGGCCATTTCCACGAAAACCCCTGCATTAATGGCGCGCGCGCTGATTCGGATCAAAGGGGTGTTGCGCACCCCTCAAAAGACCACCGAACGTTGCGTGGTCTCAGACCAGATGATCGGGCTGTGGCATCCCCAGAACGTGGAAACCACCATCTACGCGAATGATCTCGCCCGTGGTGCAGGCGCCCGCATCCGAGGCCAGATAAACAGCCGTACCACCCACCGCCTCAAGCGTGGCATTGGCGCGCAGCGGCGTGTTTTGTTCGGTATGCTTATAGGTCCGGCGCGCCCCGCCAATCGCTGCCCCAGCAAGGGTTTTCATCGGTCCGGGGCTGATCGCATTGACCCGAATGCCCTGCGGGCCAAGGTCGTTAGCCAGATAGCGCGTTGCACTTTCCAGCGCGGCCTTGGCGACCCCCATGACGTTATAAAACGGGGTGACGCGGTTCGATCCCTGATAGGTCAGTGTCAGCAGCGTGCCGCCATCCGGCATCAGTTCCGACGCCCGCTTGGCCACATCGATGAACGAATAGCAAGAGATCGCAAGAGAGGTCTTGAAGTTGTCGCGCGTTGTGTTGATGAAACGGCCCGTCAGCTCATTTTTATCCGAAAAAGCAATGGCATGGACCACAAAATCCAGCCTGCCCCAGCGCTCTTTGAGCAGCCCAAATGCCGCATCCATGCTGGCATCATCCGTCACGTCCACATCAACCATGATGTCCGATCCGACGCTTTCCGCCAGTGGTTCCAGACGCTTGCCAAATGCTTCGCCCTGATACGAAAACGCCAGTTCTGCCCCGGCCTCGTGCATCGCTTTGGCGATGCCCCATGCGATGGATCGTTCATTGGCCACGCCCATAATCAGGCCGCGTTTTCCCTGCATCGAAATGGTCATTGGTCTATCCTTGGAATTTGGAAAGCAGCATGGACCCGTTGGTGCCGCCAAACCCGAAAGAATTGGTCATCACCGTATCAAGTCCTGCATTTTCAACGAGTTGCGTCGCGATCTCAGCTGGATCAAGCGCGGGATCGAGCGTTTCGACATTGATGGATGGTGCGATGAAATCATCCTGCAACATCAGCAGGCAATAGATTGCCTCCTGCGCGCCGGTGGCCCCTTGGCTGTGTCCGGTCATCGACTTGGTCGAACTGATCGGCGGTGTCGCACCCTGGCCAAAGACCCGGCGCACGGCCTCAACCTCGCCCACGTCACCGACGGGGGTCGAGGTGCCGTGTGCATTGATGTAACTGACTTTTCTGCCCTCGGGGATGGTTTCCAGCGCCAGCCGCATGGCCCGTTCGCCGCCCTCGCCGGACGGGGCAACCATATCGTGCCCGTCCGATGTGGCGGCAAACCCTGTCACCTCGGCATAAATCTTGGCGCCGCGCGCCTGCGCGTGCTCCAGGCTTTCCAGCACGACAATCCCGCCGCCGCCAGCGATGACAAAACCGTCGCGGTTGGCGTCGAATGCGCGCGATGCCTTTTCCGGCGTGTCGTTATACTTCGACGACATCGCGCCCATCGCATCGAACAGGCAGGACAGGGTCCAGTCCAGCTCTTCGCCGCCGCCTGCGAACATCACATCCTGCTTGCCCATCATGATTTGTTCGGCGGCATTGCCGATGCAGTGCAGGCTGGTTGAGCAGGCGGAGGTGATCGAATAGTTGATCCCCTTGATTTTAAAGGCCGTTGAAAGGTTCGCCGAGATCGTGGAGGACATGCATTTTGGCACGGCAAATGGCCCGATTCGCTTGGTCGCGCCGGTGGTTTTGACAACCTCATGCGCGGTCAGCATGGCCGACGTGGACGGGCCGCCGGAGCCGGCCACCAGACCGGTGCGAGGGTTCGAGATCACATCCTCGCCCAGCCCGGCATCAGCAATCGCCTGCTGCATTGCAATATGCGCATAGGCGGCCCCCGGACCCATGAAGCGCAATGTCCGCTTGTCCACATGCTCGGTCACATCGATCTTGAGCGTGCCCGCAACTTGACTACGGAACCCGTGTTCGGCCATCTCGGCGCTCGCTTCGATCCCCGATTTGCCGGCTTTCAGCGCAGCAGTGGCCTCAGCTGCATTATTCCCAATGGGCGAGACGATACCCAATCCAGTAATGACGACACGGCGCATGGCGGATCCCTCAACACTTTTTTTGTTGTGTAGGGTAGCAAGGGCGAGGGGGCAAGTGCGGTGGGGCTAGCAACTTGGTGATTGCGCGCAAGTGCCTAGTCCACTCCACAGTAGGGGTGTTCCGTTGCCACTTGGTTCGAATTCGAACAGGCCCGCTGCCTGCAATCTCAATTGCCAAAAGAAAACGGCGTCTCGACCCCAGTGTTGGATACCTTGTCCCCACGCTCGTTCGGCTTGTTCTGCCTGACCAGTTTGCTGATAGGCGTTGCCCAGCATCAGGTAGGCGCGTGATACAACCAGTTTGGCATCATCGGGTTTTTCGCGCGCATATCTTATGTAACGTTCGGCCCTAGACTCTACCGTAGCGAAGAATGGCGCAGCTGCTGCGATAACACCATCGTATTCGCCCATCAGATCGTAGATTTTGATGCGGGTGAACAAGGCTTCGAAGTGGTACGGTTCGATCGCCACGATTTGGTTCATGTCATCAAGGGCGCGCTCTGTATCGCCCAAAGACAAGAATCGTAATCCTCGGGCCAGACCCAGTCTTATACTTGGGATTTCACGGCCTCCCACCCCGGCGAAGACAGACGCCTTTTCACGGCTGTCGGCCAGTTCCTCGCGTAGTACCACCGCCCGTTCGGTGGCAAGTTCGTTGTTAGGTGCAATGGCAAGTGCCGCTTCATATCTCTCGAGTGCCAGCGCATCCAGCATAAGCCGCTCTGACACAAGGCCTGATAACGCCAAGGCTTCAGCATTCTCAGGTTCTGCCTTCAACACAAAGTCCAAGTCAACTTTCGCTTCGTCGAGTTTATCGAGAAAACGCGCATGAACCAGCGCGCGCTTGTAACGCGCCTCCAAATCATTGGTATCGCTTATGATCAAATCCGAAAGCGTGTTCCGCGCTCGGCTGTAACCTTGACCCGCGATCGCGACATCAACCATTTGCAGTCTGACTTGACGTTCATCTGTGAGCCGGGCTGCGTAATACAGGTCGTCGTATGCGTCCGCAATTTGACCCTCAGCGCGATAAAGTTCGGCCCGACGCACGAGTGCCGCTGCGCGAGCAGAGTCGGATTTGTTGTCGGCGCCAAGTATGAGCGTGCAATCAGCAATTGCCTCATCAGTGGCGGCACCGTCACTATAGCAAGGTGACGCAAGAAAGCTTTTACCGATCGGCGAAAAATATAGTGTAATCAGCGCGATTCCGATGAACAGCACCCAGACGGGTATCAGAAGAGTTCTCAAATTTTGTTTCCCAAGTATCTTGTTAGTTGGCCGCCAATCGCAAAGATTATGCGTAACAATGACGACCTTGGGTAGAAGAATTGAATTACTCACCGGCTAGGGGTCAGCCGTCTCAACTCTCGGATAAAGCCACTTTCATGTCCTTGACCTGATAGATCACCTCGCCATCCGCCTCAACGATGCCGTCAGCCACGCCCATCGTCAGGCGGCGGGTCTGGATCGCTTTGGTGAAATCGATCTTGTATGTCAGCATCTTACGATCCGGGCGGACCATGCCGGTCAGCTTGACCTCGCCCACGCCGAGTGCATAGCCGCGCCCCTGCCAGCCGCGCCAGCCCAGGTTGAAACCGGTCAACTGCCACAGCCCGTCAAGACCAAGACAGCCGGGCATGATCGGATTGCCGGGAAAGTGGCAGTCAAAGAACCAAAGGTCTGGCGTGATGTCGAATTCGGCCAGCACATGGCCCTTGCCATGCGCGCCGCCATCGCCGGAAATGTCGGTGATCCGGTCCATCATCAGCATGGGCGGTGCGGGCAATTGGGCGTTGCCGGGGCCGAAAAGTTCACCCCGCGCACATTTGAGCAGGTCCTCTTTGTCAAAGCTGCTGGGGTATTCCGCCATCTTACGGGTCTCATTCTTGGCTGCTACGGTCGCCGACCTCTAGCATTGCGGGGTTTATGAGGGCAAGTCTGCGCCGTATTTGAAGAATTGAGAACGATTTGCAATTGATCCGGGGCACATTTCCCCCATATTAAGGGATAGGCAGCATTTGGGCGACCATGACAGAGATTGAAACACAGCGCAGCGCAGACTGGTTGGCAGGGGCCGGGCTTCGACCGACCCGACAACGCATGACGCTTGCAGGCCTTTTGATCGGTGATGGACAAGATCGCCATGTCACAGCCGAAAGCCTGTTTGATGCAGCGTCCCATGCGGGCGAGAAAGTATCGCTTGCGACGGTCTACAATACGCTGCGGGCCTTCTGCGATGCAGGGTTGGTGCGCGAGATTACTGTGGACGGCTCGAAAAGTTATTTCGACACCAACATGACCGACCACCCGCATTTTTATTGGGAAGACGATGCCAGCCTGACTGACGCACCTGCCGATCAGCTTGAGATCACGCGCGTCCCGCAAGCGCCGAACGGGGCCGAGATTGCATCGGTCGATGTTGTGATCCGCCTGCGACGCAAATAGGTCACGCCCCGATCCGGGTCAGGATTTACAGACCTTGAATCATTGGATTTTTCGCCCCATCGTTTCGCGCAACGGGCACTGGGGCTGACCAATGGTTGAACAAAAACGCGATGAAATGGTTCTATCGTTCTACCGGGTGCGCACGGCACTTGGATTGCTGGGCATTTTCCTGCCGGTTGTGCTGATTGTTGGCGGGCTAATTTATGACCGCAGTATCGAGCCATCCATCAGCGACTTCTATCATACCGTCTATCGCGACATCTTTGTGGGCACCTTGTGTGCCATCGGTGTCTTCCTGATCTCCTATCGGGGGTATCAGCTGCAGGATGGTGAATTATTCGATGACAACTGGGTGGCCACCGTGGCGGGCCTTTCTGCCTTTGGTGTGGCGCTTTTCCCGAACGAGGGGCCGGAAGAGAAGCTGGTGATCCTGCGCGAGGCGGGGGTGATGCTCGGTACGCATCCGATGTTGCACTATCTGTCTGCGTTGGTGTTTTTCAGCTGTCTTGCCCATTTTTGCTATAAATTCGCGCGCACGGCCAAGAAACGACGGCGTCCGATTTACCTGGCCTGCGGCTGGGTGATTATCGTGATGTTGGTGGCGATTGCAGCGGCGTCGGCGATCAAGATTTATGGCAGCGGGGCAGCACAGCAATTGGTTGTGGATACCAAGGCGGTCCTGGTGTTCGAGGCGATCGGCATCTGGGCTTTTGGCGTGTCCTGGCTGGTGAAGGGCAGGGCCGATATTGCCCTGGCCAATCTCACTGGCGCGCAGGCGCTGGCGATTGACGATGCGGAGTTGCCCAAAGCGTAGCGAAGGATGGGTTGAAACCCATCTTACGATGTGGCGTCTGTTTACGTCCCATTAACCCTGACCGCGCAGATTTACCGGATGACCCATTACAGACGGCGATATGTCCCCGGTGGCACCTATTTCTTTACCGTTCGGTTGCAGGACCAGAATTCTGATCTGCTGACCGCACGTATTGATCTTTTGCGCAATGCCACGCGGCTTTGCATGAAACGCTGGCCGTTCGAGATTGCGGGCGCTGTTATCCTGCCAAGCAAGCTGCACATGATCTGGACATTGCCGCCCGATGATGCAGCATTTTCCAAGCGTTGGCGGCTGATCAAATCCACATTTTCCCGGCATGTCCCGGCCCCTGACCATGTCGCACCCAGCCATTCAAAACGAGGGGAAAAGGGGATATGGCAGCGCCGGTTCTGGGAGCATGTCATCCGCGATGAGCAGGATTTCGACCTGCATATGCATGTGATTGCATCTGCGCCGGTCCATGCCGGTCTGGTCAAGCGCCCCGGTGAATGGCCCTATTCATCGTTGCAACACCGTAAGATGGGTCTTGACCCATCACCCCTCAAAACCATTGGCCCGGTTCCATTAGTCCGAGGTCAAAAAGCTGCTGCGATTGCCAGTTGAACCGGACCGAATTCTGCCAGTGAAAGCTTTCGATCTGATACCGGCTGCCCGGATTGCGTTTCAGCGCCTTGGCTGTGCGGAATGAACATACTGCAGCCGTCAGGTTGTTATGCCATGGACAGGCAAAGGTGTTGTATTCCGGCACATTAAACAGCCGGTCCGGCAGCATTTTTAACCCTGGCACCGCCCGAAAAAGCGAGACTCTGTCGATGCGGCGGCGGTGGTAGGGGACGTGTTCCTCGAACCGCCAGCGCAGGCCACCGTAGAAATCCATCTGCCGTTCCAGTACCGCACCAGTTTCATTGGTCCGGGCCAATGCGTAATAGCCTGACCGGTCCAGAAACGCATCGTCACGCGCCACTGCCAGCGGAGCATTTCGCAGGTCGCCTGCATAAAGATCGACCACATAGGTCAGGATGCTATCGCGCCGTTCCTCCATCGCGAAGGTTGTCATCTCGCCCACCCTGCGATGTTCGCAAAACGGATAGAAAAGATATTCCGCGTTGTAGCAGTAATGTAGCCAGATATCGGGCACAGCTGCCATAACGGCGTTCACGATCTCAGGCAAAGCCGCATCCGTGAGGACGGGATGGTCAACCCGGTCAATGTCCTCTGGCAAAGCCATGTCAGACGGCGCAAAGGTGATGACCCGCGCAAAGCCCGCCTTTTGCAGATGGGTGATCGTGCTCTGGACCTCTATATCGTCCTCGACCAAAACCAGCGCAATTGGCCCGGCGGGCGGGCTACGCTTAAGGTCGTTGATCAGAGCGGGCAGGTTGAGATAATGCATCGGGTCCGGGTTATCAGGGGTGGGCGCAAATTCGGTTAATTTGCCTTGCATTGCAAGCATCCCCCCAAGCGGCTAGAAGGCCTGCAATTCACCCCGATAATGAGCCCGCACATGTCCGCGCCGAAAAAGCTGTATATCAAGACCTATGGTTGTCAGATGAATGTTTATGACAGCGAACGCATGGCCGAGGCGTTGGGTGGCAAGGGATATGTGGAAACGCAAAGCCCCGATGATGCGGATATGATCCTGCTGAATACCTGCCATATCCGCGAAAAGGCGGCAGAAAAGGTCTATTCCGAACTGGGACGCTTCAAGGATCTGAAGGCGGAAAAGCCCGATCTGAAAATCGGCGTGGCGGGCTGTGTCGCACAGGCCGAAGGCGAAGAGATCATGCGCCGTCAGCCGCTTGTCGATCTGGTGGTGGGGCCGCAAAGCTATCACCGCTTGCCAGCGATGGATGATGCGATCCAGACAGGCGCCAAGGCGCTCGACACCGATTTCCCAGAAGATGACAAGTTTGACACGCTGAAGGCGCGCAGCAAGGCCAAGCGTGGCCCAACGGCATTTTTGACCGTACAGGAAGGCTGCGACAAATTCTGCGCCTTTTGCGTGGTCCCCTACACCCGCGGAGCAGAGGTATCGCGCCCGGCTGATCGCATCCTGCGCGAGGCGCAGGAACTGGTCGATGCGGGCGTGCGCGAGATTACCTTGCTCGGCCAGAATGTGAATGCTTATCACGGCCACGATCAGGGGCTTGCCGGGTTGATCTGGCAGTTGGACAAGATCGACGGACTGGAACGCATCCGCTTTACCACCAGCCATCCCAACGACATGGATGATGCGCTGATTGACGCACATGGGACCTGCGGCAAGCTGATGCCTTATCTGCATCTGCCGGTGCAGTCTGGCTCTGATCGGATTCTGAAGGCTATGAACCGCAAGCATACCGCCGACAGCTATATCCGGCTGATTGAACGCATCCGCGCCGCTCGCCCCGATATTCTGCTGTCGGGAGATTTTATCGTTGGTTTCCCCGGTGAAACTGATGATGACTTCGAAGACACCATGCAACTGGTGCGTGACGTGCATTATGGACAGGCCTATTCGTTCAAATACTCCACCCGCCCGGGCACCCCGGCTGCTGAAAAGCCGCAACTGCCCGAGGATGTGATGAATGACCGCCTGCAGCGGTTGCAGGCGCTTTTGCGTGAGCAGCAACGGGCGACGCAGGCCGCAATGGTCGGGCAGGAGGTTAAGGTGCTGTTTGAAAAGGCGGGGCGTGAGGCCGGTCAGATGATTGGCAAATCCGAATACCTGCATGCTGTCTATGCTGATGCTCCGGCAGAGGTATTAGGACAGGTTCGCGCCGTACAAGTGGTCGAAGACAGCCCCAATTCTTTGAAAGGACGGCTGATCACCTGACATTATCCGAAGGTGCCAAATTCCTTCGAAGGAATTTGTTCAGACTTTTCGAAAAGTCTGATGCGAAAAATTTCTGGGCATTCAGAGTTTTTCATCTCAAACGCGTGACATTTCCATACCAACGCTTGCGTCGTCCGGCTGGTCTTGCCACGATACCTAGCATAGAGACTCAAAGGAGAGCTGTTTGGCCACTGGTGCCCTGACCCCACCCGCTGAAGATGTCACAGAATCCCTGTTGGAATTTCCCGACAATTTCCTGCTGATCGACCTGTGCGGCGAATATGACCGCAACCTTACCACCATCGAAGACAAGCTAAGCGTGCAGATCCTGCGGCGCGGCAATCAGCTTGCCGTTATTGGCGAGGATGGACCGCGTCAGGACGCAGTGGAGGTGCTGAAATCGCTTTATTCCCGGCTAGAGGCCGGACGGTCGCTGGAACCCGGTGATATTGATCGCGAATTGCGCATGGGGCCGGAAACGGTGCGAGGGCCCGCGCGCGATGGTGATCAGATTGAGTTGTTCAAGGGCGATGCGTCCATTGCGCGGGTCGAAATCAAGACCCGCAAGAAGCTGATTGAACCGCGCACCGATGCACAAAAGGCTTATGTGAAGTCGCTGTTTGACAATGAACTGGCTTTTGGCATTGGCCCTGCGGGGACGGGCAAGACCTATCTGGCGGTGGCTGTGGGTGTGAACATGCTGATCAGCGGCCATGTGGACAAGATCATTCTGTCCCGTCCAGCGGTCGAGGCGGGCGAGAAGCTGGGTTATCTGCCCGGTGACATGAAGGACAAGGTCGATCCTTACATGCAGCCTCTTTATGACGCGCTGAACGATTTTCTGCCGGGCAAGCAGGCCGCCAAGATGATGGAGGAGAAGGTGATCGAGATTGCGCCATTGGCCTTCATGCGGGGTCGCACGTTGTCGAACGCCTTTGTTGTGCTGGATGAGGCGCAGAATGCGACCACCATGCAGATGAAGATGTTTTTGACTCGTCTGGGTGAAGGCAGCCGCATGGTGATCACAGGCGACCGCACCCAGATTGATTTGCCGCGGGGCGTGAATTCGGGGCTGTGGGATGCGGAGCGGTTGCTGAAAAATATCCCCAAGATCAGCTTTAACTACTTCACATCAAAGGATGTGGTCCGTCATCCGTTGGTGGCAGCGATTATCGAAGCCTATGAGAAAGATGAGACGGCTTGAACAAGCTGGCCCCGTATGACGGTTGATTGCGTTGTTGAGGATATGCGCTGGGGCGATATTGATGCTTTGGCACGTATGGCAACGGATGCCACGCTGACCCGTCTGGGGCTGGAGCCATCGGTTTTCGAAATCAGTATTCTCGCCTGCGATGATGCGCGCATCGCCGCGCTGAATGCGGATTTTCGCGGAAAACAGAAAGCCACAAACGTGTTGAGTTGGCCGTCTGATGAACGGGCGGCAGCTGTCGATGGCGAAATGCCGCTTGCCCCGCAGCCTGGGCAGGATGATGAGCTTGGTGACATTGCCATCGCCTATGACACTTGCGCGCGCGAGGCTGCTGTTGCTGGCAAATCATTGCAGGACCACACAATTCATTTACTTGTGCATGGCACGCTTCATTTGCTGGGTTTTGACCACGAGCGTGACCGCGACGCCACCTTGATGGAAGGGTTGGAAACAGAGATACTTGGCAAATTGGGTATTTCTGACCCATATAGTGAATAGTCGGGCGATTTTGCCCGCATGAGATAGGATGAAATGGGCGATACCGGCGACGGTCCATCTATGGCAGCGCAAAGCGCGCCTCCGGACCAGAATGATCAGAAACAGGGCATTTTTGCCCGATTGCGTAACGCGTTATTGCCCGAAGCCAGCCCGGCAACACCCGAGGACACGCCGAGCCAGACCGTAAAACCGGCAGGCAGCATGCTTGGCATGCTCAACCTGCGCCGGATGCGCGTCGAAGATGTGGCGATTCCCAAGACGGATATCGTGGCGGTGCCGGTCACCGCCACCAAGGACGAACTGGTCAAGGTGTTTCGCGACAGCGGACTTACCCGGTTGCCGGTCTATGACGGCACGCTGGACACCCCCATTGGCATCGCCAACCTCAAGGATTTTGCCCTGCGCCATGGGTTCAATGGCGACAGCAAGGACATGGATCTGGCCGACATGCTGCGCCCGCTATTGTTTGTGCCGCCGTCGATGCCGCTGGGTGTGCTGCTGCAGAAAATGCAGGCTGAGCGTATTCATATGGCTCTTGTCATCGACGAATATGGCGGCACTGACGGGCTGGTCACCATCGAAGACCTGATCGAACAGGTCGTGGGCGAGATTGAAGATGAACATGACATCGAAGAGGCTAAAAGCTGGGTGATGGAAAAACCGGGCGTCTACATGGTGCAGGCCCGGACCGAGCTGGAAGATTTCGAGGCCGAGATCGGGATGCAACTGACCGCCCATGAGGAGATCGACGAGGAAGAGATCGACACGCTGGGTGGTTTGGCGACCATGCTGGCCGGACATCTGCCGGCCCGGGGCGAGGTGATCATGCATCCCGACGGCCCGGAATTCGAGGTTGTCGATGCCGATCCCCGCCGGATCAAGCGGCTGCGGGTCCGTTTGCCCGGCGCCAAACATGCCTGATTTGCCTGCGCGCTTTGGCGCGATGTCGGCACGGATGCGGTTGGCGCTGTTGGGTGCATTTGGTGTGCTGGCCGGTTTGGGGCAAGCCCCACTTGATATCTGGCCTGCGACGATCATTGGTATTGCGGCCTTGATGCTGGCCCATCAGGGGACGCAAACCACCCGCGCGGCGGCCCTGCAAGCTTGGGCTTTTGGCGCTGGCTATTTCGCGTTGTCATTGCGTTGGATCGTTGAGCCGTTTCTGGTCGATGTGGCGCGTCACGGCTGGATGGCCCCGTTTGCAGTGACGCTCATGGCGGCGGGGGCGGGTCTTTTCTGGGCGGTCGCAGCTTATGGTGCAGCTCGTCTGGCACCGCGGAGCGCGCTGATGCTTGCGCTGGGGCTGGTGTGGGCGGAAGCGACACGGTCCCTGATCCTGACCGGATTTCCCTGGGCGCTTTTGGGCCATATCTGGGTCCCGACGCCAATTGCGCAACTGGCAGCCTTTGGCGGACCACATCTTCTGACGATTGTGACCGTATTGACCGGATGGGGTGTTGCGCTGGTGGTGACGCGCCGTTGGAGTGGCGCGATTGTTCTTGCGACCGTCGTGGCGGAGGGGTTGTGGCTTCGCGCAGGCCCCGCTCCTGCGCCGGTCGCTGACGCGCCAATTGTGCGCCTCGCTCAACCCAATGCCCCACAGCATCTGAAATGGGATCCGGCATATCGGGATGTCTTCCTGCAGCGCCTTGTCAGCTTTACTGAATCGGGGGTCATCCCCGATCTGGTTGTCTGGCCCGAAACCTCTGTGCCGACGCTTTTGAACTTCATTGAGAATGATTTGAGCCTGTTGGCGGATGCTGCCCGCGGGGCACCGCTGGTTTTTGGTATCCAGCGGCGGGATACGGAAGGACGTTTCTACAATAGTCTGATCGCATTGAACCCTGAGGGAGAGATTGCCCAGATCTATGACAAGAGGCATCTGGTCCCGTTCGGAGAGTATATGCCCGGTGGGGCGCTTGCGCGGTCGATGGGGCTGACTGGCTTGGCCGACACGATGGGCAGCGGCTTTGCTCCTGGTCGGGATGCTGGGTTGGTCGATTTGCCAGGCATTGGCGGCGCTGTGCCGCTGATCTGTTATGAAGGCATCTTCGCTGAGGAGATTTATCGCGGTCCCGACCGGCCGCGTCTTTTGTTGCTGATCACCAATGACGCATGGTTCGGGCAGGCAGCGGGACCTTATCAGCATCTTGCACAGGCGCGTCTGCGCGCGATTGAGCAGGGATTGCCAATGGTGCGGGTGGCCAACACCGGGGTCAGCGCGATGATCGATGCGCGCGGCCGGATCATAGCCGAAATACCGCTAGGCATTGATGGCGTCATCGACTCGCCGCTACCGGCAGCTCTACCCGTAACGCCTTATGCGCGCTGGGGTGAATGGCCGTTCTTTCTGATGCTCATTTTCTTAACCTTGGGTCTCTATGTGGTGGTGCGTCGCAATAGCGATTGACGCGAGTTGCCTCACCCCATAGAGGGGAGGCTGGTTCTGTCACAACGGCTTCCTGGCGTGACAGGGAAATTCAATGGAGCACTTCCCCATGGCACGAAATGACTACATTTTCACTTCGGAATCCGTTTCCGAAGGACACCCTGACAAGGTCTGTGACCGTATTTCTGATGCGGTGCTTGACGCGCTTTTGTCCGAAGAACCCGAAGCGCGGGTCGCCTGCGAGACCTTTGCAACCACGAACCGGGTTGTCATCGGGGGGGAAGTTGGCCTGGCGGATCAGGCCAAGCTGAAGGATTACATGGGCCGGATCGACGAGATCGCCCGCGCCTGCATCAAGGATATCGGCTACGAGCAGGACAAATTCCACCACGCGACCTGCGAGATCACCAATCTGCTGCACGAACAATCCGCCCATATTGCCCAAGGTGTTGACGCCACCGCCGACAAGGACGAGGGGGCAGGCGACCAGGGCATCATGTTCGGGTATGCGACCACCGAAACCGATGCGTTGATGCCCGCGCCGATCCAGTATGCCCATGCGATCCTGCGCCGTCTGGCCGAAGTGCGCAAATCCGGCGAACAGCCCACGCTGCGCCCGGATGCCAAAAGCCAGATTTCCCTGCGCTATGCCGGTGGCAAACCGGTCGAGGTTACCTCCATTGTTCTGTCCACCCAGCACCGGGATGAGGACCAGACCAGCTCAGATATCCGCGCCATCGTCGAACCTTATATTCGGGAGGTCCTGCCAGAAGGCCTGATCACCGCAAACACCGAATGGTGGGTGAACCCGACCGGCAAATTCGTGATTGGCGGCCCGGATGGTGACGCAGGCCTGACCGGGCGCAAGATCATTGTGGATACATATGGCGGCGCCGCCCCACATGGTGGCGGTGCGTTTTCCGGCAAGGACCCGACCAAGGTCGACCGCTCTGCGGCCTACGCCGCGCGTTACCTTGCCAAGAACGTGGTGGCCGCTGGCATGGCGGAACGGTGCACGATCCAGCTAAGCTATGCCATTGGCGTGGCCAAACCGCTTTCGATCTATGCTGACACCCATGGGACCGGCGATGTACGCCCTGCGGACATCGAAAAGGCCGTGGCACAGGTCATGGATTTGACGCCGCGCGGTATCCGCCAGCATCTGAGCCTGAACCGGCCCATCTATGAACGCACCGCAGCTTATGGGCATTTCGGTCGAGAGCCCAATGCGGATGGCGGCTTTAGCTGGGAACGGACCGATCTGGTTGACGCCTTGAAAAAGGCGATCTGAAGGGCGATGGGTTAAAACCCATCTTACGCCGCGGCAAACCCGGCGTTCCCACGGCGTAAGGTGGGTCTTGACCCACCCGCCGATTGCGCAGGCTGGCCGCGCTTGCTAAAGCCGCGACATGAGCAAAACCAGACATCCCTCCGGCGCGCCTTGGCGCAATTTCTATGGCCGCTTTCGCGGCAAGACAATGCGCGCTAGCCAGCAGGATTATTTGGAAAATGATCTGGCCCCCTTGTCCCCCGGCCCGGTCAGTTGGGAGGAGAACCCGGACCGTAACCCGCTCGACCTGAACGCGCTGTTCGGCGGTAAGGATATCTGGCTCGAGATAGGATTTGGCGGGGGCGAGCATCTGGTCCATATGGCGGACCGCAACCGCGATATCGGGCTGATCGGTTGCGAGCCCTATATCAACGGGGTTGCCATGTTGCTGGGAAAGGTGCGCAAGGCGGACGTGACCAATCTGGCGATCCATCCCGGCGATGTGCGTGATCTGTTTGATGTGCTGCCGGACCAGTCGGTCAGCAAAGTCTTTCTGAACTACCCTGACCCATGGCCGAAAAAGCGCCATCACCGCCGCCGCTTTGTGACGCCCGAACATCTGGAACCGCTGGCCCGCGTTATGAAGCCGGGGGCCGTGTTTCGGGTAGCGACAGATATTCCTGATTATGTCCGTCAAACCCTGGAAGAAGTGTCGAAGCAGGGGTTCACCTGGCTGGCAGAGCGGCCTGCCGATTGGCGCGAACCGTGGGATGACTGGCTGTCGACCCGGTATGAGCAAAAGGCGCTGCGCGAGGGCCGCACACCGCATTACCTGACCTTCCGTAGACGCTGAGGCAAGAAGGGCGATGGACCCTGCCTGACGCCTCGGCTAAGACGCCCGGGAAGATAAGAAGGAAGGCGCTTATGTCCGCTCACGGCACCCCCATTCCCATGACATCCCGGCGCAGCGGTCCACTGAAAGGTGTGGCCAACGTGCCTGGTGACAAATCCATTTCGCACCGGTCGCTGATCCTTGGCGCGCTTAGCGTGGGTGAAACTCATATCACGGGCCTTTTGGAAGGTGAGGATGTGCTGGACACCGCCAAGGCCATGCGCGCCTTTGGCGCGACGGTGACCGATCATGGGGGTGGCGAATGGTCTGTGCATGGCGTGGGCGTTGGTGGGTTTGCCGAGCCTGATCAGGTGATTGATTGCGGGAATTCCGGCACCGGTGTGCGCCTGATTATGGGGGCCATGGCCACATCGCCGATTACAGTGACATTCACTGGCGATGCATCGCTGAACGGGCGGCCCATGGGCCGGGTCACGGACCCTTTGGCGCTGTTTGGCGCGCAGTCCGTGGGGCGCAGCGGGGGGCGGTTGCCGATGACAATTGTGGGCGCCGCTGATCCTGTGCCGGTCCGCTATGAGGTGCCTGTGCCATCGGCGCAGGTGAAATCGGCCGTCCTGCTGGCCGGTCTGAATGCCCCGGGTCAGACAGTTGTGATCGAAAAGGAAGCGACCCGCGATCATACCGAACGCATGCTACAGGGCTTTGGTGCTACATTGACCGTTGAGGAAACGGACGAAGGCCGAGTGATTACCCTTGATGGGCAGCCTGAATTGACGCCGCAGACTATTGTTGTTCCGCGTGATCCATCCTCAGCCGCGTTTCCGGTTTGTGCGGCGATTATCGTGCCGGGATCGGATGTGCTGGTTCCGAATATTGGGCTAAACCCCACACGTGCCGGCCTGTTCACGACCTTGCAGGAAATGGGCGCCGACCTGACTTACGAGAATATGCGCGAGGAAGGGGGCGAGCCTGTCGCCGATCTGCGCGCGAAATTCTCGCCCGATCTGAAAGGTATCGCTGTGCCGCCTGCACGGGCGGCCAGCATGATTGATGAATATCCTGTGTTGTCGGTGGTTGCGTCTTTTGCGACGGGCGTCACCGATATGCAGGGTGTCAAGGAACTGCGGGTCAAGGAAAGCGACCGGATCGATGCGATGGCCAAAGGTCTGCGCGCGGCCGGCGTCACCGTGGATGAAGGCCCCGATTGGTGGAAGGTCACCGGGCTGGGCCACGGCAATGTGCCGGGCGGGGCGACCGTGGCCAGCCAGCTGGATCATCGGATCGCCATGGCATTCATGGTCATGGGGATGGCGACGCAGAAGCCGATGTCGGTCGATGATGGTTCTCCGATTGCGACGTCGTTTCCGATATTCGAGGGGCTGATGGCGGAACTTGGCGCGCAAATCGTGCGGTCGAACGGCTAAGCGCCTGTTCGGGCAGGGCGTCCGCCCCCAGAAACGCAGCCACCGTTGGGCCGGGGCGGCGTCTGCGGCGCAACCATTCGAAAAGCTCACGCAGGACCACCCGCCGCCCCATGGCCGTGTACCAGCGCATCGCGTGCCGGATGTCGGGATGGGGGTGCAGGTAGCTACGATAGAGCGCTTTTGGCCGCGCCTGCAGGCAAATCTCGATCAGTTTGACCCAGAGGAACACGCGCCAGGCCGGGACGGCGGGTACCTCCATCACCTGATGCTTGTAATCCCAGTTGCGTTGATCGGGTTCGATCACACGCCGGTTCTTGACGGTCTGAAAGAAGGGTGTCCAGCGGTGCGGTGTGGCGTAGACCGACATCACCTGATCAGGATCGTATGAAAGCAAGTGCTTGAGAATCCGCCAGTAATCGCGGTCCGTTTCCTCTTCAAACCCCACGGCAAAGGTGCAGAGCCCAATGATCCCATTGGCACGGAGCAGTTCAATCGCCTGGCGGTCCTTGGCGCGGGTGCCGCCCTTTTTGACCGCCTCCAGCGTCGCCTCATCCGTGCCTTCAAGCCCCATCAGAAACCGGATGACGCCTGCCTTTTTGTAGAGATGCAGGATTTCCGCGTCGCGCACGATATCGTCTGCCCGGGTGCTGCCCACGATCTGGATATTGACGTCTTCGGCGATCAGCGCCTCAAGAAAGGCGCGCCATGCTTTGGGTGAGGTGGTCGGATTTTCGTCGGCTAGGTTGATCAGTTCGACCCCGTGCTGGCGGTGCAGCCAAGCGATTTCGGCGGCGAATTTCACCGGGTCGCGGTGCCGCCATTTGGTCCAGAACCCGCGCTGTCCGCAATAGGTGCACAGGTGTGGGCAACCGCGCGAGAATTGCATGATGACGGATCGTTTGCCGCCCCAGTAGCTGTGATCAGCAAAGTCGATCAGCTCCCACCCGATGCGGTTGCTGTCGAGATTGGCGATCATCGGGGCAGGGGGCGTGGCGTGAGGGCGCCCGTCGCGCCGGCAGGCAATACCGTTGATTTCATTCAGATTTCCGTCAAGGGCGGTGATCAGTTTCGGCGTTGTCGCCTCGCCCTCGCCGCGCACGATTATGTCGATGGCGGGGCATTCGTTCAGCACATCCTGCCAATGGTATGTGGGCCAGACGCCGCCATAGATGATGATCACGTCGGGCAGGCAGGCTTTGATCTCGTTTGCGAGTTGCACGACCGTTGGATGGGCCGAGGTCGAGCCGGAATGCCCGATCATGACCACATCCGGCGCGCTTTGGATTACCTTTGTCAGAATCTCCAGGTCCGGCATCGGGCCGATATCGGCATTGATCAGTTGCACCTTATGGCCTGCGTCGATCAACGGTCCGCCAATGCAAAGCAGTCCGAAGGGTGGCAGATTTTCGCGTGGAATGCGGCTGCCGATGGATGTATGCGGGGGGTGAAGAAGTGTGATGCGCATGGGGCGGCCCTTTTGATGGTTTTCCCTTAACTATCTGGCGGATCAGCAGTTTTTGATGAGGGTCCGATGATATTCACCGTGGCGATTGATGGGCCGGCAGCGGCGGGCAAGGGCACGATTTCCAAAGCGGTCGCCGCCCATTTCGGGTTTGCCCATCTGGATACTGGCCTGCTTTATCGCGCTGTCGGGGCCAAGGTACTGGCGGGGGGTGAGCCGGTCGCAGTGGCGCGCGCGCTTGATCCGGTCGATCTGGAGGACGACAGCCTGCGCACCCCGGCGGTCGCGCAAGCGGCGAGTGAGGTCGCCGTGATTGCCGATGTGCGCAGCGCGCTTGTTGATTTTCAACGGAAATTTGCTGCCCGCGATGGTGGTGCGGTGCTGGATGGCCGCGATATCGGGACGGTGATTTGTCCGGATGCGGCGGTGAAACTGTTTGTCACCGCCAGCGCGGAATGTAGGGCTGATCGGCGGTATAAAGAGCTATCAGGCAAGGGGTTGGACGTGACATCGGAACAGGTGCTGGCCGATGTCAGGGAACGCGATGCGCGCGACAGCAGCCGCGCGACGGCGCCCCTGATTGCCGCTGATGATGCGGTCATTATCGACACGTCAGACCTGACGATTGACGCTGCCGTGGCCCGTGCTGTGGCGGTTGTCGAGGCGGCAAAAAGGGCTGTCGGATAAGCGTCGGACTTGCGTCGGCAAAACGTCGGACCCCAACGCACGGTCCATGTTGCAAATTTTCACCAAAGCTTGCTTAGGCTGTTTTACGGCTGCAGGGCTATTATGCCTGAAAAGGAGTTTGCCCCATGATCCGCACCCTAGCCCTGATCGCCCTGATGATCCCCGCCAGCCTGCAAGCGCAGGACCGCGAGGCCGAGCCACATATGACCCTGCCGCGCATGGCCGAAATTGTCGCGGCACTTGACCCTGATGCGCGCGTCGCGGGGCCGGGATTTGAGTTCACGATTGATGATATCCCGGTTCTGATCGTGACGGATGTCAGGGCCAACCGGATGCGGGCGATGGTGCCGATCCGTTCGGCTGATGGCATGACACCGGAGGAAATGATGCGCGTGATGCAGGCGAATTTCGACAGTGCGCTGGATGCGCGCTATGCCATTGCCAATGGCCGGCTATGGGGCGTTTTCATCCATCCTTTTGCGGAACTGGAAAAGGATCAACTGATCTCTGGCCTGGCCCAGACGGTCAATGTCGCCAAGACCTATGGCACGCTTTACAGCGGTGGTGCTGCGCAGTTTGGCGCAGGAGATAGCGGTGACCTGCAGCGCCAGTTGATCGAAGAATTGCTGGAGCGGGGTCAGGACATCTAGCCCCCCGCCGCTACCCAAAGAGCCAGACATCACCCCCGGAAAACGAGCGACGCGGGTGGGCTGCCGGACACGCGACGACCATTTGGGGCTTTCCTTCAGTTGGCCGGACAGTAGGCTGGCGCTGAAAGGAGCCTGCGCATGGGGTTTGAGCTTGTCGATCTGGAACGCTGGCGGCGCGCGGATCAGTTCCGGTTTTTCCGTACCTATCAGAAACCGCATTACGCGGTTACGTCGCGGTTGGACGTGACCCATGTGATCGGGCGCAAGGCTGACGGGATTTCACCGTACCGGGCCTGCCTTTACGCGATCGGGGCCGGAATACATGCGGTGCCGGAGCTTTGCATGCGGTTTCGCGGGGATCAGGTTGTTCGGCATGATGGGGTTGAGCTGTCGATGACGGTGCCGACCACGGCGGGCAGTTTCAATTATGCCTACGTGCCCTATCAACCGGATTTTGATGCGTTTGATGCCAGGGCGGCCGCCCTCATTGCTGCGGCGGCAGAGGGTGGTGCGCTGGACGCCAATGCAGGCGCGCGCGACGATCTGGCTTATCTGTCTTGCATGCCGTGGCTGGATTATACATCGATCAACAACGCGCTGCCCGGACCGGATGACTGCATCCCGCGTGTCTCTTGGGGCAAGTTTGTTGATCAGGGCGGGCGCTGGGATATGGCGATGACGCTGGAGGTGCATCACGCCTTGGTCGATGGCCAGCAAGTCGGTGCCTATTTCGCCGCTGTGCAGACGGCGCTGGATCAGGTTTGAGGTTGCAGCCCTAGCGCACCCGCCAAGTCAAATCATCGTCTGAAGACGGTTTTATCGCCATTCCAATGGTTGCTGGGTGAAATTACCACGCCCTTTCAAACGCCTGATCAAACGATCTGACATTAGAAACACCTCTGATACGCCCGTTGCGATTCTGCGCGGGTGCTTTTCGAACGTTCCAGATTTATCAGAGGATCATCAATGATGACTATTTCAAAATTGTTAACGTCACGCTGCCTGATCAGCGCGGCGGCCATTTTGCTGCCCTTGCAGGCGGTGGCACAGGATGCCGACTGGTCGGGCGCATTTGTCGGGGCCAATATCGGCATCGGCATGATCGAGAGTGAAATTCACGATTTCGATGAAGAAGCCGCTTTTGGCTATTCCAGAAACGATGGGCCAGCCGGTGTGTCAAACCTGCAGGCTGGTTACAATTGGCAAAGCGGGAATTTGGTTTACGGCGCTGTCGTCAGTATCGGCACGACGTCTTTTGACGAAGAATTTGAAACTGATTTCTGCGAACCGGCAACACACCAGACGGCCGTCAACGCGTTGGGGTCTGTTCGGGGTCGCGTTGGCTTGGCCACTGGAAACACCCAGTTCTACGGAACGGCCGGTGTGGCGATCATCGATACCGATGAAACGCTGGCATGTGGCGACGTCGATTCCGACAGTGGGGTGGTTGATGACCCCTATGAAGCATTGGTTATGGGTTTTGGCGTTGAATCGATGATCGCGGACAATCTGTCGGTGAATGCTGAATACCTTTCCTACATGGCAGATGACCAGACAGTGGATGAGGTCGGCGAGGACGATGAGTTCGGCACATTCGGTATTCAGGCCGACACTGTCACCATTGGCGTGAACTACCACTTTTTCTGATCGGCCCCTGCTTTGACTGCATGGCTTGCCCATTCCGGCGGTCTGGCCCCGACGCGCGGGGTTCAGCCGCCATTAACTCCAAGAAGAAAGAAGGATAACGAAATGAAACTGATGAAATTGCTGCTGGCCGGGTCCGGCATTTTGATAATTGCCGCAGTGTCGGCCTATGCCGGGGGGCTGGCCGACGCGGTGGTCGAAACGCAGCCAATCGTCATGAGCCCTGACGAGCCGTCGGGCAGCGTACCAAGCTGGGTCATTCCCGTGGCCATCATTGCCGTGCTGGCCGGTGTTGCCGTGCTGTCAGGGGATGATGATGATAGTGCAGCGTCCTGACGACTGGGCTGAATTCCTCGTCAAGAGGGCTGCAAAAGGGGCGAGAATGCACCGCCCGCAACCGCGGCTTTTGATCGGGGTCTGCACGCGGCAGCGCAACGTGCTGCTGCGTCGCCTGATCGACAGTATCAGCGCCCAGCCCGCCCCGGCGGGCTATGACGTGGGAATTCTGGTGATCGACAACAATGATGATCCGGTGGCCCGCGATGCGCTGGTCGGCCTGTCGGGCCCGTTTCCGGTGACGGTGGTTCATGAACCCCGTGCCGGTCTGGTTCACGCGCGCAATCGTGCGCTGAATGAGGCTGCCGCGCGCGGTGCCGACTGGTTCATTGGTGTCGATGATGATGAATGGGTCGCGCAGGATTGGCTCGCCCGTTTCATCGACGGGATGGAGACTTTGGGCCGCTCGATCCTGATCGCGCCTTGCCGTTATGTCTATGATGACGGGCTTAGCCGCTTCTTGCAGCCGATCCAGTTGCCCAGCAAGCCGCGTGGCGCGCGACCGGTGGTGATGGCATCAAGCAATTTCGCGCTCCACTGTCGGGTCTTTGATCCTGCTTATGGCCCGGGCCTGCGCTTTCATCCCGCTTACAACGAAAGCGGCGGCGAGGATCTGGAGTTTTTCCTGCGTGCGGAACGTGCCTGTGGCTGGGTTCCGGCTGCACTGCCTGATGCGGTTGCATTTGAGGACTGGAAAGGACCCCGTGCGACACTGGGCTATCGCTTGCGGCGGTCGTGGCGCACGCAGCTAGCCGCCTTTCAGGTGGCCCGCCACCACCGCAGACTGGGTTTCACGAGCAGCGGGGGCGGACATGTCATGCGCATGTTCCTGCAACTGAACCGCCATGTTGTCTTTGGCGCAGCTAGTCTGATGGCCGGTCTTGCCCTGCTGTTGTTCTGGCCGCGCAAGGGGCGTCATCTGATTGGGGCCGGGCTGGAGCGTGGGGCGCGGGTTCTGGCGGTGCTGCCGTTCCTGCTGGGCCGCCTGCCAGTTGCCTATGGCCCGCGCGCCAGCGCGCAATAGCGGAGGTCAACACCCCCGACACTAAACATAGCCAGTCCCTTTTTTCCCAAACCGAGAATAAAACCCCCGGCTCGCGCGTCAGTGTCGTGAGCCGCACGAAACGCTGCGGCGCCATTTTGAAAGATAACGGATAAAACATGACACACACTTTTCGCACGCACGCCAGCCAACAGGCCACCTCGTTCACAGCAATCGCGCCGTCCCGCTTGGTATCGCCTCTTGCCCTGATGCTTGGTCTGCTGAGCTATCAGCCCGCGATGGCCCAACAGGTCATCGCCGATGGCGAGGTGGTGACTGATCCGATCGTGCTGAATACTGCTGGTGACAGTCTGACCATCGAGGCGGGCGGTAGCCTGATTGTCGATACGGACGATGGTGTAGAAGCAAACGGCATCCCTGGCTTGGACATCGACAATGCTGGCACGATTGATGTCACGGGCGTGAACAATTCAGGCATCGTCTCGGGCAGCAGCAACTCGACCATCACCAACAGCGGTTCACTGACGACCGACAGCAATGGCGGTTTTGGCATCATCGTTCAGACAGGGAGTGGTGCCGGAAACGTCGTTATCGAAAACAGTGGCAGCATCGATACAGTTGGTAGGGATGCGGACGGGATCCTCGGAAGCGGATCCAACTATCTTGTCGACAGCAGTGGTAGTGTGACGACATCGGGCGATCAGTCGAATGGTATTGACGTACGGGGCGCCAATGGGACAGCTATCAACAGCGGGTCAGTGTCCACATCCGGCGATACTTCGGTTGGGATATCCGCGAGTGGCGCCAACGCCGTTGTCGAAAATGACGGCAGCATTGAGACAGAGGGGCGTCTCTCGCACGGTATCTCGGCGCTCGGCAATGGCGCGAGCATCACCAATACCGATAGCATCTCAACTAATGGTGATATCGCCAAGGGCATTCGCGCGGAAGGCGACGATGCGGTGGTCACGAACGCAGCTGAGATCGTGACGACCGGCGAAGATAGCGATGGTATCGACGTCCGCGGCGACAATGCGCAGGTCACGAACACGGCTGACGGCGAGGTTATTACCGATGGTGATAATGCGGCCGGTCTATCTGTCATCGGGGATAATGCGGCGGTCGAGAATGCGGGCGTACTGGACACCATTGGTGTAGGCGCCGCCGGGATTTCGGTGACGGGTGCCGGGGCTACGATCACCAATGCTAATAGCATTCTGACCACCGGTGATCAGTCCGAGGGCATCATTGCCGAAGGCGACGACGCCGTTGTCATCAATGATCAGGCGATAGAGACGCAGGGCGCAGACAGTGATGGGATACGCGTCACTGGCGACAACGCGCAGGTTACGGCTGCGTTCGGCGGCAGCATCGACACCAGCGGGGACAACTCCGAAGGGATCAGCGTCACCGGCGACAACGCTGACATTGAGAATGACGGCATTTTGGAAACCGCTGGGACAGGATCAACCGGGATTGCGGTGACAGGCGCTGGCGCTGTGATCAGCAACAATGCGGATGGCTTCATTCAGACCGATGGTGACGAGGCGGACGGGATCGGCGTGGTCGGGACCGGTGCCACTGTCACAAACGATGCAGAGATCGAAACGTTCGGCGCGGATAGCGACGGGATTGCTGTCGTCGGGGATGGAAACACCGTCACCAACACTGGCAATATTCTGACCGACGCAGAGAACGCCGAGGGGATCAGCATCGCCAATGGCGGCGGCGTCATTCTCAATAGCGGCGATATCGAAACTTTCGGCGATAATGCCGAAGGGATCGCCATGATCGGCTTTTTCGAAACAAACGGCAGTATCGACAATACCGGTAGTGTCATAACGGACGGTGATAACGCCGCCGGGATACGTGTTATTGGCGGTGCGGTTGACGTGACCAACACCGGTGCGATTACCACAACTGGTGTTGCGGCCCGGGGCATTGATTTCACAAATGTCGGGGGCACTGGCACACAGGTCAACATTACCAATATAGGGGCCATTGCGACCGGCGGTGAAGACGGCATTGGTGCGGACAGCGACGGTATCTACTTTGAAGGCAATGATAGCGTCGTTGAAAACGCTGCTGATGCCAGCATCACAACCACGGGCGACGATTCACAGGGTATCGAGGTCATCGGCAACAACAACGACATCGACAATGACGGGACCATCACGACGGCGGGTGTCGGATCGACCGGTATTCTTGTCGATGGCGACGACGCTGACGTGGACAACGCCAACAGCATCCTGACCACCGGGTCTGACAGCAGCGGGATCAGCGTCATCGGCGACAGGGCCGATGTCAGGAACGACGAAGATGGCAGCATCGCCACGGAGGGGGAAGCATCGCACGGGATCGCTGTTGCCGGTGATGAGGGCAGCATCTTCAACGATGGCCAAATTACGACTTCAGGTGATGGGTCCAACGGCATCAATGTCGCAGGTAATCAATCCGGTGTTGAAAACGCAGGTGCGATCACGACAACCGGGACCGATGCCGCAGGCATTTCCCTGACGGCTGATGGTGAGGTTGATGAGGACATCGGCCTGACTGGTATCGTCATGAACGATGGCAATATCAGCACGGCTGGCACTGGCGCCGACGGGATCATTGCCGAAGGCGTCGCCATTGTCGTCTCCAACGATGCCACCATCGAGACGACAGGTGTTGATGCAAACGGGATCACGGTGAATGCCGATCTCGGCGGTGCGTTCAATGACGGTTCGATCACCACGGCGGCTGACGGCGCAAAAGGTATCTCGGTCACGGCGGGGCTGACCGAAGTGGAGGACTTTGACTTTACGGCAATCGTGCAGAACGAGGGCCTGATCAGCACGTCAGGTGCAGATGCCGATGGGATCCAGGTGACTGGTCTTGCTGCCATTGTGATAAACGAAAGCCAGATAGAGACGGCCGGCGCTGACAGCGACGGTATCAACGTCACGGCTAATGATGCGCAGATCTTGAATGATGCCGAGACGAGCATTGTTACAGAAGGCGACGGATCACGCGGTATTGTGCTGACCGGGAACAACGGTCAGATCAGCAACGAGGGTACAATCACCACGAGTGGCGCCAATGCCGAGGGCATTCTGGCCGATGGGTCCGGTCATACGGTCGACAGCCAGAACAGCATCACGACCAACGGTGAAAACAGTGACGGCATCCGGGCCACGGGCACGGCTGACATCACAAACAGCAGCGACATCATGGCCAATGGTGACAGCTCTGACGGCATCCAGGCCAATGGTGATGACTCCAGCATCACCAATACCGGTGTGATAGCGACATCAGGTGAAAACGGCGCTGGCGTGAACATGATCGGCGATCGCATTGAGCTGACTAATGACGGTGGTATCGCCACCAGCGGCGATTTCGCCACCGGCGTCGCAGCCACCGGTGAGGCAGCGGCGATTGTGAATAATAATGAAATCAACACGTCCGGCGACGGCTCTGCCGGGGTCAGCGCAACGGGTTTTCTGGCCGAAGTCATCAACAACGATCTGATTGCAACGACAGGTGAGACATCCGTCGGCATGATCGGGACCGGAGACGAGACGGCCCTGCGCAACATAGAGGGCGCTGTTATCGACACTGCCGGATCCGGTTCTCACGGTATTCAGCTTGACGGCTTCGCCAGCTCCGTGATCAACGGGGGCGATATCACCACGTCCGGTAACGCGGCGCACGGGATCGTCTCGCGAGGTGACGGCGCGGCCGTAACAAATGATGGGGCGATCACCGTCAATGCCAGTGCCTCCAACGGTATCCACAGCACCGGTGGCGGGGCGGGTATCACCAACGGTGGTACGATCCTGCTCGACATTGGGGTCGAGGATGAAGGTGCTGGCATCTTCTCGTCCGGTGTGGATGCGCTGATCCTCAATACTGGCACTATCTCGGACGATGGTGCAGACGGAAGCGGGCTGATTTCCACCGGCGAGAACGCTGTTATCGACAATACCGGCGTGATCAGCATTGCCGGTGGGACAAACACCACGGTTGTGGTGACCGGCGCCAGTAGCACGCTGACCAATGAGGGCGCGATCACGTCCGGGGCTGACATAACGGATGCGGTGGTTTTGGAAGGCGAAGGCACCACGTTCTTCAACACAGGTGTCGTGACCACGGCGGGCACAGGCCTGAATGCTGCGGTTCGCGGTGGTGCTGGCGCGCAATCAGTGACGATGTCGGAAGGCTCGCAATTCATCGGTATCTTCGATCTGGCCGGTGGTGAGGGCGACGCCTTTGCGCTTGAGCGGTTCGTCCTGCCCGAAGATATCTCCTGGCGGGTGTCCACCTTCGGGGTTGAGGAATTTGACATCGATGAGGCCTATAATGCCGAGCTTGTCACGTTCGAAGGCGACCAGATTGACGTGATGCGCATTGATAGCACGGCGACCTCGGTGCTGAACGAAGCGACAGGTGCGCTGACCGACAGCGCCCGGCGTGCGATCTTTGACAATGCCGGGTCGCCGGGGGTTTGGGCCGGTGTTATCGGGCAGACCCAAACCCATTCCGATGATGGATTTGCCCTTGCCTATTCGCAGGAATTTGCAGGTGTGCTGGCCGGATATGAAGGCACCGTTGGCGAGCGCGATGTTGGTTTCGTCTTTGGGGCGGCCAATAGCCAGATCACGACTGATGTCACTTCATCCAGTTTGGAGGGGGAGGCGTTCTTTGGCGGGGTCTACTACACCGTGCCGGGTACTGAAGGTAAATATACCCTGAACCTGCTGGCCGGAGCCCAAAGCCATGACAGCGAACGGCTGGTGCTGGATACGACAATTGTTGACGGGCTTGAAACTGCCACAGCGACGGTTGACAGCAGCTTTGTCAGCGCCGGGGTCAGTGCCACCGGGTTTGTCCAGCAGCTGGGCGCGTTCGAGTTGCGGCCATCGGCGTCGCTGAACTACACGCTGACGGCCTTCGACGCATATGAGGAAACCGGCACAACCGGGTCCAACCTGCGGGTGAAGAGCCGGATTGCCCAGACGCTCAGCGCGCGACACCAACTGGCGCTGGGCTATACCGCAGGTCGACTGGATGCAGAGTTCCGCGTCGGTCTGGACGGGCGACTGAGCAGCGAGGATGACTTTGACGCGCAGGTGGTCCAGTCAGCAGGCGGCGTGCCGAATATCAGCGACACGTTCTCTTTCGCGCCAACCGACAGCGAGACGTTCCTTGGCGGATTTGTCGGTGCCCGTGCCACATTTGCCGCGTCCGACCAGCTGACGCTGATTGGCGATGTGGAATATCTGGGTGGTCGCGACGCGGAAGAGGCGATTTCGGCCAGCCTGAGCATCAGCTTTTCCTTCTGAACATAGCCAACAACGGCACCGGCCACCATGTGGCCGGTGCTGCAACACAAATGATGATACCGGATTGGTATTTGCACCCGTGATGAGCAGCAAAAGACCACGCAGACCGCAAAGGATGATTAAGGGCAGCATGACGCAGGTCATCGCCCTCAGCCTCTCTGATCGGTCCGCTGTGTGGTCTGTGGTTTGCCGGGTCATAGAGCGGCCCGGACTTTTGGGCCCTCAGCAAGTCAAGATTCATAAGGCTATTGCCGCAGCGCTGGATGAATTGGCCAGCCCGCCGCGCCCGATCAATGCGTTGGGTTGGTCAGATTTCCAGGGCAGCGGACGCCGCGATGGCGTCCAGTTCGGGCTCACCCATCGGGCCGATCACGACATAGTCTGCGCCATCCGCGCTCCACGACACGAAATCAAAGCCGTTGATCGTCTGTTCGCGGAACTCTACCGGCGCATTGGGATCCTTGTTACTGCGCTGCAGGCACAAGGCGATGACCGTGCCATCCGGCTGCCTATACATCAGTTGCGCGACCGGTTTGCCATTGGCGACCAGCAGGCGGCCGCCTTCGAAGGTCAGGCCGAATTCGGTCAGATCAGGAATGGTAAAGCTGGCCCCGACCGTGTTGCCGAGCCAGGTTTCGATATGGTCAGCCTCGTCCGCGCCAACTTCGACCAGATGACGACCCTGGCTTGCATAGACGCCGTGGTAATCCGCGACAGCGGCCAGCCACCCGGCGGTCTGCGTCGGCGGGGTGGTTTGCCCTTTGACAACGTAACCCCCCACGCCGCCCAGCGCGAAAACCACAAGGCTCGCCGCCAGGGTGCCCCAGATCGGGCGACTTGGCGTATTGGCCGCAACGGGCCGTTCAGGGATCGGGGTGGCCTTGATTTGCTGGGCCAGATTAAAGGGCACTGGATCGTCCAGCATGGCCGCGAACTGTTCCTGCGCCATTGCATCGGCTTCCATCAGCGCATCAAGTTCGGCCTGCACATCAGGATCGCTGGCAATGCGTGCCTCGATTGCTTCAGCCTCGGTCGGGTCTAGCTCGCCGTCCAGATAGGCGCTGAGTTTTTGCGAAAGGTCTGTCATTGCGCCACACGCTCCCCCTCGGCCAAACTTGATACCAGCAACTTGCGTGCGCGGTGAATGCGACTCATCACCGTACCGATCGGAACGCCAAGCAAATCAGACGTTTCGCGATAGCTGTACCCTTCGGCACAGACCAGCATCAGCGGTTGGGCGAGGTCAGGATGCAGATCATTGACCTTGCCGCGTACCGTTTGTGCTGTGAGTACATCGTCCATGTTACTTTCAACCTGCAGCTCTACTGCATCTTCGGCGGGGACCTGTCCTTCTCCCTGCCTTACCTTGCGTTTACGTATCTCGGTGATCCATAGATTACGCAAAACGCGAAACATCCATCGGTCCAGTGGCTGCGATGGGTCGTATTGATGCCATTTCTGCAGGGCCGTGGTACAGGCGTCCTGCAACAGATCATCCGCATCGGGTTTGGATCGGGTCAGACTCAGCGCGAAACGGCGCAATCGCGGTAGCAGGCTGATCATGTCAGTCTTGAACTGGTCTGAGGTCATCGCCACCGCGCGCGCTGGTTTGGAAAGGACGTGTGAAATCAGTCCTATCATCAGCGATTTCGGCAAAAGTTTCAATGTATTACTTTCACCTGTTCGGCAATGGATTGCCGGTGCGATTGGCAGCGATGGGGCCGGCATGATGCCGGCCATCCGACCCGTTACCCTAATGTGCGATATGCCAGACACCACCGACACCGTCGCCATTTGTGTCACCCGGTGCTGTGTCGCCAACCCAGAAGTAAAGCGGTGCACCATCCTTGACCCATTGCTGCGTTCCATCGGCCCGGGTGATCACGGTCAGCCCATCTTCGGATGCAGGCTCACCTGCGGTCGCCAGATAGGGTGGCCAGTTCAGGGCACAATTGTCATCGCAGTTCGAAACGCCCGGCGCATCCTTGTCGAATATGTAGAGGGTCATGCCGTTTGCAGCCGTCAACGGGGCATCTGCACTGACGGGCGTGGCTGTGTCGTCGTACCCATAATAGGATTGTGCATAAGCCTCACCACAACCTGCGGCAAGAAATCCAAGGGCAATCGCGGCGGTCAGTTTCATGTCTAAGCTCCTGTTTTCATTGAACAGAACAGCTATTCATGCCGCTCTTGTAATGTTTACGCCTCAGAGCTTGGATTTATTCTGACCCGTCGCGTTTTTTTTGGTGTGCCCTTTGATTTCTTGCACGTTTCAGCTGTGTTCGCGCAAAAACTGCCTGATCTCGCTCATGCAAGTTTGCCAGGCCGGATCAGTGCCAAGAATGATGTGGCTGTTGCTTTCCAGGGTCACAAGGCGGGCATTGGGAATGCTGGCGGCCAGTTCCCGGCCATGATCGAGCGGAATGCGCTGATCGCCCCGGGCATGCAGGACAAGTGTTGGCGCTTTGACATGGGGCAGCAGGTGCCTGACGTCGATTGAACCGAACGCTTCTTGAAACCGCACCGCGTTGTCGGGCGATGTCGTCTGGCGCTGAAAATCGTCGAACCAGGCCAGGCTGTCGGCATCTGCATCGGGCATGAAGGTCTGGGAAAAGATATGCCGATAGGCGGGGTTGGCCGTTCCCCAACCATGTCGGGTCAGGGTCAGGACCGCCTCGCGCTGTTCGCGTTCTTCGGCAGACATGCCGATCTGCCAACCACTGGCATAGCCGCCGATCAGGATCAGCGCCGAGACCCGTTCAGGATGCCGAACCGCATATTCGATGGACACCGCGCAGCCCTGCGACATCCCCAGCAGCGGAAACCGCCCCAGCGACTGGCTGTCCACCACCGTTTCAAGATCATGCAGGAAAGCATCGAAGCTGATGTCAGGCACATCCCAGTCCGACAGTCCGTTACCCCGTTCATCGTACCGGATAAAGGTGTGGTCGGTCGCCAGCGCCCGGAACGTGTCCCCCCAGATCGGGCTTTGCCAATCCAGTTCCAGATGGTTCAGCCAATTGGCTGTCTTGACAAGGGGTGGCCCCGATCCGACCTTGGCATAGGCAATCCTGACCCCGTCTTCGGCCTTGCAAAAACCGATGGTCTGGCGATGTCGGCAGGATGTGTCGGCAGGCTGGATCGGGTCATTGACGGGCCGCCAGTCACGGGCATCCGGACCCATAAGGGCCATATAGCGGACGCGCACCGCTGACGCCTCATCCTTGCGGCCAACCGCGGACAGTTTCTGCCACAGGGCGTGCGGACCGTCATGAGAGAAGGGCTCAAGACCGCACCAGAGCCGCAACCATTTGATCGCCTCTGCATCTGCAACGTCCGTGGTAGAGGCCAGCCTTTTGATGATGCTGCCACGGATACTTTGCAGTTCTTCGCGTTCGCCGAAAAGCCAGGCCTGGAAATCTTCCGACCGCGGCAAATCGAGGCTGGCGAGCGGTCTTTGCGACAGCAAATTGGCGGCCCGACGCAGGTCGTCCGTGGACGGATCGGGGTGGTGATGGGTGGCGCGGACGAAATTCACATCCAGCGCGACACCGGTCATGTCCAGCTCAACACTGTCGCGGTTCGCCATCAGCGGCGATGACCCGTTATGCCGCAGCAGAGCACGCAATTTGCTCAGCGACCAGCGCAGGGCGCCGCGCGGATCATTGGTGGTGTCAAAAAACAGCTCACACAGGTGCTCACGGCGATGCGCCCGCCCTGTCATCGCCAGATAGGCCAGAAGGGCGCGGGTTTTGCGTGATGATGTGGGGGGAATGTCGACGCCTCCGCGCCGAAGCTTCACCTCCCCAAGGACACTGATCTCAACTGGGTATTGGTAATGCATTGACACATCCTTGCGGCAGGTCTGCGCCGCCGACGGCGTCGCATGGTCTGGAGTAAGGTCCCAAAGCTGGCGTGGCCCGTCATAATGGCGCGGCGTGTGTGGAAAAGCGTAGGTCATGATCGCGCCCCGACGGTTGTGAAAGTCCTGACTTGTATTGGCCGGTTGGTGTCGGGTGACGTGATCTGCAATCTGAGTTTCATTAAAAAAATTCCCTTTGTCATATGGCTTTCACAAAGGGTTACGTATGGGCAGTCAAACTTATTCCCGCTTTGAGCAAAAAAACCTGTGGCGCAACCCCTCGGCCGGGCTGGCCGGCCCATTCCGCGCAATTCCAACGGCGTTTCACCGCAATTACCACGATGCTTCACACGTTGGCTGCAACGCTGGTCGGCTAGGTCAGAGTTTATGCGGCAGTTGCGGTTTTGCGCAGCGCCGCCGCTGAGGAATGACCTGAACGCAACAATTTTGGCTTGCCCTATTTTGCTGAGCCGCCGCACCAGCCTGAGCCGCCGGCACCGGGCTCAATCACCATTCACGGGACAAGGCGGCGGCTCTGCAAAGCAGGCGGATAAGGAAAGAGAGAACGAGATGACAGAAGAGCTGCAATACAGCCTGATCGTTGGACAGGCCGCGCAGGATCAGGGACGGATCTGGTCATCTGATGCGCAGCTCTTGCGTGAGTTTGGCACGCAATATGCCGACAATACTGACCACGCTGGCGATCTGGTGCTGCTGGCACCCTGCGGCCGAGCGATGGAACGGTTCGACATCTGGACAAGGCAATGGCGGGACGAAGGGTAAGCGGGTTTATCCGTGTGCGTCTGGTCGCGCTTTCGAATGCCATGTGACTGAACAGTTCTTGCGTGGCAATGGCTTTGACCTCCGCGGCCTGACGGCAAAAACGATCCTGCAGGCCGTTTCGCAGACGCCGTAATCCCCCTTGCATTACAGGCGCAACCCCCCTATACGCCGCCCTGTTGAAGCGTCGAGACAGGCGCGGACTTGAGACTTGAGCGGGGTCGGTAGCATACCGGCCCTGTTGTTTTATGTTCCGCGAATGACGCCAGACCAAACTGCAATCTGAAAGACCGGCGGAGACAACCGCGCGGCCCGTATAAACCAAACGTTAGGAAATCGACGCCACATGGCAAACACAATGGAAGAGTTTGAAGCACTCTTGAACGAAAGCTTCGAAATGGACACGCCCGCTGAAGGGTCTGTTGTCAAAGGCAAGGTGATCGCAATCGAAGCGGGCCAGGCCATCATCGATGTCGGCTACAAGATGGAAGGCCGCGTTGATATCAAAGAATTTGCAAATCCCGGGGAAGAGGCTGAAATCGCCGTTGGTGACACTGTCGAAGTGTTCCTGCGTCAGGTTGAAAATGCTCGCGGTGAGGCTGTTATCTCGCGCGAGATGGCCCGCCGTGAGGAAGCATGGGATCGTCTGGAAAAAGCCTATGCTGACGAAGAGCGTGTCGATGGCGCGATCTTTGGCCGCGTAAAAGGTGGTTTCACCGTGGACCTTGGCGGCGCGGTTGCGTTCCTGCCCGGCTCTCAGGTTGATGTGCGCCCCGTGCGCGACGCAGGCCCGCTGATGGGTCTCAAGCAGCCGTTCCAGATCCTGAAAATGGACCGTCGCCGTGGCAACATCGTTGTGTCCCGTCGTGCTATCCTTGAAGAATCCCGTGCCGAACAGCGCGCCGAAGTCATCGGCAACCTGACCGAAGGCCAGGAAGTTGACGGCGTCGTCAAGAACATCACCGAATACGGTGCGTTCGTTGATCTGGGCGGTGTTGACGGCCTGCTGCACGTCACCGACATGGCATGGCGCCGGGTCAACCACCCGTCCGAGATCCTGTCGATCGGTGAAACGATCAAGGTGCAGGTCATCAAGATCAACAAGGAAACCCACCGCATCAGCCTTGGCATGAAGCAGCTGCAGGATGATCCGTGGGATGCGGTCGAGCAGAAATTCGGCCTCGGTTCGGTGCATCAGGGTCGTGTCACCAACATTACCGATTACGGTGCATTTGTTGAGCTGGAAGCCGGTGTTGAAGGTCTGGTTCACGTGTCCGAGATGTCCTGGACCAAGAAGAACGTGCACCCCGGCAAGATCGTGTCGACCTCTCAGGAAGTCGAAGTCATGGTGCTGGAAATCGACTCAGCGAAGCGTCGCGTTTCCCTTGGCCTCAAGCAGACACAGCGCAACCCATGGGAAGTCTTTGCCGAGACCCATCCTGAGGGCACCGAGGTTGAAGGCGAGGTCAAGAACATCACCGAATTCGGTCTGTTCATCGGTCTTGAAGGCGATATCGACGGCATGGTTCACCTGTCCGACCTGACATGGGAAGGCCGCGGCGAAGACGTCATCGGTGATTTCCGCAAGGGTGACGTGGTCAAGGCCAAGGTTGCCGAAGTGGATGTTGAGAAGGAGCGTATCTCGCTGTCCATCAAGGCGCTTGACGGCGATCCGTTTGCTGAAGCCGTTGGCGGCGTGAAGCGCGGTTCGATCATCACGGTTGAAGTGACCAAGATCGAAGATGGCGGTATCGAGGTCGACTATGAAGGTGCGAAATCCTTTATACGTCGTTCCGATCTATCCCGTGACCGTGCCGAGCAGCGCCCAGAGCGTTTCGGCGTCGGTGACAAGGTTGACGTGCGCGTGACCAACATCGACAGCAAGACCCGCAAGCTGGGTCTGTCGATCAAGGCCCGCGAGATCGCCGAAGAAAAGGAAGCGGTTGAGCAGTATGGTTCATCTGATTCCGGTGCGTCACTGGGTGATATCCTCGGTGCGGCGCTGAAGGGCGACGAATAAGTCCAGACCTTTTGGTCGCAAAATTTGCCCCGTCGCAGGACACTGCGGCGGGGTTTTTTCTTGCAAAAATCTTCGAAGACTTTTGCCAAGACTATTTGAATAGTCTTGGTTGCGCTTCTGCCGATGGGTATTGGCGCTCTTAGATCTGGTTCCCAAGCCTTGGCACATCGATCACGATTTCGGTGCTGATCAGCCCATCCGCCCCCAGAAGCGCCCGGTGATCTTGCCCGCGCAGGATCGCGGTGATCCGGTGCTGTCCGGGTGGCAGTCTGCCGATATCAATGACAGGCTGGTAGGCGGCGGCGATCTTGACACCGTCCCGGATAATATGGGCGTGACCAATGGGCAGCGCGTCGGCATCAGGGACGCAGAGTTCGACGAACTGGAACGCCCGTGTGTCAAGTTGCAGAACCCAGTTGCCCGATGGCTCTTGCCGGGCCGTCATGCTGACCTGCGGGGTGGGCAGGTCAGTGGGCAAGGACAGAAAGACCGCGCGGGGGGCCGTGTGGTTGTTATTGTAGGAGGGTGCCCCTACCGCGAGGCTGGCCAGAAGGCCTGCGACGATGGCGATGGGGGTGATCCGTGATAATGTGTTGCGTTTCATGCTGTAACCCTCCGAAATTCTGTGGGGCCGCTGATGCTGGCTGGCAGGGTCCGCCCCGCCAGCGCAAAGATCAGCATGGTGCCGTAGAGATTGGCGTGGAACAGCGGCGTTTCGCCCAAGACCACCGCCAGGAACGTGATGGCCCCGATGATGACCAGTGACACGGGCCGGATCAGTCGCCCCGCGATCAAGAGCGCGCCGCAGATGATCTCGACCCCTGTCATGATCAGGGCGATCACCGGATAGGACAGGCCGAATGTGGGCATCTCACCATGCTGCAGGATCGCGATCAGCAGCGTGGGCTGGGTCAGTTTGTAGACCACCGCCAGGTAGACGAAACCGCCGCCAACCAATATCTGGGCCAGCCGCCAGATCGCCTGCCTGATGGCGGGCCGTGCTGTCAGGCGGGTCGACAGACCTGTGATCTGATCCAACGCCCATGGTCCGCCACCCACAAGGATCAGCACCAGTGCAGGGGCTGCGAAATGCGGGGCGTAGGCCATGAATTTGGACCCGAAGACTACCAAACCGATGCCGACCAGCCCGATCAGGACAGCGCCGATGACGCGTGTGAACAACCCGGCGGCCAGCAGGATGGCGATGCCGATTTGCAGAGGCACCAGCAAGTCCCAACCCGGTACCAGCGACAATTGCATGTCGGGCACCAGAAGCGTGGGCTGCGTCCACATGGCCGTGCCATGCCGGGGCAGTCCGCCTGTGGCTGCCAGTGCCAGCATAATGGCCAGACCCAGCCGCAGCACGAGGGGGCCGACGGTGAAGGCAGCGGTTTGCAGGGCCGGTTCCAGCCGTGCCTCAATCGGTTGGACTTGTTCTTCGACAAAAAGTGCAGCTATGGTGGCGATGCAGCCAATGACGGCTGCCAAACCCAGCACGAGATAACTGGTGAAGATGGCAGGGATCGGTTCCATCGCCAGTGCTACAATTTCGTCTGGGGTCAGAAGCCAGGCCTCGTGAGCGTTCGCGGATGTGGCAAATGTGATTGCGCCGAAAGATATGGATGCCGTGCGTATGGCCGCACGGGGCGTACGTATGGACAACATGATTTTTTCTCCAGAATCTGGAAAGTGAATTAAAACTAAAATGTATTTTCTTAAACGAATGCGGGTGCTTAGACCCGCGTCTTGTGATCGTATGGTTTTGCCGCCGCGCCAGATGTCGGTTTAATAATGTGTCTGTGCAGAGGTCGGGTCGTCGTAAAATAGTCGTTCTGAATGCACCCAACATACACATGCTGCAGGGCAGCATGTAGTCAGGAAGTCCTTACTTTAAAGAAGATGAGGCCGGATGGCTTTGACCGATGGCAGGCGCCGCCTAAGAAAGGCCTTCGCAAAAGGTGATAATCCGTGTGCAGGCCTCTTTCAGCGCGTCGTCTGAGGTTGCGTAGCTGACCCGGAAGTTCGGCGAGAGGCCGAAGGCTGCCCCAAAAACGACGGCGACACCCGTTTCTTCCAGAAGTGCCGTGGCGAAGACCTCATCATTGTCGATCAACGTGCCTGCTGCAGAGGTTTTGCCGATACAGCCCGCAATGGACGGGTAGACATAGAACGCGCCTTCGGGTTTGGGGCAGACGATACCCGGGGCCTGATTGAGCATGTCGACGACCAGGTCCCGGCGTCTTTCGAACAGTTTATTGTTGGGTTTGAGGAAGTCTTGCGTGCCGTTCAAGGCCTCGACGGCCGCATATTGACTGACCGAGCAGGGGTTAGAGGTGGATTGCGACTGGACCTTGCGCATCGCCTTGATCAGGTGTTCGGGTCCACCCGCATAGCCGATCCGCCAGCCGGTCATGGCATAGGCCTTGGAGACTCCATTGACAGTCAGGGTCCGGTCATAGAGGCCCGGTTCGACCTGTGCGGGTGTGCAGAATTTGAAATTGCCGTAAGCCAGATGTTCGTACATGTCGTCCGTCATCACCCAGACATGCGGATGACGCATCAGGACGTCGGTCAGTTCCTTGAGTTCTGACCAAGAATAGCCAGCCCCGGTCGGGTTTGAGGGTGAGTTGAACAGGAACCATTTTGTTTTGGGGGTGATGGCGGCCTCAAGCTGGGCCGCGGTAATCTTGAAATTCGCCTCCAGCGTGGCCTCGACCGGGACGGGGCTGCCGCCTGCCAGCAGGACCATATCTGGGTAGCTGACCCAATAGGGGGCGGGGATGATGACCTCGTCACCGGGATTGAGGGTGGCCATGAAGGCGTTATAGAGCACCTGCTTGCCGCCCGTGCCCACCGTGATCTGGGCCGGGGTGTAGTCCAGCGCGTTGTCGCGTTTGAACTTGGCGCAGATCGCTTCTTTCAACTCCGGTATGCCGTCGACGGCGGTGTATTTCGTCTTGCCCTCTGCAATGGCCTTAACAGCCGCATCCTTGATGTTTTGCGGCGTGTCAAAATCAGGCTCACCCGCGCCTAGGCCGATCACGTCGCGCCCCGCGGCTTTCAGTTCGGCCGCCTTTGTGGTGACGGCAATTGTCGGGGACGGTTTGACGCGGTCGAGTGTCGCAGAAAGAAAGGTCATCGGGGCATCCGGTGGTAAGTTTGTGCTGCATGTGACATAGGACGCGCGAGCAATTAAACGCAAGGGTGGCATGATGACAGACGATACAGGCTGGTTTAGCGAAGAGGCCGCAACATTCGGGGATCGTCTGGCGGGTGCCCGCGAGGCGGCGGGCTTGAACCAAGAGACGCTGGCGGCCAAGATCGGCGTGAAACCATCGGTGATCGTCGGCTGGGAGAATGACCTGAAAGAGCCGCGGGCGAACCGGTTGCAGATGTTGTCGGGCATCCTTGGCGTGTCGTTGAGCTGGCTTTTGACCGGGCAGGGTGAGGGCCCCGACGCCCCTGACGATGCCGCCCCAGTGTCAACTGATCTGCTGGATCTGCTGGCCGAAATGCGCCTACTCCGCGCGCAGATGGTCGGGTCGGGCGAAAAGCTGGGCCAGCTGGAAAAGCGTTTGCGTGCAGCGTTGAAAGAACAGGCATGACAGAAACCCGCGAGGCGATGATCAAACGGCTGCGGATGCGGTCGATGCGGCGGGGGATCAAGGAAATGGATTTGATCCTGTCCGCCTTTGCCGACGCGCATCTGGCATCAATGTCTGAGATCGAGCTGGCACAGTATGATCAGCTATTGGCTGAAAATGACCATGATATTTATGGCTGGATCGGTGGCCAGTTTGCTGTGCCTGACACCTACGCCGATCTGATTGGGCGCATTGCCCACGGTGCCCACGGCGTGACCAGACCGGCATGATTTTCAGGTAAGTAATTTCAATTTTATCGTTTAACTGAATTTTCTTTGTTTCGTCTTATGCAGATTTCCGAGCAGAAGACGGAGTGATGAAATGAGTATTCATACGGACCTTGATGGCCCCGAAAAGGATGGCATGGCCCAGGCGCGCAGCGCGACCTTTATGGCGTCCTATCTAGAGTCCCTTACACTGGTGGAACGGCTGCATCGCCTGTTGCTGGATGTGATCAAAGATGAATTTGAACGTGTTGGCGTGCTGGAAATCAACGCTGTGCAAGCCCTGTTGCTGTTCAATGTCGGCGACAATGAGGTGACTGCCGGTGAATTGAAGACCCGCGGTTACTATCAGGGGTCCAACGTATCCTATAATCTCAAGAAACTGGTTGAAATGGGCTACATGCACCATGAACGCAGCGAGATTGACCGCCGGTCTGTCCGGGTCCGCCTGACCGAAAAGGGGCGCGGTGTGCGGCAGGTGGTTGGCAAGCTGTTTGCCACCCATGCCAATGGGTTGGTCGATCGTGGTGTGCTGGATCAGGAGGGTATCGACAGCATCACCGCGTCATTGCGCCGGGTGGAACGGTACTGGACCGAACAGATCCGCTATATCTACTGATGGTGGTTTTGGCCGGATAGTTGCGGCGGGCGTGGTGCGCACACGACCGAGCGAAACCCATCGGGGTGCTTTCGGACATCTAGGAATGTGACTGCGGTCCCACCGCATCTGAGTGATGGGGTTGGTAATGAGGGCTGGGTTAAGCGCGGGTCAATGCCTGGTTGCATTGGCCCGCAACTGCATTTGTCTGGCACTGGTTGATGCGTTTCGCCTTTGCCCAGATGCCACCGATTGCGGAAATTCTTCGGTGGTTTGAACGGGAAGGTGCGGCCCGACAATCGGTGTTTCAGGTTCTCGGAAAACTCTGGGGCGCCGATATTTCTTGAATAGTCGGAAGAGTTCAATTGCTGGTCGCTTGCCAGTGGTGCGCCGGTCAATTCGTGGCACCGCGTATCCTTGTTATGATCGCGATTGCGTTTGTAGAGCGTTCAGGGGTCGGTTTTTCAAAGGCGGGCTGCGCTCAGGACCTCGTGCCAAGATCAGCGTGTGACATCAGCTTGCCCGAGGGCGAGGCTTTGCAGTTCTTTTAGCAATTTGCGCTCCATCGCTGCTGCATAGTCTTCAAACCCGAGGGCACTTTCGACAAAGGCATCGGCCCCCCGGATCACGTAACTACGGTAGTAGGCCGACAATTCCTTGATATCCGCAATCCGCTGATCATCGCCGAATTGGTTGCCCGAACCGATCACCAGTCCGTTGACGATGACGCCCGGCGGTTGCTGCGCAGGTCCAATATCTTGCGGTCGTGGCCCGGTATTGGCGGGGCCATCGCCAGACAAATCAAGGGTGCGTTTCCAGCAATCGGTCTGATCCCGCAGCAACGCGAAACCGGCCAGCATCGCAGATCCGATGGCCGTGGTCGGTGCGGCGATGCCGCGTTGGTGGGCCAGCAACGTATCTGTTGCGCGGTCCAGATCATCGGTGGTCACAATTGTGGTCCAGGGCAGGATGATTGTCTGGTTCTCCGGCCCGCTCCATTCATAGACGCTGATGCGGATCGGGGCGTCGGGTTGCGCGAAGAGCACCTGTTGTACCCCGTCGCTGTTGAGTGCTGTGGCCAAACCATCCAGTTACAGGCGGTATTCGGCAGCGTCGACCGAGCCTGACACATCAAGACCAAGGGCCAGCGCCTGTCGGCAGGCTGCGTCGGCCGTGACTGGCAGAAGCATCAGGAAACACGCGGCCCGTATCATCCGCGGGGCTCCGGCAACGACGGCGATTGTCCCATAATCTGTGCGGACAATTCGCGCACCAGTTTGCGTTGCATGGCGCGTTCGTAGTCGGCAAAGCCATTGGCGATTTCGATGAATGATCCCGGCCCGCGGATGACCTGATCGCGGTAAAACGGGATCAACTCGGTCTCAGCCTCAAACTCGGCTGCGTTGATCACGAGCCCGTTCACGGTGACATTGTCGAACGGATGATTGGCATAGGCCTCCGCTGGGCCGAAACCGTCATTGTTTTCACCATCACCTGCGACATCGACGGTCTGAAACAGGCAATCAGGCGCGTCAGCCAGCCGGGTGGCGGCATGGGTCAGCGCATGGCCCATAGCCGTCGGAAAATCATTATGGCTGCGTTTGCTGAAGGCGATGGTTTCCGAAACACCCAGCAGGTCGGCGGGGCTTTCGATCAAGACCCAGTCAGTCAGATCTTCCTGATTGTATCGCCCGCTCCATTCGAAAACCAACAGCGCGACAGGATCGGGGCTGGCGAAAAACGCCTCCTGCACGTCGGGTGCTATCAGTGCAGCGGCCAAACCGCCCCGTTGTAACCTGTCTTCATCGGCATCGACCGATGATGACACATCCATTGCCAGAACAAGCGCCAACCGGCAGGCCGCCGCCGGGGTTGCGGTGAGGCAGACCCCGGCAAACAGAAGCGCCTTTACCAATGGCCGGTGTTGTCCATGCTGGCCCAAGGCTCTGCCGGGGGTAGATTGTCGCCGGCCTGCAGCAGTTCGATCGAGATGTTGTCGGGGGACCGGACAAAAGCCATATGCCCATCGCGCGGCGGGCGGTTGATGGTGACACCATTGTCCATCAGATGCTGGCAAGTGTCGTAGATATTGTCGACCCGGTAGGCCAGATGGCCGAAATGGCGGCCGTCCGAGGGTAAACCATCATCCCCGTCCCAGTTGTAGGTCAGTTCGATGGGGCAATCTTCCTGCCCCGGAGGTGCCATGAAAACAAGGGTAAAGCGCCCGCCTTCGTTTTCGAAACGCCGAGTTTCCTTAAGGCCCAGCAGGGCGTAGAAGGCCATCGATTTATCGAGATCTTTGACGCGGACCATCGTGTGGAGATATTTCAGCGACATTGGGGAATCCTTTCCGGCTTTGCTGGCTCAAAACCTAGCGGCTGTGGTCAGCTTGGCCAATGTCAAATGCCGACAAAGGCCGCGGCGCATGCAAGTCCGATGGTCACGCCTCTGGGAAAATCTTTTTTGCCGCAATGCAGCATGAATGCGACCAGATGAATTGAGACTTATGTGCAGGCTGTGCTAAGTCATGAGAATATTTGTAAAAAGGGCATCGAATGACACGATTCATTTCCATCGGTGAAGCTATGGTTGAAATGGCTCCACTGGCGGCGCCCGGCCAGTTTCAGATGTCATTTGCAGGCGATACGCTGAACACCGCGTGGTATGCCCGCGCGCTGAAGCCGCGGTGGGACGTCGATTATGTCACCGCCGTCGGGACAGATCGCATTTCTGACCAGATGCTGCAGTTTCTGGATGACGCCCGGATCGGGCGTGCGCATGTGCAGCGTCTGGATGACCGGGCGATGGGTCTCTATCTGATTTCGCTTGTCGACGGCGAACGCCAGTTTTCCTATTGGCGCGGTCAGTCAGCAGCGCGGATGTTGGCGGCGGATGTCGATGTACTGGCTGCCGCATTGGCGGAGGGTGATATCATCTATTTTTCGGGTATCACACTCGCCATTCAAGAGGGGCGGGGCCGGGCCAAGCTGCTTGATGCGGTGCAGCGCGCGCAATCAGCAAAGGGCCTTGTGGTGTTTGACAGCAATCTACGCCCGTCCCTTTGGGAAAGCGACGATCATATGCGGGCATGGGTGACAAAGGCCGCTTCGCTGGCCGATATCATGCTGCCTTCGCATGATGATGAGGCCGTGCATTTCGGCGACAAAAGCCCCGAGGCGACGCGCGATCGTTATGCCGCCTTGGGCGCCGGGATCGTAGTGGTCAAAAACGGTCCCGGAGCGATCCACTACCAAAGCGGCGATGATAAAGGCATCGTGCAGCCTGCCATCGTGTCCGACGTGGTGGACACAACCGCAGCCGGTGACAGTTTTAACGCTGGTTTTCTGACCGCTTTTGTCGAAGGGGCGCCGATCGAAGATGCGATCGTGCAGGCATCAAATGTCGCCCGGCATGTGATAAAGGGGCGTGGTGCGTTGGTATCGCTCTAGCCGTTTGCTGTCGTGATGACGAAACCCGTAAACAGGCCGAACTCCGCTCCGCAAGCTTAGAATTGGGGGAGGTCACCAATGGCAGTCCCTAGGGGAATCGAACCCCTCTTTCCAGGTTGAAAACCTGGCGTCCTAACCGATAGACGAAGGGACCGCACTTGGTGCGCCGCTTTTAGGGAAACCGCGGCCAGCGCGCAAGGGGGTATTTTGCGTTTTTCGACCGAAATCAATGGGCCGGTGCGGCGTCCTCCAGCCGCAGTTGGACCGACTGTCGTCCTTGCCATGTGTTGATCTCCAACCGGCCTGCCAGATGGAAGCGCGCACCGTTATGACCCATCAGGAGTGGGCCGAGTGGCCCGTCCATCGCGCCAAAGCTGATGGCGTCGATCCGTGCCCCGATCCCATCGCCGAAACTGATCTTGAGGTGGTTTGCGCCGACCTGCTTGGCAAAAAGGATCTGACAGTCGGGAAACGCAAAACGCGGGGCCGGGGCGCCCGCCCCAAAGGGCCCCGCGCTTTCGATCTGTTCGACGAGTTCGACGGTGGCCGCACCGGGCATCAGCAAACCGTCAAGCCGCAAATCGGCAGGGCCGATATCAGCCGCCCCCTGTTTGGCCAGCAATTCACCGAGCCGCGCCATGGCCGGTTCCAACTGGTCGCGGGCGACGGTCAGCCCTGCTGCCATCTTGTGCCCGCCACCTTTGATCAGCAGCCCCTCGCTCGCGGTGCGCTGGATCGCGGCACCAAGGTCGATACCGGAAACGGACCGCCCTGATCCTTTGCCTTCGTTGCCATCCAGCCCGATGACGATGGCGGGCCGGTTGGTGGCTTCTTTCAGCCGTGCGGCGACAATGCCCACAACGCCCGGGTGCCAGCCTTCGCCAGCAGCCCAGACCAATGGGCCGTCCAGACCCCTAGCGGTGGCCTGTTCCAGGGCAAGGTCGCGTACGGCCGCCTCGACCTCGCGTCGTTCGGTGTTAAGGTGATCCAATTTGGCGGCCAGCGCCTCGGCCTCGTGCCGGTCATTGGTGGCCAGCAGGCGCGCGCCCAGATCGGCCTTGCCGATCCGCCCGCCTGCATTGACCCGCGGACCCAACAGAAACCCCAGATGATAACTGGTGGGGGCTTGATCCAGACCTGCCACATCAGCCAATGCCGTCAGCCCGATCCGTTGGCGCTGGCCCATCACCGCGAGACCTTGCCGGACAAAGGCCCGATTGACCCCGATCAGGGGGGCCACATCAGCCACCGTCGCGAGCGCCACCAGATCAAGCATTGCCATCAGGTCAGGCCCGGTCTGGCCTGCGGCGCGCAATTGCCGGTTGGCTTCGACCAGCATCATGAATACGACTGCCGCCGCGCAGAGATGGCCCAGATCGCCGCTTTCATCCTGCCGGTTGGGGTTCACGACCGCATGCGCCGGGGGCAGGGTTTCGCCGCCAAGGTGATGGTCAAGCACAACCACATCGGCCCCCTTGGCTGCGGCAATCGGCCCGTGTGACAGCGTTCCGCAATCGACACAGATGATCAGGTCGTGATCGCGCGCCAATGCGGCCATCGCTTCATCATTGGGCCCGTAACCTTCATCGATCCGGTCGGGCACATAGAGCGTTGCTTGGCGCCCCATATCGCGCAGCCAAGTGATCAGCAGCGCGGCAGATGATCCGCCATCGACATCATAATCGGCAAAAAATGCGATCTTTTCAGTGTTGGTGACGGCGCGGAGAAACCGCTCTGCTGCCTTTTCCATATCGCGGATTTCATGGGGGTCCGGCAGCAGGTCGCGCAGCTTGGGGGTCAGGAAACCCGCGGCCTCTTGCGCGGTCACACCGCGTTGCACCAATGTGCGGCAAAGCGGGGCGGGCAGGGCGGTTTCCTGGGCCATCGCCTCTGACAGACGATCCTCTTCCACGGACGGGCCGATCCAGCGCCGCCCGGTGGCCGAGGTCGCGACGTTCAGAAATGCGGGTTTATCTTGTATGGCGTTCATCACCGCCCACAATATGCGGGATAGCGCCGCTTGGCTAGCCTGTGGGGTTGCGATAAACCATGCGCCGGACGGAGCCGGTTTTGGAGCGCATCAGGATCGTCTCGGCCGTGACAAACCCCACCTCGCGTTTGATACCCGGCACCAGTGACCCATCGGTGACCCCTGTTGCGGCAAAGATCACATCGCCGGTGACCATATCGTCGCGGGTATAGACCCGGTCGAAATTGGTGATGCCAGCCTTTTTGGCGCGACCTTTTTCGTCATCGTTGCGGAACAACAGCCGCCCGAAAATCTGCCCGCCCATGCATTTTAATGCGGCTGCGGCCAACACGCCCTCTGGTGCGCCGCCAGAGCCCATATACATATCAATGCCCGTCAGATCGGGTTCCGCGCAATGCATGACGCCCGCCACATCACCATCGGTGATCAGCCGGATGGCGGCACCCGTGCTGCGGATTTCTGCAATCATCTCGTTATGTCGCGGGCGTTCCAGCACGCAGACGGTGATGTCATTGGTTGAACATCCGCGGGCGGCGGCAAGCGCCGACACCCGTTCAGCAGGCGACATATCGAGGGTCACCACACCGGTGCGAAAGCCGGGGCCGATCGCCAGTTTGTCCATATAAACATCCGGCGCATGCAGCATGGACCCGCGCGGGCCCATGGCAATCACGGCCAGCGCGTTGGGCATGTCCTTGGCGGTCAGCGTCGTGCCTTCCAGCGGGTCCAGCGCGATATCCACGCCGGGGCCTGTGCCTGTTCCCACTTCTTCACCGATGTAAAGCATCGGCGCCTCGTCCCGCTCGCCCTCGCCAATGACGACGACGCCTGCGATTTCAAGCTTGTTCAGCTCGGTTCGCATCGCGTCAACGGCGGCCTGATCTGCGGCTTTTTCATCGCCGCGCCCAATCAGTGGCGTGCAGGCAATGGCGGCGGCCTCAGACACGCGGGCAAGGCCCAGCGAAAGCATGCGGTCATTAAAATCAGGGGCTTGGTGCATAAGATAAGGTCCTTTGGTCAATCACGTCAGCTAAAGCCTGTCTACAGCGCGGCGGCAAGTCTGTTTGCGCTAAACGCGTGGGGGAGACGATTTTTTGCAAAAAATCGTTGCCCCAAAAATCCTCTAGAAGATTTTTGTAACAGCGCCTAACAGTGATCCATGAGAATCCTTTTTCTTGGCGATGTAATGGGCCGTGCGGGCCGTGCTGCGGTGGCAGCACATCTGCCGCAGTTGCGCGATGCATGGCGGCTCGACTTTGTTGTGGTCAATGGCGAAAACGCGACCTCGGGCATGGGGTTGTCGGGGGATCATGCCAAGCTGCTTCTCGATGCTGGCGCTGATGTTGTCACACTTGGCGACCATGCCTTTGATCAGAAGGATATGCTGACCTTTATCGAAAGTGAGCCGCGTGTCATCCGCCCGATCAACTATTCCAAAGCTGCACCCGGCAGCGGAGCGCGCGTCTTTTCCGCAGCGGGTGGCCGCAAGGTGCTTGTCGCGCAGGTTCTGGGGCAGGTGTTCATGAAGCGGCCTTTTGATGATCCGTTTTCGGCCCTCGACGCGGTGCTGCGCCAATACCCGATGGGCGGACAGGTGCAGGCGAGCCTGATTGACATCCATTGCGAGGCGACGTCGGAAAAGATGGCGACCGGTCATTTCTGCGATGGGCGGGCCAGCATTGTGGTCGGCACGCATACGCATGTGCCGACCAGTGATGCGATGATCCTGACGGGCGGGACTGCGTATCTGACCGATGCGGGGATGTGTGGCGACTACAACTCAGTTATCGGTATGGAAAAAACGGAACCGATGCGTCGGTTTGTCACCGGTATGCCCAAAGCGCGGTTCACACCCGCCACTGCGGAGGCCACATTATCCGGCATCTATGTGGAAACCGATGACCGCACAGGTAAGGCGACCCGGATCGAGATGGTGCGCAGGGGTGGCTTGCTGCCGCAGGCGGGTCCAAGCTGAATGATCGACGCAGCGTTTGCAGTCCAGATGCCGCTTGCCGAGCGGTCCACAAGTGGCGACAGTACAGCTAATGGGTGATTTATTTGCACTGACGCAAACGCAGGCTGCGTTTCTGACCATGGCCGTGGTAGTGGGCATGTTCATCCTGTTCCTGCGCGAGGTTTTCCCCACCGAAGTCGTTGCCATGATTGGTGTTTCGGTCCTGCTGATCACCGGAGTTCTGCCTTATGAGGCAGCGGTGCTGGCACTGTCCAACCCCGCCCCATGGACCATCGCAGCCATGTTCATCATTGTCGGTGCGCTGGTGCGGACCGGCGCGCTCAACACGATGACACAGCTGGTGGAACGGCAGGCCAAGATCAGCCCGGCACGGGCCATTGGCGGCAGCCTTGTATTTGTCGCCTTCGCCAGCGCGATCATGAACAATACGCCGTTGGTCGTGGTCATGATTCCGGTTTTTGTCCAACTGGCCCGTACGCTGGACACGTCGGCCTCCAAGCTGCTGATCCCGCTGAGCTATGCGGCGATTGTCGGGGGTACAATGACCCTGCTTGGCACGTCAACGAACCTGCTGGTCGATGGGGTAGCGCGGGCGTCGGGCCTGAAACCCTTTGGCATTCTGGAGATTCTGCCAGTCGGCGTTGTCGTGGTCGCGTGGACCTTCATCTATCTGTATTTCATGGCCCCGCGCCTGCTGCCGGACCGGCAAAGCATGGCGACGATGCTGTCTGACCGGTCCAAGATGCGGTTCTTTTCCGAGGCGGTCATACCGCCTGACAGCAACCTGATTGGCCGGCAGGTGACCGGTGTCCAGCTGTTCAAACGCGATGGCGTGCGCCTGATCGACGTGGTGCGCGGAGACACTTCGTTGCGGCGCAATCTGGACAGCGTCAACCTGCAGGTCGGCGACCGCGTGGTGTTGCGCACGGAAATGACAGAACTGTTGTCGCTGCAGGCCACCAAGGATTTGCGCCGCGTCGATCAGGTATCGGCGGTTGAGACCACGACTGTCGAGGTGCTGATCACCCCAAACTGCAAGATGGTGGGGCGACGCCTAGGCTCCATGCGGTTGCGGCGGCGCTATGCGGTTTATACGCTGGCGGTGCATCGGCGGGACACGAATATCGGTCGCCAGATGGACGATCTGGTCGTCCGCGTGGGTGACACGCTGCTGCTGGAAGGCGCGCCAGAGGATATTCAGCGCCTGGGCGAGGATATGAACCTGGGCGATGTGTCGGTCCCGTCGCAACGCGCCTACCGCCGCGGTCATGCGCCGGTGGCCATTGCGGTGCTGCTGGGGGTTGTTGTTCTTGCCGCACTGGGCATCGCCCCGATCCTGCTGCTGGCCATGCTGGGCGTGACGGCAGTGCTGATGACCGGCTGTATCGACGCGGATGAGGCGTTTTCCTATGTCGATGGACGCCTGTTGGCGCTGATCTTTGCGATGCTGGGCGTCGGGTCTGCGCTGCAATCGTCAGGGGCTGTAGGCATTATTGCCGATACGCTGTCGCCTTTCATGCTGGTGCTGCCCGGATTTTTCATCGTTCTGGCGGTGTATCTGTTGTCGAGCATCCTGACCGAACTGGTGTCGAACAACGCTGTCGCGGTGGTGATGACACCCATTGCCATCGGATTGGCCAGCGCGTTGGGTGTTGATGCGCGCCCACTGGTGGTCGCCGTCATGATCGCAGCAAGTGCGAGTTTTGCCACCCCGATCGGGTATCAGACCAACACGCTTGTCTACGGCCCCGGCGGCTATAAATTCGCGGATTTCCTGAAATTCGGCATTCCGCTGAACCTTTCCTTGGCCCCCATCGCATCCTTTGTCATTCCCTATATCTGGCCGCTCTAGCACAGGGTTGCGGGGCTGTACTGCCATGCCTTATAGAGGCGCAGATTTACACCACATCTGACGAGGTTTCCGATGGCTGGCCACTCAAAATGGGCAAATATTCAGCACCGTAAGGGACGGCAGGACAAGCTGCGGTCCAAGCTGTTTTCCAAGCTTGCCAAGGAAATCACGGTGGCTGCCAAGATGGGTGATCCGGACCCGGACAAAAACCCGCGCTTGCGTCTGGCGGTGAAGGAAGCCAAGTCGAACTCCGTGCCCAAGGATGTGATCGACCGCGCGATCAAGAAATCGCAGGGTGGCGACGCTGAGAACTACGACGAAATCCGGTACGAGGGCTACGGCCCCGGCGGTGTTGCCGTCATTGTCGAGACGATGACCGATAACCGCAACCGGACGGCATCGACCGTGCGTTCGACCTTTTCCAAGAATGGCGGCAATCTGGGCGAGACCGGTTCGGTCGGTTTCATGTTCGACCGCAAAGGGGAGGTGGTTTATCCCGCTTCCGTTGCCGATGCGGACACCGTGATGATGGCCGCGATCGAGGCCGGGGCAGAGGATGTGCAAAGCGATGACGACAATCATGTGATCATCTGCGCCGATACCGACCTGAACGAGGTTTCAAACGCGCTGGAGGCTGAGCTGGGCGAATCTGAATCGACCAAGCTGATCTGGAAACCCAACATGACGACCGAGGTTGATCTGGAGGGCCTGACCAAGCTGATGAAGCTGCTCGACACGCTGGAAGAGGATGATGATATTCAGCGGGTCACGGCCAATTTCGAAGCGTCCGACGAGGTGATGGCGGCTTTTGCGGAAAGCTGACTTGCCTTTGGGTGGGCTAGATGCCACGCCTGCCCCATGACCCAGTTGCCAGCCTCGCACCCCTTAAAGGGTATTTTCTGGATGGTGGTGACCGGGTTCAATTTTGTTGCCGTCACGGCCATCGTGAAACATGTCGGTGACGATTTGCCCGCAGCGCAGGCTGCTTTCCTGCGCTACATTCTGGGCCTTGTTTTTCTGATCCCGATGATACGGCCCATACTGGCGGCACGGCTGACACCTCGCCAGTTGCGGCTGTTTGGTTTGCGCGGTCTCGTTCACACGGTTGCGGTGATCCTGTGGTTTTTTGCCATGACCCGCATTCCCATCGCCGAGGTGACGGCGATGAACTATCTGTCGCCGATCTATATCACGCTGGGGGCCGCCCTGTTTCTGGGGGAAAAGCTGCCGCCGCGCCGGTTGGCGGCGGTCATTGTCGCCCTGATTGGTGCGCTGATTATCCTGCGTCCGGGCGTTAAGGTGATTGATCCGGGCCATATTGCCATGCTGGGAACCGCCATTGGATTTGCGGCGGGCTATCTGATTGCCAAGCAATTGTCGGGCGAGGTGTCGGCGGTAGTGGTGGTGGGCATGTTGTCGATCACGGTGACGATTGGTCTTGCCCCCTTTGCCCTTGCCGTCTGGGTCACCCCGACGCTGGGCCAGTTGGGTTGGATGTTTCTGGTCGCGTGCTTTGCCACCGCCGGACATTACACGATGACCCTTGCCTTTGCCGCCGCTCCGCTGACCGTGACCCAGCCGGTCACTTTCCTGCAACTGGTCTGGGCGGTGTTGCTGGGCTATCTCGCCTTTGGTGAGGCGGTCGATGCCTGGGTTATCCTAGGTGGTGCAATCATCATGGCGGCGGTCAGTTTCATCACCTGGCGCGAGGCCCTGGCCCGCCGCGCGATCACGCCGGTGGTCAACGCCACCAAGGTCTAGCTGCCGGGCGGGGCGAGGCGTGCCAGTAGCGAGCTTTGGGTAATTTTGCCGACGGGGACGCCGTTTTCAGTGACTTGAAGCGCCTCAGTCTCAATCTGCTGAATGATGTCATGGACGGGGGTTTCCACGTCGATGGCGGGGCCTTCCGCTGATCCGCTGGTCATCACATCGCGCGCGGTCAGCACGCCAAGCGGGTTCATATGGGCCACAAATTCCGCCACATAATCGTTCACCGGATTGGTGAAGATATCGCGCGGGGTACCGCATTGCACGATCCGGCCACCTTCCATGATGGCGATGCGGTTGCCGATCTTAAAGGCTTCATCAAGGTCGTGGCTGACGAAAATGATGGTCCGGTTGCGTTGCTTCTGCAGGTCGAGGAGTTCGTCCTGCAGTTTGGTGCGGATCAATGGATCAAGCGCCGAGAACGGTTCATCCATCAGCAGAATGGGGGCGTCGGTAGCGAATGCGCGCGCGAGACCGACGCGCTGCTGCATCCCGCCGGACAACTCGCCGACAAGCGCGTCGGCCCGGTCATCAAGGCCCACCATATGCAGTTCCTCATCAACGCGCTTGTTGCGGGCTGCCTTGGACATGCCGCCAAGTTCCAGCCCGAGGCCGACATTGTCGCGCACCGTCCGCCATGGCAGCAGGCCGAATTGCTGAAAGACCATCGACACGCATTCGCGCCGCACCCGGCGCAGATCCTGCGCCGACGCGCTGCCGACGCTGCAGGACCAGTCGCCGTCAAAGATACGCACTTCCCCCCGGACAACGGGGTTGAGGCCGTTCACCGCGCGCAGGAGTGTCGATTTGCCAGAGCCAGAGAGACCCATGAGCACAAGGATCTCGCCGACTTCGACGTCGAGCGAACAGTTATGGACGCCAAGGATCTGATCGGTTTTTTCGCGGAGTTCCGACCGCTCCATCCCCTGATCCATCAGGGGGAGTGCGCTTTCAGGCTTGGCCCCGAACACGATCGAGACATTATCAAATTCGACGGCGTTCATTTGTTCACCCGCAACATACGGTCCAGCATGATCGCGACGGCGACAATGGCAAAGCCGGATTCAAACCCAAGCCCCGGATCGTTGCGCCCCAGCGCCTGCACCACCGGTTTACCCAGCCCGTTGGCCCCCACATAGGCCGAGATGACCACCATCGACAGCGACAGCATGATGACCTGGTTCAGCCCCGCCATGATTTGCGGGAACGCGTAGGGCAGTTCCACTTTCCACAGGCGCTGGGCTGGGGTCGCGCCAAAGGATTCAGCCGCCTCAAGTAGCGGGGTCGGGGTGTTCGACACCCCCAGATAGGTCAGCCGGATCGGCGCGGGTAGCACAAAGATGACGGTCGCAAACAGACCCGGCACCATGCCAAGGCCAAAGAATACGATGGCCGGGATCAGGTAGACGAAGGCGGGCAGGGTCTGCATCAGGTCAAGCACCGGGCTGAGCGCCTGATAGGCGCGAGGCCGGTGGGCAAGGAAGATGCCGATGGGCACACCCAGCCCCATGCAGACCACGCAGGATGACAGAACCAGCGCGAGGCTGTCGGTTGTTTCGTCCCAGTAGCCCTGATTGATGACGAAGAGCAGGCAGGCAAGCACCAGCAGACAGACCTTCCAAGACCGTTGCAATATCCAGGTCAGCGCCACAAACAGGATGACAACCACGAATTCCGGCAGCGTTTGCAGGCACCAGACGATCCCGTCGATCATCCAGTCCAACCCGTCGCTGAGCGCGTCAAAGGCCGGGCGGCCATTATCCTTGAGCCAGTCAACGGCTGTCTCAGACCAGTCGCCGACCGGAATTTTATTGTCTGTCAGCCAGTTCATCAGTGTCCCCGTCACTCAAAAAAGGGGAGTGGATGACCACTCCCCTTTTCAATTTTACTCGGCCAGCGCAGCGCTTACAGCTTCCACCGCATCACCACCATCCTTGGTGGTGACACCGTCCAGCCATGGGGCCCATGCGTCAGGATTGGCCGCCAGCCAGGCCTTGGCGGCATCCTCTGGGTCCACGTCATCATTCAGGATCGCGCCCATGATTTCGTTCTCCATGGCGAGCGAGAATTCGAGGTTCTGCAGCAGTTTGCCGGTATTTGGGCATTCATCGACATAGCCTGCGCGGGTGTTGGTGGCGACGGTCGCACCCCCCAGATCAGGCCCGAAATAGTCATCGCCGCCCGGCAGATATGTCATGTCATAATTGGCATTCATCGGGTGCGGTTCCCAGCCGAGAAATACAACAGGTTCATCTCGGTCATCGGCGCGTTCGACCTGTGCCAGCATCCCCTGTTCCGAGCTTTCGACAACTTCGAATCCATCCAGTCCAAAGGCATTGGCGTCGATCATGTCCTGGATCAGTCGGTTGCCGTCATTGCCGGCTTCGATGCCGTAAATCTTGCTGTCCAGCGGCTCTGCAGCCTGTGCGATTGAGGCGAAATCAGTGATCCCGGCGGCGACGCCTGCGGCATTGGTGGCCAATGTGTATTTGGCCCCTTCAAGGTTGGTACGCACTGTGTCGACCGTCCCCGCCTCGCGGTAGCTGGCGATGTCGCCTTCCATGGTGGGCATCCAGTTGCCAAGGAACACATCGATATCGCCCTGCGCCATGGACGCATAGGTGACAGGGACCGACAGGATATCGGTCGATGTCTCATAGCCCAGAGCCTCAAGCACGATGGACGTTGCGGCAGTTGTGGAAGTGATGTCAGTCCAGCCGACATCGGAAAAACGTACTTGGTCGCAATCGGCAATGGCAGGTGCCGCAGCGCAGATGGCCAGTGCGGACAGGGTGGATTTCAGTTTCATTTCAGTCTCCCGGTTTACGTCATCTTTTTATTGATTGACGAGTCAATAAAGAACAATTTACTGCAGTGGCAACAACAAATCCGAGGATCAGATGCCAAAGCTTGGAATGGAACCTATCCGCCGCGCCGCATTAGTGAAAGCCACGATTGATGAAATCGGTGCGGCCGGGAATCTGGACGTGACAGTCAGCAGCATTGCAAAGCGGGCGGGTATGTCCTCGGCGCTGGCGCATCACTATTTTGGCGGGAAAGAACAGATTTTTCTGGCAGCGATGCGCCATACGCTGGCGATCTATGCGGCAGAGGTTCGGTTGGCGCTGGGCCAGGCGCAAGGACATCGCGCGCGGCTTGAGGCGATTATTCGCGCCGGTTTCGCCTCATCGAACTTTCGGCCGGATGTCATTGCGGCATGGCTGAATTTCTATGTTCTGGCGCAGACATCCGAGGATGCGCACCGGCTGTTGCAGGTCTATCAGCGCCGACTGCACAGTAATCTGGCCCATGATCTGCGCCCACTGATTGGTACACGTGCCGACCAGGCGGCGGCCCGTATCGCTGCGTTGATTGATGGCTATTACCTGCGGCAGGGTCTGGCGCGCGACGCGGCGGAACGGTCTGATGCGACCCGGCAGGTTCTGGCGTCTCTTGAGATGGAATTGAAAGGCCGGGTACAATGACCAAGCCGAATATCCTGATCATCATGGTGGATCAGTTGAATGGAACGCTGTTCCCTGATGGTCCGGCAGACTGGTTGCATGCCCCAAACCTCAAGGCGCTGGCGGCAAGGTCCACCCGGTTTGCCAATGCCTATACCGCGTCGCCGCTATGCGCCCCCGCCCGTGCATCTTTCATGTCGGGTCAATTGCCATCGCGCACGGGCGTCTATGACAATGCGGCTGAATTCGCGTCATCCATCCCCACCTACGCCCATCACCTGCGCCGTGCGGGCTATCAGACCTGCCTGTCAGGCAAGATGCATTTCGTCGGTCCCGACCAAATGCACGGGTTCGAGGAACGGTTGACCACCGATATCTACCCGGCTGATTTCGGCTGGACCCCAGATTACCGCAAACCCGGTGAGCGGATCGACTGGTGGTATCACAATATGGGCAGCGTCACCGGTGCCGGTGTGGCCGAGATTTCCAACCAGATGGAGTATGATGACGAGGTGGTCTATCACGCGACCCGCAAGCTCTATGATCTGTCACGTGGTCACGATGATCGCCCGTGGTGCCTGACCGTCAGCTTTACCCACCCGCATGACCCCTACGTAGCGCGCAAGAAATACTGGGACCTTTACGAGGATTGCGACCATCTGATGCCGGATGTCGGCCCGATCCCCTACGCGGATCAGGACGCCCATAGCCGCCGCATTCTGGATGCGAATGATCGGGACAATTTCAACATTACCGATGACCATATCCGTCGCGCCCGGCGTGCCTATTTCGCCAATATCTCATATATCGACGACAAGGTTGGTGAGGTGTTGCAGACGCTGAAGGATACGCGGCAGGAGGCCACGATCCTCTTTGTTTCGGACCATGGTGACATGCTCGGCGAACGCGGTCTTTGGTTCAAGATGTCGTTCTACGAAGGATCCGCGCGCGTTCCACTGATGATTGCGGCCCCCGATATGGCGCCCGGTCTGAACCCGACACCTGTCAGTACAATCGACATAACACCGACCCTGTGCGATCTGGCCGGTGTCGATATGTCCAAGGTGATGCCATGGACCGAAGGCGAAAGCCTTGTGCATCTGGGCCAGGGCGGCACCCGCGATACACCTGTTGCAATGGAATACGCGGCAGAAGCCAGCTATGCCCCGCTGGTTTCACTGCGCTATGGTAAGTGGAAATACAATCGCTGCGCGCTGGACCCTGATCAACTGTTTGATCTGAACGCTGATCCCCATGAGCTGACCAATCTGGCCGACGAACCGGCGCATCAGGGCACACTTACCCAGTTGCGCGCAAAATCCGAGGCACGCTGGGACCTTGCCAAATACGACGCAGAGGTGCGCCATAGTCAGGCCTGCCGCTGGGTCGTCTACGAGGCGCTGCGCAACGGCAACTATTATCCGTGGGACTATCAGCCGCTGCAAAAAGCATCAGAGCGATACATGCGCAACCACATGGATCTGAACGTCGTCGAAGAAAACCAGCGTTTTCCCCGTGGCGAATAGCATCTTCTTTCTTCCCCAAATACTCCCGCCGGAGGCATCCCGACCATGAACACACAACCCAAGGCCAGCCATTTCATCGACGGCCAATACATCGAAGACAAAGCCGGTGACGTCATCGAGGTGATCTATCCGGCAACGGGCGAGATCATCGCCAAGCTGCATGCGGCTACCCCTGCGATTGTTGATCAGGCGCTGGCGTCAGCGAAACGCGCGCAAAAGGAATGGGCAGGCTGGACCGCAACGGATCGTGGCCGCGTGCTGCGCCGGGCGGCTGATATCATGCGCGACCGCAATCACGATCTGTCGGTCCTGGAAACCTATGACACCGGCAAACCCTATCAGGAAACTAGCGTTGTCGATGCCACGTCTGGGGCTGACGCACTGGAATATTTCGGCGGGCTGGCCGCCAGCATCACCGGCGAACATATCCAGTTGGGCGATGATTTCGTCTATACCCGCCGTGAACCGCTGGGCGTTTGCGTGGGCATCGGCGCGTGGAACTATCCAACGCAAATCGCCTGCTGGAAGGGCGCGCCCGCGCTGGCCTGTGGCAACGCGATGGTGTTCAAACCGTCCGAAACCACACCGCTTTGCGCGCTCAAGGTGGCAGAGATCCTGCACGAGGCTGGCGCACCGGCAGGCGTTTATAACGTCATTCAGGGGTACGGTGCTGTCGGGGCGTCACTGGTCACGGACCCGCGCGTTGACAAGGTCTCCTTGACCGGATCGGTGCCGACAGGGCGTAAGGTTTACGCTGCGGCGGCCGAGGGCATTCGTCATGTGACGATGGAGTTGGGGGGCAAATCGCCGCTGGTGATCTTTGACGATGCCGATCTGGAAAATGCGGTGTCTGGTGCGATCCTCGGGAATTTCTATTCCTCGGGTCAGGTCTGTTCGAACGGCACCCGCGTGTTCGTGCAGAAGGGCATCAAACAGGCATTCCTCCAGCGACTGACGGAACGTCTGGCAGATGTCAAAATGGGTGACCCGCAGGACCCGGAGACCAATTTTGGCCCCATGGTTTCGGAACGTCAGCGCGATATCGTCGAAGGTTTCTTTGCCAAGGGCGTGGAAGAAGGCGCAACACTTGTTACTGGTGGCAAGCGTGTGGATCGTGACGGCTTCTTTCTTGAGCCGACAGTTTTTGCAGATGTCACCGACGACATGACAATCGCGCGGGACGAAATTTTCGGACCGGTCATGTCGGTTCTGGATTTCGAGGCCGAGGATGAGGTGCTGACCCGCGCCAACGACACGGAGTTCGGGCTGGCCGCCGGTGTGTTCACCGCCGATCTGACCCGCGCGCATCGTATGGCCGCCGGGTTTGAGGCAGGCACCTGTTATATCAACACCTACAACGATGCCCCGGTCGAGGCCCCGTTTGGTGGATCGAAACTGTCGGGTGTGGGGCGCGAGAATTCCAAGGCGGCTATCGAACACTACAGCCAGATCAAGGGGGTCTATGTCCGCATGGGTGATCTGGAGGCGCCGTTCTGACGATGCGCGCGGATTACGTTATTGTGGGGGCCGGTTCGGCAGGCTGCGCTCTCGCCTATCGGCTGGCCGAAGCGGGCAAGCAGGTTCTGGTGATCGAGGCGGGGGGCACGGATGCCGGGCCGTTTATCCAGATGCCTGCGGCCTTGTCATACCCGATGAACATGAAACGTTACGACTGGGGGCTGAAGACGGAGCCGGAGCCGCATCTGGGTGGGCGTCAACTGGTGACGCCGCGCGGCAAGGTGATCGGGGGGTCGTCCTCGATCAACGGAATGATCTATGTGCGCGGCCACGCCCATGATTTCGATCACTGGGCCGAAAGCGGCGCACAGGGTTGGTCCTATGCCGACGTGCTGCCCTATTTCAAACGGATGGAACACTGGCATGACGGTGGTCATGGGGGCGACCCGGCCTGGCGTGGCACGGACGGCCCGCTGCATGTGACGCGCGGCCCCCGCAAGAACCCGTTGACACGGGCGTTTGTCGAAGCGGGCGAGCAGGCGGGCTATCCGATCACCGGCGACTATAATGGGGAGCAGCAGGAAGGTTTTGGCCCGTTTGATGCGACCATTTACAAAGGGCGACGCTGGTCGGCGGCCAATGCCTATATGAGGCCGGCGCTGAAACGGCCCAACTGCACAATCACGCGGGTGCTGGCCCGCCGTATCGTTATTGAAGATGGTCGGGCGACCGGTGTGGAAGTCAGCCGCGGCCGCAAGGTCGAGGTCATCCATGCCAACACAGAGGTGATCATTGCGGCCTCCTCCCTGAACTCGCCCAAACTGCTGATGTTGTCAGGGATCGGCCCCGCTGCGCATCTGGCCGAACACGGGATCACACTGGTCGCTGACAGGCCCGGCGTAGGCCAGAACCTGCAGGACCATCTGGAGCTTTATATCCAGCAGGCCGCGACGAAGCCTGTGACGCTGTTTTCCTATTGGAATCTGCGGGGCAAGGCGAAGATCGGGTTGGAATGGTTGCTTTGGAAAACCGGGCTGGGCAGTTCAAACCAGTTTGAAAGTGCGGGTTTCATACGGTCCGACAAAGGCATTGCCTATCCCGATATCCAGCTCCATTTCCTGCCTATCGCTGTCAGTTACGATGGTAAGGTCGCGCCTGAAGGGCATGGGTTTCAGGCCCATGTGGGGCCCATGCGGTCGGTGTCGCGCGGGCAGGTCACGCTGCGTTCAGCCGATCCCGATGAGAACCCGCGCATTGAATTCAATTACATGTCCGATCCACAGGACTGGGATGAATTCCGCAAATGCATCCGGCTAACGCGCGAGATTTTTGCCCAGCCTGCCTTTGATGAATTCCGGGGGCACGAAATTCAACCTGGTGCCGCCGCGCAGACAGATGAGCAGCTTGATGCGTTTATCCGCGACCATGCCGAAAGCGCCTATCACCCGTGCGGTACCTGCAAGATGGGCGCAGTGGAAGACCCGATGGCGGTGGTTGACCCGCAAGCGCGGGTGATTGGTGTGGACCGGCTGCGCGTTGCCGACAGCTCAATCTTTCCACGTATCACCAATGGGAACCTGAATGCGCCGTCAATCATGGTGGGGGAAAAGGTGTCGGATCACATCCTGCAGCGGCACCCGTTGCCGCCGGCCAATGACAAACCCTGGGTACATCCCAACTGGGAAACGGCACAGAGGTAAGACATTATTAACCCTTCGTTAAGATTTTGATTGATCGGGTCTGGCCCGCCGACTACGGCAAGGCATGTTTGCCCGAATAATACTATTGCTGGCGCTTGGCGCAGGAACGACCGCCATGGCTGAGCCAAGCGGGACGGTGGGTGTGATTGACGCCGACACGCTGGATGTCGGCGATGTGCGGGTGCGGTTGCATGGGATTGATGCCCCAGAAATAGGGCAGCCTTGCACGGTTAATGGGCAGACGCGCGATTGCGGCCGGTGGGCGCGCGATGCTGTGCTGTTGCAGTTTGAAGGGCGGCAGGCCACGTGCGAACAGGTTGATACCGACCGATATGGTCGGGTGGTGGCGTCTTGTGTTGTTGATGGGCGGGATATGGGGGCGGTCATCGTCAGTGAAGGATGGGCCTGGGCCTATCGCCGCTATTCGGATGCCTATGATCTGGATGAGAAGGCCGCCGCGGTTGCCGGGCGCGGCCTTTGGGCGTTCGAGGTTGATCGCCCGTCAGACTACAGGGCAGCGCGGATCCAGACGACAGCGGCCCCTGATCCGGACTGCGCGATCAAAGGTAATGTTTCGGCCAATGGACGCATTTACCATCTGCCCGGTGCCGATGGATATGACCGCACGCGCATAAATCTGAGCAATGGTGAACGGTGGTTCTGCACTGAGGCAGAGGCGCGCGCTGCAGGGTGGCGTGCGTCGCGGCGATAGTGTGCTTTGATCTAAGTCAAGGTTGATCTTGACTTGATGTGATAAACTTATAGGCGAGCATTGAATCATGGAGGTGATTCCATGAAAACCATCGAACTGGTCCTTACAAAACGCGAAGCCGACGCTTTGCATGAGGTCGATTCCGAATTTGCACGGTTGTTGCAGCACTATCATGCAAGTCTGCATGCCTTGGAAATGTCCGAGCAGGACGGGACGGACGAGTTGAGCCTCTTTCGGCTGCACAAGGATTATGATCACGCGAAAGAGGCCATGGAGCGGTTTTTCCGCGAGCTTGACTGAGGCAACACGCAGCTTAGTCAAGCTGATAGGGCAGGACCCCCCGGCGGTTGGGATCGACGCGCAGATGTCGTTCCAGCGGCGGAACCGACCGCTGATGACAATTCCGGCGTTCGCAAATACGGCAGGAAATCCCGATAGGCGCGTATGCCGCAGCCGATCCTGTATCCAGATGATCAGCATAAACAAGGGCAGGGGCATGGCGCACCTCGCACCCTAATCCAATCGCATAGCGACGGGTGGGTTGGTGATACGCCCCGCCGGATTTGCTGACATCGCGGGCCAGGCAGAAATACCGCGCGCCATCGGGAGTTTCGGCCAATTGGCGCAGGAACTGCCCCGGCAATTCGAAAGCCTGATGCACATTCCACAGCGGGCAGGCCCCGCCGTAGCGGGCGAATTGCAATGTGGTGGCAGAATGGCGTTTGGTGATGGTGCCCGCCTGATCGACCCGGACAAAGAAGAACGGGATGCCCTTGGCGCCTGGCCTTTGCAGCGTCGACAGGCGATGCGCCACCTGTTCCAGCGAGGCACCGAACCGGGCGCCGAGGACCTCCAGATCATGCCGCGTCTCTTGCGCGGCGGCCAGAAATTGGCTGTAGGGCATCAACGCGGCACCGGCAAAATAGTTGGCGAGCCCGACCTTTGCGATGCCGCGCGCCTCCTCCGATTGAAAGCGCGCCAGATCAAGCGTGGCATTCAGCAGGGGTTCCTGCGCGATCAGGGCCAATTGCAGCAGAAGCTGGAATGTCTGCGTGGCGGGATGGGCATTGCGTGCGATGGTCAGCGTCTTGGTCTGCGCGTCGTAATGCCTGACCGTATCCGCGTCGGTGATCACCGTTGTGACCTGACGCGCGGCAAGGGTGCGGATCACGGCCTCCGCCACGGTTTCGTCTGGTTTGCGCTGGGCTGCAAACCGTTCCGCGCTGCGATCAACGGCGTCGATATAATTGTCGCAATAGTGGAAGAAATCGCGGACCTCTTCCCACGGGCTGGGCTGTAGGCGGGCGTCTTCGCGACCCAGCGCCTCATCCAGTGAGGCGAGCCGTTCATGGGTCTGGCGATAGGCGGCGTGCAGATCAAGAAAGGCGCGCGCCAGTGCTGGGGCGTTGGACGCTGCCAGGCGCAGATCAGCGAGGGCCGGGGCAGGACCAGTGAATACGGGGTCTGCCAGCGCCTCGCGCATGTCCCCAACCAGCCGCGCCTCATCACCCGACTGCAGCTCTGTCACGTCAAAGCCGAATTCCTGCGCCAGCCCCAGTACGACCGATGTCGACACCGGTCGGTTATTGTTTTCCATCTGGTTCAGATAAGGCAGCGAAACGCCCAGCTTTTCCGCAAAGACCTTTTGCGTCAGCGAAAGGCGGCCCCGCAATTCACGCAGCTTTGCGCCGGCATAGAGTTTTTGAACGGCCATCGGACACCTTTGCAACTTTGCTTATCAGGTTTAGCTGGTGCAAATGCGCCGTCAAGCGATCCGTTTTTCCCGCCAGATGACAAACAGAACCGATAACATGGCCAGAACAGACACGGTTAGCATCACCAGTTGCAAAGGCAGCGTGCCCGTCTCAAGCGTCAACAACCCGCCAGCAAACTGGGACAGTGCCGCCCCGCCGCCAATCATGATCGCGCCGCCCAGCCCGCTGGCTGTACCCGCCAGATGGGGGCGGACCGAAATTGACCCGGCCATGACATTGGGCAGCGTCATCCCGTTGCCAAGGCCCAGAAAAACGCAGAACCCAAAGAAATTCAGCGGATGCGCAACCCCTGCCAGTGTCAGGATCAATGAAATGCCCAGCCCTGCAATCGTCACGCCGGTGCCGCAAAGCGCCATCCAGTTGATGCCCATCCGCACAGAAAACCGGCCCGATAGAAAGTTGCCAGCGGCATATCCAATGGCGGGCGCACCCAATGCGATCCCGCTCCACAATGGTGACAGGCCAAAGATGCTACTGGCCACGAAGGAGGCCCCACCCAGCAATGCAAAGAATGCACCGGAGCTGAAGGCCGAGCACAGGACATAGCCCCAGAAACGGGGCGAACGGAACAATTCGGGATAGCCTTTAATCTGGTCGGCAAAGCTGACGCCTTGGCCCGCAACGGTTTCGCCCAGATCCAGGTAGCACAATATCAGCACGGCTGTTCCTGCCAGTGCAAGGAAAATGAAGGTGGCGTGCCAGCCAAATGCCTCGTCCAGTGCGCCGCCGATCATCGGGCCGACCATCGGCACGATGGCCATGCCCATGGTGACATAGCCGATCATTGATGCGGCCTCCGCCTGCGGGACCATATCGCGGACGATGGCGCGGCTGAGCGCCATGGACGTGGCGACCGCGGCCTGCATGATGCGAAAGAACAGGAATGCCTCGACCGTTGTGGCGAAATAGGTGCCGATCGTGGCGAAGACAAAGATCACCAGCGAGCCTATGACGATCTTGCGGCGCCCGTAACGATCCGAGAACGGACCGATAAAGGTTTGCAGCACCGCCGTGGCAGCGAGATATCCTGACAGGGCGATCTGCATGATTGCATAATCGGTCTGGAAATAGTCGGTCATCGCCGCCAGTGAGGGCAAAAAGATCGACATGTTCAGCGCCGACATGCCTGTGATCAGGATCAGTGTCAGGATATGTGGCGGTGTCGTGCGATCCAGAAAACGTATGATGGGCAGGGCGGACATCCGTCAGACTTAGGGTGTGGGTGTGGTGCTGTCCATCGCTGGATTTGCACAGCCGGGTTGCGCTCAGCCCGGTTTGCGGGTTTGCAAAAATTGCTCCGAGCAAATCCTATAGTTTGCAAATCTACTCATTCACACTTCTGCTTTCCCGGCAAACCGGTTAATGAACCACCAATCAACGGGGGAGAACGCGCATGGATGTTTTGCAAGAACTTGAAACGCGGCGCGATGCGGCACGGCTTGGCGGTGGCGAACGCCGGATTGCCGCCCAACATAGCAAGGGCAAGCTGACGGCGCGTGAACGCATCGAACTGTTGCTGGATGATGGATCGTTTGAAGAATTCGACATGTTCGTCGCCCACCGTTGCACGGATTTCGGCATGGAAAAGGACCGGCCCGCTGGTGATGGTGTCGTCACCGGTTGGGGGACGATCAACGGCCGTATGGTTTATGTGTTCAGCCAGGACTTTACCGTGTTTGGCGGATCGCTCTCTGAAACCCATGCCCAGAAAATCTGCAAGATCATGGATATGGCTGTTCAGAACGGCGCGCCAGTGATCGGCATCAACGATTCCGGTGGCGCGCGGATTCAGGAAGGTGTCGCATCGCTTGCCGGTTATGCCGAGGTGTTTCAGCGCAACATCATGGCCTCTGGCGTCGTGCCACAAATCAGCGTGATCATGGGGCCCTGTGCCGGTGGCGCGGTGTATAGCCCCGCGATGACTGACTTCATCTTCATGGTGAAAGATTCCAGCTACATGTTCGTGACGGGGCCGGATGTGGTGAAAACCGTAACGAACGAGGTGGTAACCGCCGAAGAACTGGGTGGTGCGTCCACCCACACCAAGAAATCCTCAGTCGCGGATGGTGCCTTTGAAAACGATGTTGAGGCATTGGCCGAAGTCCGGCGTCTGGTAGATTTCCTGCCGCTGAACAACCGCCAAAAGCCGCCTGTGCGTCCGTTCTTTGATGATGTGAACCGGATCGAAGATAGCCTCGATACGCTGATCCCGGACAATCCGAACACGCCCTACGATATGAAGGAGCTGATCACAAAGCTCGCCGACGAGGGTGATTTTTACGAAATTCAGGAGGATTTCGCCAAGAACATTCTGACCGGCTTTATCCGGTTGGAGGGATCGACCGTGGGTGTCGTCGCCAATCAGCCCATGGTGCTGGCCGGATGTCTGGATATCGACAGCAGCCGCAAAGCCGCGCGGTTCGTCCGGTTCTGCGATGCGTTCGAAATCCCGATCCTGACGCTCGTGGATGTGCCCGGCTTTCTGCCCGGCACCAGCCAGGAATATGGCGGGGTGATCAAGCACGGGGCCAAGTTGCTCTTTGCCTATGGTGAGGCGACGGTGCCCAAGGTCACGGTGATCACGCGCAAGGCTTATGGCGGGGCCTATGACGTGATGGCGTCCAAACATTTGCGCGGCGATTTCAACTATGCTTGGCCGTCGGCCGAAATCGCGGTGATGGGCGCCAAGGGTGCAACAGAGATCATTCATCGGGCCGACCTGAATGACGCCGACAAGATCGCCAAGCACACCAAGGATTACGAGGATCGTTTCGCCAACCCGTTTGTGGCTGCCGAACGGGGGTTCATTGACGAGGTGATCATGCCGCATTCCACCCGCAAACGGGTTTGCCGGGCATTTGCATCGCTTCGCGGCAAGCAGTTGCAGAACCCGTGGAAAAAGCACGACAACATCCCGCTATGACCGGTCTTTGGCAAAGCAGACGATTGGGCGGTCTTTGGCCGATCGGCAAATCCGCGCCAAATTATGCCGCCGTGTCGGCATTGCTTGGAATCGTCTCGATGTGCCGTATCTCGTGGGTGGCCTCGGGTCATCCGCAAAATGCTGGGGTCGGTGCTAGGCACGTTCTTGCGCATGATGCCCCCACGTCACATATGCGCAGCTTCGGTCTGGACGCATGTGAAAACAAACACTTTTTGCTTACTCTTTGGAAATGCGGACATGGTATCGCACCCTCGCAGGGATGTCGGGATTGGGACAGCCGACAGCCCCGCAAAGACAGAGGCAGGCAAGAAGAATGGTACAAGGACTTATGGCTTTTGCAGTGGCGGCGCTTATGGCGCTTGTGGCTGTATCGGGCAGCCAGGACCGCGCTTCGCTACGGGTCACGTCGGACGCGGCTGTTCTCCAAGCGGCTGAAATCGGCCGCGACATTCACTAGTCGATCATGGTGCGGGCGGACCTTCGGGTTCGTCCGGTCCGCCCCTTTCGCGATGCGGGGCACCTGACATGGAAAAACATCGCGGCTTTCCGGGGCGTCTGCCCGGCACAGATTTTCAGTTCATCATCCGGCGCGCGAACAAGGCAGGGGCCACCTCGCTGACAGAGCGCGTGCGCTATCCTGACCGTCGCCCGCCGGACAAGCGCGCCGATGCCGGGTTCATGCAGGCCCTGTGGGATCACTTTGGCGACCAGCCATTTGTGCGCGGCAATCTGGATGCCGGGCGGCTGAGCTGGCTTTTCGGTCGCGAGTTAATTCCCGCCGAAGATCCGTTTGATCCGGCCAGCTATGACGCGCTGTTGCGGATCAATGTCGATGTGGCCCGCGTCAGCTTTCCTGAAATCGAGGGTATGTAGATGCGGATATCTGGCGGGAATGGACTGAGCGCACCGCAATCTAAGCGGGAATTTGCCCATTTCTGGGGGAGGCAATCCCGCCACTGTTCAACTGCCATTTCTTCATTCAGTGTCGAAGTTGCAGCAACGCGTTCCAGCAAGCGCAGTGTTGCAAGTTGTCAACACCGTTACCCTTCCCTTTGCCGGTCTGCCCTTACCCGGGGCAGGCCGGTTTCCGTTTTCCGCCGATTAATCGGCAAAAAGCGGATTGTTATTGGATATCACAGTGCCGAGGCTATTGAGTTCAATGCAGTAGGCGCCGATTCTCGGGCTACCTTAAAAAACAAGTTAGGCAGAAGACTATGCAGAAAAAATCAATCATCCTTGCCGCAGTTGCCGTATTCGGCCTTGCCGGTTGTCTTGAAGGCGACGTTGAACGTGGTGTCGCAGGTGCAGGCGCAGGCCTGGTCGCATCAGAAGTGCTGGGCACAGACCGCACCGGCACAATCCTCGCAGGTGCTGCCGCTGGCGTGCTGTGTGACGACGCAGGCATCAACGGCTGCCGCTAATCTGACGAACCGCGCGCCTTTCGCGCGGGCATATCAATGGAACCGTCGTCGCAGCGTGCCTGCGGCGGCGGTTTTGCGTTTTGGGGACGGAATATAATGTTCAAGAAAATACTCATCGCCAATCGCGGCGAAATCGCCTGCCGCGTGATCAAGACCGCCCGCAAGATGGGCATCCAGACGGTCGCGATATATTCCGATGCAGACCGCAACGCGCTGCATGTGAAAATGGCGGATGAGGCCGTACATATCGGCCCGCCCCCGGCCAACCAGTCCTATATCGTCATCGATAAGGTGATGGATGCCATCCGCCAGACCGGGGCAGAGGCCGTGCATCCCGGTTATGGCTTCTTGTCCGAAAACCCAAAATTCGCCGAGGCGCTTGAGGCCGCAGGCGTCGCCTTCATCGGCCCGCCCAAAGGCGCGATCGAGGCGATGGGTGACAAGATCACCTCGAAAAAGCTGGCGCAGGAGGCGAATGTGTCGACCGTGCCCGGCTATATGGGCTTGATTGAAGACGCCGATGAGGCGGTGAAGATCAGCAATGAAATCGGCTATCCGGTGATGATCAAGGCCAGTGCCGGGGGCGGCGGCAAGGGGATGCGGATCGCATGGAATGATGATGAGGCGCGTGAAGGCTTTCAGTCGTCCAAGAACGAGGCGGCCAGCAGCTTTGGTGATGACCGGATTTTCATCGAGAAATTCGTGACCCAGCCCCGCCATATCGAAATTCAGGTACTGGCCGACAGTCACGGCAATGCCGTTTACCTGCATGAACGCGAATGTTCGATCCAACGCCGGAACCAAAAGGTCATCGAAGAAGCGCCAAGCCCGTTTCTGGATGAGGCGACGCGCAAAGCCATGGGCGAGCAATCGGTCGCGCTGGCGCAGGCGGTGGACTACACCAGTGCGGGCACGGTCGAGTTTATCGTGGATGGCGACCGCAACTTTTACTTCCTTGAAATGAACACCCGGCTTCAGGTCGAACACCCGGTCACGGAACTGATCACCGGTGTTGATCTGGTGGAACAGATGATCCGGGTCGCGGCGGGTGAAAAGCTGCCATTCGAACAGAAGGACCTGAAAATCAACGGCTGGGCGATGGAAAGCCGGCTTTACGCCGAAGACCCTTATCGCGGTTTTCTGCCGTCCATCGGCCGTTTGACCCGCTACCGGCCGCCGGTCGAGGAAGCAACGCCAACCCGCGCCGTGCGCAATGATACCGGCGTTTTCGAAGGCGGCGAGATCAGCATGTATTACGACCCGATGATCGCCAAGCTGTGCACATGGGCGCCCGACCGTGCCACGGCGATCGAGGAGATGCGGCTGGCGCTGGACGGGTTCGAGTTGGAAGGCATCGGGCATAACCTGCCGTTCCTCGCCGCGGTTTACGACCATCCAAAATTCACGTCCGGCAACATGACCACGGCGTTCATCGAAGAGGAGTATCCCGAAGGATTTGATGGCGTGACCCTGCCCGATGAGGCCTGCATCCGCGTTGCCGCCGCCGCTGCCGCCATGCACCGGGTCGCCGAAATTCGGCGCGCGCGCATATCTGGGCGGATGGATAATCACGAACGCCATGTGGGCGAAGATTGGGTGGTGAGCCTACAGGGGCAGTCGCATGACGTTGTGATCACCGCCGACCGTGCGGGCGCGGATGTGCAGATCAATGGGCGCACGCTGCGGGTCGAAAGCGACTGGACACCAGGCGATCCGCTGGCGCGTCTGACGGTCGATGGTGACCCGCTGGTGCTGAAAGTTGGCAAAATCTCGGGTGGGTTCCGCGTGCGCTATCGCGGCACTGACCTCAAGGTGCATGTGCGCACGCCACGACAGGCCGAACTGGCTGCACTGATGCCCGAAAAACTACCTCCCGATACATCAAAATTCCTGCTTTGCCCGATGCCCGGCCTGATCGTGAAGGTCAACGTGACCGCAGGCGACGAAATCCAGGAAGGCCAGGCGCTTTGCACTGTCGAGGCGATGAAGATGGAGAACATTCTGCGCGCCGAGCGCAAGGGCGTGGTCAAGAAGGTGAACGCCGATGCGGGCGACAGCCTCGCGGTGGACGATGTGATCATGGAGTTTGAATAGGTGGGTTTCACCATTTCTGTTCTCGCCTGCGCGCATGGGCACAAGGACGCTTTTCTGCGGGTTGCCTGCTTGCGTGATACCGGTGAACCTGATCTGCTGAACGAGGCGCCGATGTCGGGCGCGTCTGACGGGAGACACTTTTTTGTCTGGCGCAATACGCATCAAGTGAAACTGTTTGGACGGCCAGACTACAAACTCATTTCGCGTACAGCGCCCTTTTATTGTCTTGACGTCGTCGAAAGCGTGAATTCACTTAACGTGATCCGTTACGAAGCCGGTGAAAAGGCATGGTGCATCAATGGGGGGACCACCGGCTATGCAGAGTTGGGCACACCGCCATTTACCAAAGATGATTTGATTGCCAGCTACCTGAATTATGCACGCAAAACGCATGAAGTTGAGGATGACGAATACGATTCTTTCGGCCTAGCCGGTGAGGCTTTGGCTTTGCCGACCGGGTTTCGCTATCACGAGGCGACTGGATTGAACTTCACGGCACTTGAGGGCGACCTTCCCTACGCCAAGCCATGGTGGAAATTCTGGTGAACATAACGTCCATCTATTGCCCCAGCGCGCGCCGGTCCTCAATCTCCTGCTGGCGCAGGGGCATCTTGTCGATGGAGCGCGAGATTTCCCGGATGCTCCATGGTGATGGTTTGCGGAAGGCCACGCTGCCATCCTTGGCCACCAGCGCCATCATGTATCCGCGCGGGCGCAGTTCCAGCCGCAGGTCCGAACGGGCTTCGGGATCGGTGTCGGTGAAGACGATTACGTCACGTTCGGCCAGTTCATCCAGGCCCCCCAGCAGCAGATCCATCTGCTGGCGAAAACGCGGATCGTTGGGCGTGTCGGCAAAGACGACCAGTGGCCGGGCGATCCATTGCAGGTCGGCCAATGTGACGTCGGCTGCGTCGAAAACCTGTGCATGGTCTTCTTCCCAGCGTTCCAACACAGTTGCGTCCTGGGCAAACAGGCCGGTGGCCCCAAAAAAGACCGCCGCAGCGGCCACGTGCATATTCAACAATTTCATCATCCACTCTGATATAGAGGCGGGTTCGGGAAAAGCTAAGGGCCAAGTGCCTTTGGTCACAAATAATTTTTCCACCCCAGACCGGAGGTTTCCATGAGCGACAAGAAAATCTGGGAAGATATTGCAGCCAAGGAGTTGCGGGGCAAGCCGCTGGATGCACTGACCTGGGACACGCTGGAGGGGATCAAGGTCAAGCCGCTTTACACCGCCGAGGATATCGCAGACCTGCCCCATATGGGCGGCGTGCCCGGTGCGGCCCCCTTTACCCGTGGTGTGAAGGCCACGATGTATGCAGGCCGCCCCTGGACGATCCGGCAATATGCGGGGTTTTCGACGGCCGAGGAATCGAACGCGTTTTACCGCAAGGCACTGGACGCGGGCCAGCAGGGTGTTTCCGTCGCCTTCGATCTGGCGACGCATCGCGGCTATGACAGCGATCACCCGCGGGTGGAGGGCGATGTGGGCAAGGCCGGTGTGGCCATCGACAGTGTTGAGGATATGAAAATCCTGTTTGATGGGATTCCGCTGGATAAGGTCAGCGTGTCGATGACGATGAATGGCGCCGTCATTCCGATCCTCGCCAATTTCATCGTGGCCGGGGAAGAGCAGGGGCATCCGCGCAACGTCCTGTCCGGCACGATTCAGAACGATATTCTGAAGGAATTCATGGTGCGCAACACCTATGTCTATCCGCCGGAGCCGTCGATGCGGATCATCGCGGATATCATCGAATACACGACGAACGAGATGCCGAAGTTCAATTCGATCAGCATCAGCGGCTACCACATGCAGGAGGCCGGGGCGAACCTGGTGCAGGAACTGGCCTATACGCTGGCCGATGGCCGCGAATATGTGCGCACCGCCATCGCGCGTGGCATGGATGTCGATCAGTTTGCAGGAAGGCTAAGTTTCTTTTTCGCCATCGGCATGAACTTTTTCATGGAGGCGGCCAAACTGCGGGCGGCCCGTCTGCTCTGGTCGCGGATCATGACGGAGTTTGAACCGAAGAACCCGAAATCGTCGATGTTGCGGACCCATTGCCAGACATCCGGCGTTAGCTTGCAGGAGCAGGATCCTTACAACAACGTCATCCGCACCGCCTACGAGGCGATGAGTGCGGTCCTGGGCGGTACGCAGTCGCTGCATACCAACGCGCTGGACGAGGCGATTGCGCTGCCGACCGAATTCAGCGCCCGCATCGCGCGCAATACCCAGTTGATTTTGCAGGAAGAAACCGGGGTCACAAATGTGGTCGATCCTCTGGCTGGGTCCTACTACGTCGAAAACCTGACTCATGAATTGGCTGAGGCAGCTTGGGCCTTGATCGAAGAAGTTGAGGAGATGGGCGGGATGACTAAGGCTGTCGCATCCGGCATGCCCAAGCTGCGGATCGAGGAAACCGCCGCCCGCCGTCAGGCGGAAATCGACCGTGGGATCGAAGTGATCGTCGGGGTCAACAAATACCGCAAGGACAAGGAAGACCCGATTGATATCCTTGATATCGACAATGATGCGGTGCGCGAAGCACAGGTCGCGCGGATTGAACGGACCAAGGCGACCCGCGACCAGGCAACCTGTGACACAGAACTTGCCGAGCTGACGCGCCTCGCAAACGAAGGCGGCAACCTGTTGGAAGCAGCGATTGAGGCCGCACGCGCCCGCGCCACTGTAGGAGAAATCAGCATGGCTATGGAAAAAGCATTTGGTCGGCACAGGGCCGAGGTCAAGACGCTCGCCGGGGTGTATGGCGCGGCGTATGAGGGCGATGAAGGCTTTGCCGCAATTCAGGACAGCATAAATATCTTCGCCGAGGAAGAAGGGCGGCGTCCGCGGATGCTGGTCGTCAAGATGGGGCAGGACGGGCATGACCGGGGGGCCAAGGTCATTGCCACGGCGTTCGCCGATATCGGGTTTGACGTGGATGTGGGCCCACTGTTTCAGACCCCCGATGAGGCGGCACAGGATGCCATCGACAACGACGTGCATGTCATCGGGATCAGCAGCCAGGCGGCGGGGCACAAGACGCTGGCGCCAAAACTGGTGCAGGCCCTGAAAGACGCCGATGCGGACGATATCATCGTGATCTGCGGGGGCGTTATCCCGCAACAGGATTACCAATTCCTTTACGACGCGGGCGTAAAGGCGATCTTTGGCCCTGGTACCAACATTCCCAAGGCTGCGCAGGATATTTTGGGGTTGATCCGCCAGGCGCGCGGGTAGATCAAAATTCTGGAATTTTGATCGCTGCCGGGAGCAGACCATGCTGAAACTGGATCATCTTGCCGTGGCTGCCCAAACGCTGGCAGACGGTGTCGCCTGGGTCGAACGGACATTGGGCGTGACCATGCAACCGGGCGGCCAGCATGTCCGGTACGGCACGCATAACAAGCTGTTGGGGCTGTGTGATATCTATCTGGAAGTGATTGCGCCGGACCCGGATGCAGCGCCGTTTGACGGGCCGCGTTGGTTTGGCCTGGATCAATTCAGCGGCCCGCCCCGTTTGGCGAACTGGATTTGCCAGACCGATAGTTTCGATGAAACGATGGCAATCACCGGCCCGCCCATTGATCTGGCACGGGGCGATTTGCGCTGGCAGTTGACTGTGCCCGAGGATGGCAGCCTGCCGTTCGGCGGGGCCTTTCCCACGCTTATCCGCTGGGCCGAGGGCACCACGCATCCTGCAACGCGCTTGCCCGATAGCGGTTGCAGGTTGCGCAGGTTCGAGGTCAGCCATCCCGATGCGGCCTTGCCGGGTATGGTTGATATTGCTGATCCACGGGTGCATTTCCTGCGCGGCCTCAGTGGTTTTCGCGCCATATTCGACACGCCGAACGGTGAGCGTGTCCTGGGCTAGCGGTCAGAAAACATGGCTTAAATCGGCAGCAAGCCTTTGAAAGCTTGCACATCGCGCCGATAATGGTTTTGGTGCCGCCGCAAGCCTCATCCGGACAAAGGGACCCTATGTCGATCTGGACCCGCATCGCTGACGCTATTTCAGCCCTCGCTACCGGTGAGGGGTTGTCGGCTGTGTTTGAGAAGCTGCGCACGCCGCCGGAGCGGACTGTTGCCTTTACCATCGCCGTCATCGCCTTGGGGGCCAAAATGGCCAAGGCTGATGGCGTGGTCACCCGTGACGAGGTGATCGCATTTCGCGAGGTGTTTGTCATTCCGGCGGCGGAAGAGGAGAACGCCGCCCGCGTGTTCAACATGGCCCGGCAGGATGTGGCGGGATTTGATACTTATGCCCGCCGGATCAAGGCGATGTATGGCACAGATGACGCGCCGCTTTGTGATCTGCTGGAGGGGCTGTTTCACATCGCCATGGCCGACGGGATCTATCATCCGAAAGAGGATGCGTTTTTGCGGGAAGTGGCAGAGATTTTCGGATTTGATGAGCGCCGTTTCCGCAGCATCCGCGCGCAATTCGTCGAGGATGCAGAGCGCGATCCTTATGACGTTTTGCGCGTCGAGCCTGACGCGCCGCTGGATGAAATCCGTGCGTCCTGGCGCAAGCTGGTTCGTGAAACCCATCCTGATCAAATGATGGCACGGGGTGTGCCGGAAGAGGCCATCAAACTGGCCGAGCGCCGCATGGTGGCGATCAACCGGGCCTGGGAACAGATACAGGATACAAGGGTGTGAGGATCGCGACCTACAACATCGAGTGGTTCAATAATCTGTTTGATGACAACGGCTTATTGATCGCCGATGGCAGTTGGTCGGGCCGCTGGGATGTCACCCGCGCCCAGCAGACCGATGCGCTGGGTGCTGTTTTTACCGCGATGGATGCCGATGCCGTGATGATTATCGAGGCCCCGGACAGCAGCCGCAAACGCGACGGGACATTGGCATTGGTCGAATTTGCCAGGTATTTCGGGTTGCGGACCACTGCGGCGATTGTCGGGTTTAAGAACGATACCCAACAGGAAATCGCGCTGCTGTATGATCCTGCGGTGATGCAGGCGGTCCATGACCCGAAGGGCGATGATGACTGTCCGCCATTCGACAACAAGTTCCGCATGGATGTGAATGTGGACGCGGCCCCTGACATTATCCGCTGGTCGAAACCCCCTTTAGAGATTGCCGTGACGACGCCGAATGGGCCGCTGCGGTTGATTGGTGTTCATGCCAAATCCAAGGCGCCGCATGGCGCGCGGAATGCGGCGGCGGCGACCAGATTATCCATTGAAAACCGGCGCAAGCAGTTGGCTCAATGCATCTGGCTGCGCAAGCGGGTCGAGGCGCATCTGGCTGCTGGTGACGATCTGATCGTGCTGGGTGATTTCAATGATGGTCCGGGGCTGGACGAGTATGAAAAGCTGTTTGGCAGGTCCGGGGTAGAGATTGTTCTGGGCGAAGGCAATGGCATGCAGTTGTTCGATCCGCACGCCCGGATGGCGCTGGGTCGCAGGTTGGGTGCGATGCCGGTCACAGCGCGTTTCAAGCGGAAGGGAGAACCTTATTTGCAGGCGCTTCTGGACTACATCATGGTGTCGCCCGGGTTACGGGCGAAGGACCCGCGCTGGCAGATCTGGCATCCGTTTGACCATCCGCAGTGTTATGCCAATGCCGATCTGCGCGAGGCGCTTTTGCTGGCCTCTGACCACTTTCCGGTCGTGCTGGACATTGCTTTGTGATTTGAGGGTTATCCCTTATTTTGTTATAGTTTCGGCATGAAACAGATAGCTGCATTCACACTGGCCCTTGGCCTCACCGTCACCCCTGTCCTGGCGGAGGATGGCGAGGTTCAAGAGGGTTTTAATCTGATGGAAGAGGGCGCGCGGATGCTGATGCGCGGCCTCATGTCCGAGATGGAACCGGCGATTTCGGAACTGCGCGGATCGCTGGAAGACATGGCCCCGGTGATCGGAGAGTTCGCCCGAGAGATGGGTCCTGCGTTCACTGAATTGTTGAGCCAGGTGGATGATTTCCGGCATTATCAGGCGCCGGAGTTTCTGCCCAATGGCGATATCATCATTCGCCGTGATCCGGATGCGCCGGTCTGGATGCCGAACAGCGAAAACGGCGAGATTGAACTTTAGATTGGGTGTTGCGTGACCCCCCACCGAACGGTGGCAACGCCCGGTGCAGGCGAATCGTAGGTTAACGCCTGTTTTTCATGGCCAAACCGCTGTCGGCATCGCGTCGGATATGCGTCGGCAAAACGTCGGACCTTTTGTCGGCTTTGACCCCCATTAAGGCTGCGAACGTTGCGCGATGCGGCTATTTCGTGAACGTGACCGTGCCCGTTGCATCAAGTGCTGAGACCAGCGCGCCGAACCGCGCTTCGGCCACTTCGCCGAAAAGCGGGCGGGCCTGCTGCGTCAGTTTGAGGGTGAGTTCGCGTGACTTGCTGTTCCATTTCAAGACACCCGGTTGTTCGTCGGTATTGATCCAGAGCATCGCGCCCAGACGCATGGCCTTGCCCAGTATCTCGGCTTCTTTGATCTGCTCGGGGGTCAACATTGCGAAAAGATCGCTGTAGCGGGGGTTGTCGGGCTTGTTGGTGTAGCGGTTCATCAGGGCCAGCCCCAGCAGCACACGTTCATAGTGCTTCAGCCCGCCCAGATTGGCGCGTGTGGCGTTGTCGAATGTCACCTCGGCCCGGTAATCGGGGTGCGCCCGCCAGCTGACATCATGCAGCAGACACGCGGCTTTGATGATCCGCTTGCGCTGCCAGTTAGCGCGCGGAAAGAGGGGTTTGACAAAATCGAACAGCACGCGGCCAAAGCCGGGCAGGCGCGCATCCTTGGCTTCGGCAAAGCGGCAGGCCTCGATCAGGGGGTCGCGTTCGCGCAGCGCGCGGGGCATCTGTTCAAACAGCATCCCCTCGCGGATCCCATAGGATGAGACGGCGACATCCTTGGGTTTGAAGGTGCGCATCAGTTCCTGCAGCACGATCGTGGCCAGCGGCACCAGCGACATCCGGCTGTCGGAAATGCCACAACGCGCGCGTAATTCCTGCAGATCAGAGCTGCGGATATATTCGGCGGTCTTGCTGATCTTGCGCGATGTCATGCGGTATTCGTGCAGAACGGTCAGCGGATAGCCCCGCCGTTCCATATCGACCCGCGCGATGGCACGCCATGATCCGCCCACCAGAAACAGGCGCATGCCGGTTTCATTGCCCATCTCGTCATGCAGGTTTTGCATCGTCTCGCGCACATAGGCCTTGACCGCCTTCTTGCCGCCCTTGATTTCGCGCAGTTTCAGCGGACCAAGTGCCGATGTGACCCGCCGCCCGACGCGCCCTTCTGCCAGGTCGGCCAGTTCCATGGATGACCCGCCGATATCGCAGACGAGCCCGTAACTGCCCGGCCAGCCCAACAATACGCCTTGCGCCGACAATCGCGCCTCTTCCTTGCCGTCGATGACCCAAAGCTTGATGCCAGTTTCGCGCAGGATTTCATCTTGAAATTCTTTGCCGTCGCTGGCTTCGCGCATCGCGGCGGTTGCGACAGCGGTTAGCGGGCTGATCCCCATGCCTTCGGCCAGGGCGGCGAAACGCCGGATTGCCGACAGCGCCCGCACCCGGCCTTCGGGGTTGAGATGCCCGGTTTCCGATAATCCGGCACCCAGGGCGCACATAATCTTTTCGTTGTAGAAATAGGCTGGCGAACGGCCCGCACCATCAAACACGACCAACCGGACAGAGTTGGAACCGACATCGATGACACCGACCCGGCGCAGGTTTTGTGCCGCCTCGTCCTCGAACAGAGGGCGGCCGAACGGCCCCCAATCAATGGTGTCCGGTTGTTGCGTCATGTGGTCCCGTCCCCGCAGATGCCCCGCGATCAGGTATCGGTCAATCGTCGGTGTGGGTCAATTGCGGAACGTCCGATGCCCCGGCAGAGCCGCGCCCCGACAGTGATGGGTTTTCCATGAAGAACCGGTGGCAATTAAAGGCAAATTCGCCTTCTTCGATAACCGCGCGGGTAAAGCTGCCATCGGCGGACATGACCCAGCTTTGCGCTACGTCAGCCATGTTGGCCGCCATGATCTGGCTGACGATCTGCGCCTTGACGGTGGGGTTCTTGATTTCGATCAGGGTTTCGACCCGCCGGTTCAGGTTACGCCCCATCCAGTCGGCTGAACTGATATAGACCTTGGCCTTCTTGCTGGGCAGCACGCTGCCATTGCCAAAGCAGACAATGCGCGAATGTTCCAGAAACCGCCCCACGATGGATTTGACCCGGATGTTTTCGGACAGCCCTGTGACGCCGGGCCGCAGACCGCAGATGCCGCGCACCACAAGGCTGATCTTGACCCCCGCCTGACTGGCCGCATAAAGCGCGTCGATCACGTCGCTTTCGATAAGCGAATTCATCTTGGCCCAGATGACGGCTGGCTTGCCCGCCTTTGCATTCTCGGCCTCTGCCGCGATCCGGTCGAGCAGGGTTTGCTTGAGCGTCAGCGGTGAGATGGCGAGGTGTTTGAGGTCCTCTGGCTGGGCGTAGCCAGAAATGTAGTTGAACACCTTGGTTGCGTCCTGACCCAGCTTGGCGTCGCAGGTGAAGAGGCTGAGATCGGTATAGATGCGCGCCGTGATCGGGTGGTAATTGCCGGTCCCGAAATGGGTATAGGTGACCAGTTTGTCGCCTTCGCGCCGGACGACGGTGCTGATCTTGGCATGGGTTTTATATTGCAGGAAGCCGTAGACCACATGCGCGCCCGCCCGTTCGAGGCGGCGGGATTGCCGGATATTGGCGGCCTCGTCAAAGCGCGCTTTCAACTCGACCAGTGCGGTGACGGACTTGCCGTCTTCTGCCGCCTCGCACAGCGCTTCGACAATCGGGGATTTCTTGGATGTGCGGTAGAGCGTTTGCTTGATTGCCACCACGTTGGGATCGCGGGCCGCCTGTTTGAGGAAACGGACCACCATATCGAAGGTTTCATACGGGTGGTGCAGCAGCATGTCTTTCTGCCGGATGGCGGCGAACATATCCCCGTCATGGTCCTGCACCCGTTCGGGCACGCGGGGGCTGAAAGGCGGCCAGAGCAGGTCGGGCCGGTTGTCGAGCACCAATTCGCCAAGGTCGGCGATGCCGATCAGCCCGTCCACCTCGATCACGGTGTCTTCGGTCACATGGAGTTCGGACATGATCAGTGTTTTCAGGGCAGAGGGCGCCCCGGCGGACATTTTGAGGCGCACGACCTCGCCCCGGCGGCGCCTTTTCAAGGCTACCTCAAATTCGCGCACGAGGTCCTCGGCTTCGTCCTCGACCTCCAAGTCGCTGTCGCGCAGGACCTTGAAGGCGCAATGCCCCTTGATCTGATAGCCGGGGAAGAGCCGGGCGATCTGGACAAGCAGCAGTTCTTCCAGTGGCAGGAAACGCTGGCCGCTGTCAGAGGGCAGGGGGACGAACCGGTCGATCTGCGCGGGCACCGGCAGGAGAGAACGCAGTTGCCGTTTGTCGCTGGGCCGTTCCAGTTGCAGCGCCAGTGCAAACCCCTCGTTCGGCAGGAACGGGAACGGGTGTGCCGGGTCGATGGCAAGGGGTGAGAGGACCGGGAACACCTGTTCGATGAACACATCCTCGAGGTATGCGATATCGTCTTTGGTGAGGTTTTCCTGGCTGAGGATATGGATATCCTGATCGGCCATTTCGGCCTGCAGGATATTGAACACCTCTTGTTGCCGCGCCATCAGGCGGCGCGCATCAGTGTCGATGACAACCAGTTGCTCGGCAGGGGTCAGCCCGTCAAGGCCGGGGGTGCTGTTGCCCTCGTGAACCAGTTCGCGCAGGCCCGCGACGCGGACGGTATAGAATTCATCCAGATTGGTGGCCGAGATCGACAAGAAGCGCAGCCGTTCGAGCAAGGGCACGCGGGGGTTTTCCGCCTCTTCCAGGACGCGCCAGTTGAACCCGAGCCAGCTGAGTTCGCGGTTGAAGAACCGCGCAGGCGTGCTGTGGTCGATATCGAGCGTCGTCGGGGCCGGATAGTCCCCTTCAAGAAAATTCGCTTTGGTCATGGGGCCTTGTCTGCTGAAACTGTTGCAGGCGTATGACAAGTATCGCGGGCTTAGCCGGGGTTGTCCAGCAGCCGCTTGGCGAGTTTGCGGTTGATCTTGTCGCCCGAGGCCAGCGCGGTTGCGTCCAGCCGTGCCACGATATCGGCAGCAGCGGCGAATGACCGTTCGATCCGGGAGGCCAGATAGGCCACCAGATTGGGCTTTGGTGCGATCTGCCTATCAGCAAAGAGTTTCATGATCAGCGCCTGCAGCAGCGCATCGTCGGGGTTGCTGATCTGGGTCAGTGTTGTCGCCTGCATCCGGCTGGCGAGATCGGGCAGAGTGATGGACCAGCGGCTGGGCGGTGTTTGGGCGGTCATCAGCAGGGTGCCGCCGGTGTTGCGCAGGTGGTTGTGCAGGTGGAACATCGCCTCTTCCGCCGCCTTTGGCAGCGTTTCCATGTCTTCGACGATCACGGTCTGCGCATCGGTCTGATAGTCGGCGGGCAGGGTGCCCGCGTCGATGATCACGCCGCCTTGCTGGTTATGGAAGATGCGCGCCAGATGGCTTTTGCCGCAGCCTGTCGGCCCTGCGATCACCAGCTTGCGTTCCGGCCAGCTATCGGGTGCTTCGAGCATCGCAAAGGCCTGCGCGTTCGCCTCGGATACAAAGAAGTCATCAGGCCCCAGCGCAACACCCGTTGGCCAGTCGAATGACAATTGGTTGTTCATCCTAGTCGCCGGTCGATTTGCCGCGATAAAGCAGGCTGTCTTTGTATTGCTCCAGCGCGTAACGGACGACGACCCCCAGCACGGCGGCCACGGGAACGGCGACGAGCATACCCACAAAGCCGAAAAGCGAGCCAAAGACGGACAGCGCAAAAAGCAGCCAGACGGGGTGCAAACCGACAGAACCGCCGACCAGCTTGGGGGTCAGAATGTTCCCTTCCAGAAACTGACCGAAGCCAAAGATGCCAGCGACGATCCCGATGCGCACCCAGTTTGTTGCATAGGTGACGGTTTCGCCGTCTGTCACCTCAACCGAGCCCCAGAACTGGAACAGGGCCAACCCAACGGCCAGCACACCGCCAACCAGCGCGCCAACATAGGGAATAAAGGTGATCAGCCCGGCGATGAAGCCCACGATGAGGCCGAAATTCAGCCCCGCCGCCATCAGCCCGACGGCGTAATAGGTGCCCAGCACCAGACAGACCGTGCCCTGACCGCGAATGAAAGAGGCCAAGGTCCGGTCGATGTCGCGGGCCAGTTGCCGGATCGTGTCAACGTGGTCGCGGGGCAGCATGCTGTCGATCTTGGCTGTCATGTTGTCCCAGTCCAGCAGCATGTAGAAAGCGACAACTGGCACAATGATCAGCAGGACCAGCACGTTGATCAGTCCAAGCGCAGAACTGACCAGCCCATTGACCAGCTCCCCGCCTTTTGACTGGATGGTTTCGCCAATCGCCAGAAGTTGCTGCCGAACGGTGCTGTCAGCGTCGAGTATCTGGGGGAACCGTTCAGTCAGTCCCGCCTGCAGCCGTTCAAACAGTTCGGGTGCCGTGTCGATCAGGGCGGCGGTCTGCTGGATCAGGGTCGGGATCACCAGCAGGATCAGAAGAACAAAAACAAGAGCTGCGACAATGGTGATGATCGTCACCGCAATCACCCGTGTGCATCCCGCCTTTTCCAGCCGGTCAGCGATCGGATCAAGGCAGTAGGCGATGGCCCCGCCCAGCACAAATGGCAGGATCACATCCCCCAGAAACCACAAGACGACCAGAAAAACAGCTGTGGCGATGCCCCAGTATTTGGCTTGTTGAGAAACCGGAAGTGCCATGCATGATCCATAATTACCTGTCCGATAGATGCGTTATGGATCATGGCTGTGCAAGGGGCGATGCAAATTAGGGTGCCGCAATCACCCGTGCGGCGATGTCGATATTGATCGTGTCGGCAACGATGTCACTGTATCCAGAGGCCCCGAAATCGGACCGTTTCACAGCGCCAGAGATGCGAAAGCTCAACTGGCTCAGGTCGCCTTCGGGCGCGCCGCGCTGGCGGAAAACGGCGGCGTTGAGCGTGACAGGCCGGGTCACACCTTTGATCGTCAAAAGCCCGTCGATCTGCCCGCCTTCGGACAGGTTGCGCGGATTGTTGGCGCGCACGGCGGTGGATTGAAACCGGATCGTAGGGTGGCCGCGCGCGTCCAGCACGCTTGCGGCCTTGAGCGCCTCGGTCGCGAAGATCAGCCCGGTGCGGGCCTGGCTGACATCCAGCGTGACATCGGCGCTGGAATTGGCGAATTGCTGCAGGTCAATGACGATATTGGCGGACCGTACAGGCATGGACCCACGGTTATTGGCCCCGCTGAGGGTATAGACGAACCCGACCTCTGACCGGTCGGCCTGCAGGGCATAGCTGATGGGCGCGGCGAAGCTGCCCAGCGGCAGGAGTATGAATAGAATGGCAATAAGGCGGATCATGGGGACGCTCCTTGATAAGATGAATGTATAAGGGCTACGCCCGTGGCGACCCAATTATTCGCGCCTTTCACAGAAATTTCATGTTGTGGCACCCATGCCCGGTCGCCCGGACATGGGTTTTGCTTAAATATCGCGCATCACAAGGTCCGACCCTTTCCAGTCCAGATCGAACAGGTCCCGGATTTCGTGTACCCGGTTTTCCGACCCGGTGGACCGTTTGAGCAGCTTGAGGATCGCTGCCCGCGCGTCGCGCCCATCGGCGATGGCAAAGGCCACCGGTTGCAGGCGCCGGTCGATCTTGTCCTTCACGGCCATGGCGTAGGTCCGCCGGTCGGCACCCTCGAACGTAGCAGCGAAGCCTGTCAGCTCTGTCACGCGGGCGTTGATCGCGGCTGTCAGGCGTGCCTGATAGGTTTGCACCCGGTCCGCCACGTCGCCGTGCAGGAGCGGCAGCACGTCGTCCAACGCGTCCTCTACGATCCAGGCGAGCACGTTTTTCTCATAGGCCACCCCGGCCAGCGCCTTGTGCCGCAGCACATAGCCGTCGGCCTTAAGTTTCAGCCTGTGCCCGTCCTCGAACGCGACAACGTAGCCTTCAACCCCGGTCAGTGCCCGCCCGGTTGTGATGAACGCATCCGCATGGGTCACTTGCCCGAAGGTATCAGCCACCGGCACCCCATATCGGGCCGCAAGCGCCGTCAGATCCGCGTGGCCCATGTACGCCCCGCTGATGATGTCCCTGACGGCCAGTAGCGTCAGCCGCGTATCCGCATAGTCGACCACGATCCGGTTTTCCGGTCCGGTGAATTCGAACATCGGCGTTTGCCCGGCGGCCATCACGTCCACGCAGAGCCGTTTGACCGCGTCGGAGGCGACGGACAGAGCCGCCTTTGCCTGATCGGTAATCCCCATCCGGGTCATGAACACCAGTTCATCGTTCAGTGCGACCGGATGCACCATGGATCCGTCCAGTTTGTCCATGATCACATGAGGCCGGGTCCAATCGATGTCGTGCGGTTGTTCCTTTTCCCCGATGTTGAAGAACTTGTGGAAGGGCCGGGCGATCAACCGTTCATCGGCGCCGAATTTCAGACCCCGGCATTGCTGGGCCACCGGGTTGGCGAATGTGTTCGGCGTGACGAACACATAATCCACCACGGTATAGCCCGCGCGCTCTGACACCACGATCCCGTCATCATACGAGATATGGGGCAGCACATCGTCCAGGGTCTTGATTTCGACTTTCATTGTCCTTCTCCAAAAATAAAAAAGCCGCTTCGGGATGAAGCGGCTTGCCGTCAGGTTGTCATGTCGGGTGTGTTTACCCGGATGATCCCCTTTCAAGCAGCCGCAGAATGCCATCATTGGCCTGCGCATAGCCAAACCGGCCCTTGCCTGTGGCAATGGCTGGCAGTTGGTTTGAAATCTGGCGCAGGCTGGTCATTTCGTGCTCCTTGAAGTTGCGGGGCATAGGGCAGGCGGGGTGGCTGCGTCAATTGCTGATTTGGAAACAATCGGGTGACGGTTGTTGCTTGTCAGCCTGTCGCTTGCGCCCTACACCGATGCGAAATGATCATGCCAAGGGGACATCCATGCGCCTGAGCCGCTATTTCCTGCCTGTACTGAAAGAAACGCCACGCGAGGCGCAGATTGTCAGCCACCGCTACATGTTGCAGGCGGGGATGATCAAGCAGGCGAGTGCCGGGATTTATTCGTGGCTGCCGCTGGGCTTCAAGCTGCTGCGCAAGCTGGAAAACATCGTGCATGAGGAGCAGGCCAAGGCCGGGCATATCGCGATGCTGATGCCGACGCTGCAATCGGCGGACCTGTGGCGCGAAAGCGGCCGCTATGATGGTTATGGCGAGGAAATGCTACGAATGCAGGACCGGCATGGCCGCGACATGCTGTTTTCACCGACAGCGGAAGAAATGTTTACCGATGTGTTCCGGGCGAATGTCGGGTCCTACAAGGACCTGCCGCTGACGCTCTACCAGATCCAGTGGAAGTTCCGGGACGAGGTCCGCCCGCGTTTTGGCGTCATGCGCGGCCGAGAGTTTCTGATGAAGGACGGCTACAATTTCGACCTGACCAAGGAAGACGCGCTGCACGCCTATAACCGCCATCTGGTCACCTATCTGCGCACTTATGAGCGCATGGGGCTGCAGGCGATCCCGATGCGCGCCGACAGCGGCCCGATTGGCGGCGATTATACCCACGAGTTTCTCGTGCTGGCCGAAACCGGCGAAAGCGAAGTGTTCTATGACAGCGCGGTCACCGATATCCGCATGGGCGAACGGGATGTGGATTTTGACAACCATGACCAGTGTCAGGCGATCATGGACGAGTTCACGTCGCTTTATGCCCGCACGGATGAGACCCATGATGCGGACCTGTTCGCCAAGGTCCCGGCGGACCGGCAACGCACGGCCCGGGGGATCGAGGTCGGCCAGATATTCTATTTCGGCACCCTTTATTCCGAAAAGCTGGGTGCGGTTGTCGATGACGGTAAGGGCGGTAAGGCAGCGGTGCATATGGGGTCGCATGGCATCGGGGTGTCGCGCCTGCTGGGCGCGATCATCGAGGCCAGCCATGATGACAAGGGCATCATCTGGCCCGAAGGTGTAACCCCGTTTCATTGCGGGATTGTTAACCTCAAGCAAGGCGACGACGAGGCCGACGCCGCCTGCCAGTCGCTTTATGACAGTCTGACGGCATTGGGTCTGGAGCCGCTTTACGATGACCGCGATGAACGGGCTGGGGCCAAGTTTGGCACGATGGACATGATCGGGCTGCCGTGGCGGATCACCGTCGGGCCGCGCGGGCTGAAGAATGGCGTGGTCGAGCTGACCAGCCGCCGCACCGGCGACAGCGAGGAATTGCCGCCAGAGCAAGCCGTTACACGGATTGCCGAGATTTATCGGGGTATCTCATGAGCCTGACCGATGTGGACTGGTCACTGATCCCGGCGCCGTCTGACGATGGCGGCGCAGATCATCTGGAAGGCAAGGAATTGCCTGATGTCCGGCTGCCCGGAACGCATGGCAAATCGGTCAACCTCGGGGCCCAGCGCGGGCTGACGGTGATTTACATCTATCCGATGACGGGCCGTCCAGATCAGGATTTGCCAGAGGATTGGGATGACATCCCCGGTGCCCGCGGCTGCACCCCGCAATCCTGCGCCTTCCGCGATCATTTCAAAGAACTGCGGGGTTATGGTGTGGACAATCTGTTCGGCGTGTCGACCCAAGCCACCGACTATCAGCAAGAGGCGGCAGAGCGGCTGCATCTGCCCTTTCCCCTATTGTCGGACAAGGACGGCGCATTGCGCGCGGCCCTTGATCTGCCCAGGATGGAGGTTGCGGGGCAAACCCTCCTCAAGCGCCTGACCATGATCGTGCGCGACGGTAAGATTGCGCATGTCTTCTATCCGGTCTTTCCCCCCGATCAGGATGCGGACAACGTGATCGGCTGGCTGACCGCAAACGCCTGAGATCAGGCGAAAACCTCTGCCTTGTCTTCCAGAATGCCCATGGCGGCTTTGACCTCGATCGGGGCGACCCGCTGATAGGGGCGTGTGAGTGCGACGGTGGTCAGCAGCAGGTAAAGCAGCGTGCCGAGATTGATCACAAACGCGATCAGTAATTGTACAGGATGGAAGATGTCCAACGCGCTGGTACTGAAGCCAATGATACGCGCGCCACTTTCCGCAGCAAGGACAAGACCCATTGCGACAGCACCGAATATGCCCGGTCCTGCCACCAAACCGGTGAAGATATGCCACAAGGTGCCTGGCGCACGCTGCAGTGAAATGCTTGGCCCCCAGCGATCAGCTGCTGCGGCGGCGGGCAGACCGGTTCCGAAAAGCGACAAAAGCCCGAATGACCCCAGAAAAAGCAGCAGTGCAGCGACACCGGGTGCGGATTGCGGTCCGGGGTAGCCGTCAAGGATCGAGCCAAAGATCATGGAAAACACAAAGACGCCAAACGTGATGGACCCGATCAGAAGCAAAAGTGCGGCAATAAGAAAGCCAGCCAGACCTGAGGGGCGCGTTTGTGTTCTTGCCGTTGCCCAGAATGCAAGCTCGTCAAACATTATCGCCCGGAACAGCACATAAAACGCATAGACCCATAACACCAGAACACCGGACGCACCGATCCCGAACGGGGCGAGAATGAGCTGTGCTCCGAGTATTACAAGGGCGAGTGTCGCCAGAAATACCGGGTTCTGCCTGACAAAGGCAAATGCGGTTTTGTGAATGGTGAACATAGGTTCCTCTGGCGACGCGTTGCGCGTTATTGCGGTATCGGGCCGCAGATGTGTTGAAACGGTTGCACTCGCAGGCAAGAGAATGCTGCCACGGCGCAGTTGCATTCGCTCCGTTTGATTTCTCTGCTATAACCACAAAAAAACAAGATGCATTGAGGTCGCAGATGAAGAATTTGGTTCGCCGGAGGGTCTGGGCATGATCCGCGCGCTGTGTTTGGTCGGTGGGCTGGCCGGGGCGGCGGGTCTGTCGCAGTTTCCCGAATTTTCGCAGCAATATATCCAGCGCCTTGCAGGGCAGGTGGATGCTTTGACGGTCGTGGTCAAGGAATTTGATGCCTCTGCCCTGGCCGAGGGGATGGGCCGTGAAGAGGCGTTGCAGGATCTGTCCGGTTCGGATTTCCAGCTGCGTCATCAGGCTGACATGCGCGCCCTTTTTGCCCGCCATGCCCGGCTAGCTGACAATCTGACAGTGCTGCAGGCCGCATCGCCTTTGCAGCGTCTGATCTTGCCGCACCGCATGGCCGATGGCCCTACCGTGCAAGAGGTTTGGTCGGATTTCACACCCGCCGTGCCGGTCAGTACGGCCGGGGCTGCGGCTGCAGGGGCAGGGTTTGTCGGTGGCTGGGCCGTCTTGGCCGCGCTGTTCGGCGCATTGGCGATGCCGTTTCGCAGGCGCAAGACCGTGGCGAAGGCCGCACCCAAGCGGCATGAGCCGGGGTTGCGTCCCGATCCGCCGCTGGCCCGCCCGACGCTGGTGGCACAGACGCCCGACAGCAGGCCGCGTCTGGCGGGTGCGCAGCGCTGATGCATGCCCTGATTGTCTGGGGCGGATGGGACGGGCATGGGCCTGAGAAGGTCGCGGGCCTCTTTCGGGACATGCTTGAGGCGGCGGGCGGTCATGTCGCGCTGGTCAATAATCTCGACCCGTTTGACGACGCTGAGGGTTTGCAGCGTTATGACCTGATCGTGCCGGTCTGGACCGATGGCGTGCTGAGCCGAGAGGCCGCCACCAACGTGTCAGAGGCCGTGGCGCGGGGCACCGGCCTTGCTGGTTGCCACGGCGGTATGTGCGACGCGTTTCGCACGTGTCCCCTGTGGCAGTTCATGACCGGGGCCAATTGGGTCGCCCATCCGGGTGGCGATGGGGTGCGATATCGTGTCAACATGACCTCTGATGATCCGCTGGTCGCGGGCCTTCCGGATTTCGATGTGGTGTCAGAACAGTACTATCTGCATGTCGATCCGGCCAATCGGGTTCTGGCCACGACCCGCACGGATGTGGTGACGTGGTATCACAGCCCGAATGGTCCTGTGGATATGCCGCTCGCCTGGACGAAGGATTGGGGATTGGGCCGGGTCTATTACAACGCGCTGGGCCATCAACCTGATGTGATTGCTGAGGGGCCCGCGCGGGAAATGCTGCGCCGTGGGCTGCTTTGGGCGGCGGCGGGCAAGGCTGCGGCCAAGGGTCGGGACCTGACGCCGATGATGACGCCAGGCAATCATTGGTAGGCTTTGTCGCGGGGCAGGGTGCCATGCTGGACTTTGATCCGCTCAGCCACCTGATCTGGCGGAAAGACGCTTGACCGTGGGCGGTGAACGCACCACGTTGCGCCGAAACGCAGGCAGGAGCAGTCATGGCCACGGTGAACCACACCCGTCCCTTTGCCAAATTCGAGTGGATGATCGCCTGGCGCTATATTCGTGCCAAGCGCGCCGAGGGCGGGGTCAGTGTGATGACCTGGATCAGCCTGATCGGGGTGACCTTGGCGGTTTTTGCCCTGATTGCGGTCTTGGCTGTCCGATCCGGCTTTCGGGCGGAGTTCATTGACACGATTGTCGGGGCGAATGCCCATATTTCGGTCGTGCAGCCGGGTGAGGTCATCACGGAATTCGAAGGCATGGCCGCGCGGATCATGACCGTGGAGGGCGTGGAAAGTGTGGCCCCGCTGGTGCGTGGCCAATCCATGGCCGAAGGTGTGACCGGGCGTATTGCGCTGGCCGATATCTATGGCATCGGGCTGGAGGACCTCAAACAATCCGACGCGATTGTGCAAAGTGAGCGCACCATCGGCAATATCGATGATCTGCCGAACGGGATCGCGCTGGGCTCTGCCCTCGCCGAAACGCTGGGCCTGACATTGGGCGACCGGGTTGTCGTCACAACGCGCGGTGGGGCGGCGACACCGATGGGCCAATCGACCCGGCGCAACGCTTATGAGGTCGTCTATATCTTTTCGACCGGGCGCTATCAGATTGATCAGGTGCGCGCCTATCTGCCCTTTGACGTGGCCCAACTGGTGTTTAACCGCGATGGTGTGGCGGACGAGCTGGAGGTGCGACTGGACGATATCAACCGGTCGGAAGAGTTGAAACAGATCGTGGCCAATGCGGCCGGGCCGGGCATGTGGGCCTATAGCTGGCAGGACCGGGTGGGTCGGTTTCTGCGGGCGCTGACGATCGAGGATAATGTGATGTTCATCATCCTGTCCATTCTGGTGCTGGTGGCATCCATGAACATCATCAGCGGGTTGATCATGCTGGTCAAAAACAAAGGCCGCGATGTGGGGATTTTGCGCACGATGGGCCTGACAGAAGGGTCAATCCTGCGGGTGTTCTTTATCTGTGGTGCAGGGATTGGCACGATTGGTACGTTCTTTGGGGTCGTGCTGGGGTGTCTCTTTGCGATCTATATCGATCAGATTTTCAGTCTGGTGAATTACGTGGCCGGGGGCGGGGTTTGGGACCCGTCGATCAGGGGAATTTACAACGTGCCGGCCCAGTTACACCTGTCGGATGTGATCAAGGCGATGTCCCTGTCGCTGGGGCTGTCATGGATCATCACGATCTTTCCCGCGCGCCGTGCCGCTCGGATGAACCCGGTTGAGGCGCTGCGCTATGAGTGATCCGACATTGCAGGTGGCCGATCTGGTCAAAGGCTATAACCACGGCAAACCGAACGAGGTGAAGGTGTTGCAGGGCGCCACGCTGACCGTGGAGCCGGGCGAGGTGGTTGCCCTTGTCGCCCCGTCGGGTGCTGGCAAATCGACCCTGCTGCATATCGCGGGGCTGCTGGATACACCTGATGCGGGGACCGTCGCGATTGAGGGTGAGGATATGACCCGCCTGTCGGATCGCAGGCGCACGGCGGTGCGCCGGTCGACGGTGGGGTTCATCTATCAATTTCACCATCTGCTGCCGGAGTTCACGGCGCTGGAAAACATTGTGCTGCCGCAGCTTGCCAATGGCGTGGCCGACAAGGCGGCCCATGATCGCGCGATGTCCTTGTTGGGTCGGGTCGGGATTGCCGAACGGGCCACGCACCGCCCTGCTGCATTGTCGGGGGGCGAACAGCAGCGGGTTGCGTTCTGCCGGGCGCTTGCCAATGAACCGGCCCTGTTGCTGGCGGATGAGCCGACCGGGAACCTTGACCCGGAGACATCCGACAGGGTGTTCGATACGCTGATGACGCTGGTGCGTGATACCGGGCTTGCCGCCGTCATTGCGACCCATAATCTGGAACTGGCGGCCCGGATGGACCGGCAGGTGCGGATGACAGGCGGTGTGTTGGAGGCGTTATGAGAGTTGATGTTACCGAGATTGAAGAGCGCAGTTTTGCCGCACTGACAGCCCATGGCGCGGGCAAGCGGCAGGCCCGGTCAGTCGCCAAGGCCGTGGCCCGGGCAGAGGCGCTGGGCAACGTGATCTGTGGGCTTTACTATCTGGAAAGCTATTGTGTGCAACTGACATCCGGCCGGGTGAAAGGTACGATTGATCCGGTGGTCAGCCGCCCGCGCCCTGCTGCGGTTCTGTCCGATGCCCGCTTTGGCTTTGCCCAATATGCGTTCGAGGTGGCGTTGACGACCGCGTTGAAGGCCGCCCGCGAAAACGGTGTGGCGACGCTGGCGGTGGCCCATGCGCATACCTGCACGTCGCTGGGGTATTTCACCGAACAGATTGCAGGCGAAGGGTTGATCGGGATCGGGTTTACCAATGCCTCGCCCGTCGTCGCTCCGCCCGGTGGCAACAAGGCGGTGATCGGCACCAACCCGATTGCGATGAGCGTGCCGGGCGATGGTGCACTGGCCATGCATTTCGATTTCTCGACCTCCGCCGTGGCGCTGGGCAAGATCACCATGGCCAAGGCTGCGGGAGAAAGCATTCCGCTGGGCTGGGCGGTTGATGCCGAGGGCCAGCCAACGACCGACCCAGAGGCTGCGCTGAAAGGCGCGCTGGTCAGCGCGGGTGGCTACAAAGGCTGGGGGTTCGGGCTGATGGCGGAACTGCTGGCCGCTGGCATGACCGGATCGGTCAATTCGCTGGATGTTGGCGGGCTGAAGCTGCCGGATGGGCCGCCGCATGGGCTGGGCCAGTTTTACATTCTGCTGGATCCGGGCACTTATCATGCTGATTTTGCAGATCGTTTTGCGCGTGTGGCTGAAGCCGTGGCCGCACAGGAAGGCACGCGCATTCCCGGTGCAAACCGTCATGTGATGCAGGATGTTGATGTTCCCGATGCACTGTGGGAACAGGTGATCAAACTTTCTGCGTGACAAAGACCCCTGCCGCCATCAGGGCGATACCGGCGGCACGGGTCAGGGTCAGCGGAGAGGTTTGCGCGCTGAACAGCCCGAAATGGTCGATGGCCGCCGCTGAAATCAGTTGCCCCAGCAGCACAAAGAACACCGCATTCCCGACACCCATCGTGGGTGCAATCCATGTGATCGACAGCACATAGAATGCAACCAGCGTGCCGCCCAAGAAAAGGTGCTTTGGCGTGGCTGGCAATTTGCTGACCGCTGCCGGGTTGGTGAGAAGCGCGGTGACAGCGGCGACGCTGAAGGCCACGACAAACAGCACTGTCGCGGCCACTGCAGGTGACCCGATATGGCGGCCCAATGCGGCGTTCAGGGCGGCCAGAACCGGGATACCTATTCCGGCGGCCAGCATGATCAGGATGTGGTGGGGCATGGGCGGTCCTTTGCTGAAATTTCGTGCAGCTTAGGGGCCGGATGATCCAGATCATAGTGGCGGGCGCCCTCGATTTGTTACAGTCTGATCAAAACAGGAGGCAGAACATGCGGTATTTCATCATTCTGGCGGCGCTGGGTCTGGCGGCCTGCGTCGAGGAGCCTGTGGACGGGCGCACGGCCTTCATGGCCGATTGCGCCAGTTGCCACGGTGCCGATGGCAAGGGCGGTGGTCCTGCGGCGCGCGCGCTGGCTGTGGCCCCGCCGGATCTGACCGGGATTGCCGCCCGGAATGGCGGTGTTTTCCCTAGAAATCAGGTCATGAGCACGATTGACGGCCTTGATCGCGGCGCGCATTTCAGCGCCGCCATGCCGGAGTTTGGCGCAGGTGATATGGGGGATACGGTGATTGTCGAAGAGGACGGTCTGGGTACGCCGGTGCCGATGCGGCTGTTGGTTCTGGCCGAGTATCTGGAAAGCATTCAAGAATGACGTATTGCTGACAATCATGTGAGAATTGGAATATATTGGTGTCCGATGACCTTTGGTGGGCTAGCTGATTTGTCAGGTCCACGAAAAGGAATGTCTGATGCGCCTTGCTCTTTCCGCCGCACTTGTTTTGACCACGACCCTGACGGCCAATGCCGGTCCGATCAGTTTTGCCACTGGCTGGCAGGAGCAGCGCCTGTCGCTGTTCAGTTCGAATGATTACTCCTTTGGCCAGAGCCTGAGCATGGTGTCAAACGGGTCAGTGTCCATCGCCTGGACACGAGTCAGCCCCGCCGATTGGGGGAGCCGTGGCGCATCGTGGTCCTGGACGGTGGAACAATCGGTCCCACCCACCAATCTGGCCCAGAAAGGCGGCGATGATCGCAATGTCTCGCTTTATTTCGTCTTTGTGCCCGAAAGCGTGGCACCCAGCTTGCAAGGGGCCAATATCCGCAGCCTTCTGGGCAATGCCGATGTGCGGATCATGCAATATGCCTGGGGCGGGAACCACAGCCGGGGGCAGGTGATCCGGTCGCCCTATGGCCCGCCGGGGCAGGGTGTGACGATTGCGCTGCGTCAGGCGGGAACGGGATCGCATAGCGAAACCGTTGATCTTGCTGCGGATTATGCCCGCGCATTCGGCGGTGAACCGGGCGCGTTGGTGGGACTGGCGGTGTCTGGCGACAGCGATGATACCGACAGCATGATCCGCGCGGCGATCGGCAATCTGACACTGCGCTAGGCGTATTGACCTGCATCAACGCGGGCCGGTTGATGGCCCGCTAGGCTTCTCTTTATCGTAATGACGGAGGATCCGATGCGCTGGCTTTCACTGACCCTAATGATGACGCTTGCCGCCCCTGCCGTGGCACAGGATGCGCAGGAAGGTGAGGCGCTTTATCAGTTTTATTGCGCCACATGTCACGGCACCGCGGCCGTTGGAAACGGCCCGATGTCGCCTTCGCTGGTGGTGCGTCCCGCGGATTTGACGGCGCTAAGTACAAGAAATGATGGCATTTTTCCGGTGATCCGGGTCGTCATGCGGATTGACGGGCGTGATCCGCTGGTCAGCCATGGCAGTGCGATGCCGGTTTATGGTGACTTCTTTGAAGGCAATGACGTGGCGACCAAGGCCGAGACCGGGCAGCCCATCATGACGTCGCAGCCGATTGTCGATTTACTGGCTTACCTGCAGGGTCTGCAGCAATAGGCTGGCAAATTCTGTCTGGGGCGTCGTGCCTGCGATTTCGAGGATCAGCTTGCGCCGCACTGCATCCGTGAACTCCGGGCCGGAGTGGGCGGGCATGACGAAGGCGTTGGGCCCGCCGATGATATTTGCCTCATACGCGGCGGGCAGATCGTCGGTTTGCCACTGCGTATTCCGCAGGATGGGGAGCGCGTTGATGGTGATGCCTGCGGCCACGACCTGATCCCGCGCGACGGTGATGGGCGGACCGAATGAATTGGCCATCGTGTCGCCGGAGAAGTCGATCACGCGGCGGAAACCATTGATATCATTGGATTCTATCTGGTCCTTCCCGTAGAGCAGGGCGGCCCCGATGGCGTTGCGTCCGCTGGCCTGGCGCGGTGGGCCGATGAGGGCTTCGGCAAAGGCGGTGGCGCTTTCCATGTCAGCGATGAGGGTCCAGTCGACGACGGTCGCCTGCGTGGCGGCCCATTCGACGTAAGTGACCGCGATGGAGCCGTAGAGCGTGTTTTCTATGGCCGAAACGACCGCCGGGTCGGTGATGGCGGTGGCGTAGGATTGGCGCTGGAACAGCAATTCGTCGGCGTCGATGGAGCCGGAGGCGTCGGCGAGCAGGACGAGTTCGAGGTCGGTTTCGATCTCCTGGGCGGAGACGGGCGCGGCGAGGAGGAGGGCGAGGATGAAATGGCGCATATCTGGATGGTAGCGCATCGGGGGGGTGAAGCAACGTTCGGTGGGGGTGCGTGCGGTGGGTTGCGCCCGAATTTGCCGAATCAATCGTTAATGCGTGATTTTGTGGCGTTTTGGCGTGTCAGCATCGCGTCGGCGATGCGTCGGCAAAACGTCGGACCCCTGGCGGGCACAGGCCGGGTTTAACAGGGCGCACGGTGGGAGTGTGAATGCGGTGTTAAGGTTTTGGGGCTGGGATGTAGCTGTCCCGGGCTTGACCCGGGACCTCATGGTGAGGGCGAGGCCCCGGATCGGGTCCGGGGCTGCGGAGCGGACGGTTCAGACGCGTGGGTTTCACCCACCCTACATATACGGCGTTCCGGTGCAGATCTCCCGCCCAGCATCGCCGGGCAGCGCCCGGACCTCCCCCACGGGGAGGGCGCTTTTGCAACGTTTCAAATTGTAGTGGTGTCAGCTTTGGTGGCCATGTTCCGCCAAGCAGTCCCGTTGCTGCGCCCACCCCGAGGTCCGGGCGCTGCCCTTGGGCGAAAGTTAAGAGCGAGGTTCATTTATGGCTACCCGACAACGGTGAGTTAATATCCACCTTCCGTTATATGGCTCAGAATTTTCGCTCGGATTTCATTGTCGGACGTGACTTGCTCAATCAAGTCAAGGGTCAACGGTGCAATCGTATCAAAACCATGTTTGGGGAAGCCATTTAAAAAGTAATTCTCAACATCTTCAATCATCATTAGGCATCTTAAGTACCCCACCAAAGAACCATCATTTGCACGGCTATCAATCAACATGAGATCCTTTGCAAATTTGTTGTTAAGAAGCTTTCGCAATTCAGACGGAGTATTAATCCCGAAGCCGTTTAACTCAGCCAGAATACCCTCTTTTAAATCTTTACTAGCGTAAGTCGCAGCAACTTTCCTATTTAGAACTTTGAGAACAAACCCCTCGAATGCAGAGTCGACTGCAAGCGAGGTTAGTTTGTCTTCCGATATTGAGGGGGCATCAGATTTCACTAATCTTGCGTATTTTTCCGCTTCTAAACTAATGTCGCTGAATTCCCTGTCCAACAGTTCTAAAGTGCCAGAGACTGCCATCAAGCGACGTTCTAACACTTCAGGAAGACTGTTGACCCCCTTGTAGTTTTTCTTATGTTCGATTTCCGCCCAAGCATGTTGAAGTACTGTTCTGATCTGCACTTCAAATTTTTGCTTGGCTATGCCGGTATACTCCTGCAAGTCCGCCCGTTGTTCGCCAAGTTGACAGATCAAATGCAACGATCGATAGCCAAATTCGTTTGTATTTTTTGCCATCCTCTTGTCGATGCTGTTATTTTCATCGATGGTAAAAAGCTGTCGGACGCAGTCCGCTACTTTTTCGACATCGCTCTCCAAGTATACGATTATTCTAAATGCTACAAAATCTGTGATTTCTTCGAAGGCGTTTTCATAACTTTTCGATGCTATTTTTCCCAGTGCACTTTCGATAGTCTTAATCCTGTGCGACACTGGAAAACTATCGACGTCGAGCTCAGAGATTGCTCCTCCCAAGATGCTCGTTATGCAACTTTCCAGACGGACGTATTGTGGGTGTCTTTTTGTGAACTCTAACTTGAAGTCGGCTTCCTTACTCAAACATCCAACTCCTCCACGAACCGCGCGTTTTCCTGAATATACTGGAACCGCAATTCTGGCTTTTTGCCCATCAGCCGCTCGACCAGATCGGCTGTGTCCCCCGGTTCTTCGTCATGCACTGTCACTCGGATCAGTTTGCGCGTCTTGGGGTCCATTGTCGTTTCTTTCAGGTCCTTGGCGTCCATTTCGCCAAGACCCTTGAACCGTTGCACGTCGATTTTGCCTTTGCCGCCAAGTCCTTTGGCCAGAACGGCCTCTTTTTCCGCGTCGTCGGCGACATAGACCCGTTTGGCCCCTTGCGTCAGCCGGTAGAGCGGTGGGCAGGCGAGGTAGAGGTGGCCGTGGTCGATCAGGGGCCGCATCTGCGTGAAGAAGAAGGTCATCAGGAGCGAGGCGATATGGGCGCCGTCCACATCCGCGTCGGTCATGATGATGATCTTGTCATAGCGCAGGTCATCGACGTTGAAGCGGGTGCCCATGCCGACGCCGAGTGCCTCGCATAGGTCGTTGATTTCGGCGTTGGTGGTCAGCTTGTTGGAGGCCGCGCCAAGGACGTTCAGGATCTTGCCCTTGAGCGGCAGGAGCGCCTGATTTTCGCGGTTGCGTGCGCCTTTGCCGGAGCCGCCGGCGCTGTCGCCTTCGACGATGAAAAGCTCGGTCCCCGCCCGGTCCTTTGATGTGCAATCGGTCAGTTTGCCGGGGAGGCGCAGTTTCTTGGTGGCGGATTTGCGGGCGGTTTCCTTTTCCTGACGCCGCCGCAGCCGTTCTTCGGCGCGCAGGACGAGGAAATCGAGGATCGCGCCTGCGGATTTTGTATCCGCGGCCAGCCAGTTGTCGAAATGGTCGCGCACGGCGCCTTCGACCATTTTCTGCGCACTTTCGTTGGACAGCCGGTCTTTGGTCTGGCCGACATATTGCGGATCGCGGATGAAGATCGACACAAGTGCCGAGCCGCCGGTCATCAGATCGTCGCGGGTGATCTGTTTGGCCTTTTTGTTGGCAACCCGTTCGCCATAATCGCGGATGCCTTTGAGGACAGCCGACCAGAAGCCGGATTCGTGGGTGCCGCCTTCGGGTGTGGGCACGGTGTTGCAGTAGGATTGGATGAAGCCGTCGCGTGCTGGTGTCCAGTTGATGGCCCAATCGACCTTGCCTGCCTCGCCGAATTTTTCGCTGAAGGAGACGCTGCCTGCGAAAGGTTTGTCGGCGTATGTGGTCGCCCCTTCGAGCCTTTCGTGCAGATAATCCGACAGGCCGCCGGGGAATTTGAAGGTCGCTTCGGTGGGCGTTTCGCCGTCGTCTTTGCCGGATTTCCAGCGAATTTCGACGCCTGAAAACAGATAGGCCTTGGACCGCGCCATGCGGAACAATGTGCGCGGTTTGAGGGTGAGCGCGCCAAAGATTTCCGGATCGGGGTGAAAGGTGACCGCCGTGCCCCGCCGGTTAGGGGCCGCACCAAGCGATTCCAGTTTCGTTTGCGGAACACCCCGCGCGAAGGTCATGCCGACCAGTTGCTTGTTCCGCGCCACTTCGACGTGCAGATAGTCTGACAGCGCATTGACGACCGATGAGCCGACCCCGTTCAGACCACCGGAGGTTTCGTAGTTTTCACCTGAGAATTTGCCGCCTGCATTGAGCGTGCAAAAGATAATCTCAAGCGCGGATTTCCCAGGGTGTTTGGGGTGTTCGTCTGTAGGGATGCCGCGCCCGTTATCGCGGATGGTGACTTTTCCGGTATCGTGCAGTTCAACCTCGATCCAGGTGGCATGGCCTGCGACGGCTTCGTCCATAGAGTTGTCGATGATTTCCGCGACCATGTGGTGCAGTGCGCGTTCGTCCTTACCGCCGATGTACATGCCGGGGCGCAGGCGCACGTGCTCCATATCCTCAAGCACTTCGATCGAGGATGCATTGTAGTCGTCGGGTGTGCCCCCGGAGAGGAGATCGTCGGCCATTGTGTGCTGCTCATTTCTTTTGATTGCGCCCATAATGGCAGGCGGGCGGGGCCGGGGCAATTGGGGAATTGGGCGTTGTCAGGGCGCAGGCGCGTTGTTTTGCAGCGTGTGCAGGGCTGGTTTCCATTGCTGTGCTGCTACGCTGATGGTTTGCAGGCCGTTGCTGCCCGCAGTGACGGCGGTCAGGACCCCGATAATCCGGGGTGTGCCGGTGGCCATGGACAGAAGTGGCGCGCCGGAATCGCCGTTCATGGCAGCACAGGTGTTGCGGAGAAGCGTTGCGCCGGCGTCCTGCCGGATCGGGCCGCAGTCGCGGGCGATGGAGGCGACGTGAGGGCGGATGGCCGGATAACCGATGAGTACTGGTGTTTCATCAGTCGTGTGGTGACCGGTTGCCAGCGCACCGACTTGCGCCCCGATGGGGGTTTCGAGCAACAGGAGGGCCCAGTCGCTGGATGGATTGGGGTTGAAGCTGTTGCTGGTCGGGTCTTGGTTGTCGTCAAGGATGTAGCGGGCCACGGGTGAGGCCGCGATATGCTCGCCGCGCTGATAGCCTGCAACAAAGGTGATGCTTTGCGCCGGGATCCAGGATTTGCGCGCGCTGTTGTAGAGACAATGGGCAGCGGTCAACACGATGTTGTCGCCGACAAGCGTGCCGGTGCAATGCGATCTGATCTGGATGCTGGCGAAATTGACCCGCCCGATGCCGCGCCATGGGGCCTGGGTGACGTCAATGATCTCACGGGCGCGGATTGCGGGGCAGCCCTGAGTCTGGCTGGCCCGGCACAGCCCATCAGGGGCGGATTGGGCAGACCCGGATGTTGGGGCCATTAGCAGCAATGTCAGGAGGGCGGCCCGGATCATTCCTGTTCCAGAAACTGATCGCCGATCAGGATACCGTCACCGGTTTCGAAGATGATTTCTGCCGTTGTGCTGCCGGTCTGGTCGGTCATTATCAGAAGCCCATCTTTCACCTCGTAACGCCCGCGCTGGTTGCTTGTGTTGCTACTGGTCACCCCGCCGCCGGACAAGGTGGCAGAGACTGAGCCGAAGCTTTCGCCGGTGAAGGTCCCATCAGGAAAGAAGGTGGTGCTGGAGGCGCTGGCCGCCCCGCCGTCGATCCCGCTGCCGGGGGTGAAACCGGTATAGCTGAAATCGGACACGCCGCCGTCAAGCAGCGATCCGTCAGAGAGCGGTGTGACCTCTTGATAAAGGATATCACCATCAGTCCATTTGCCTTCGGATATGTCCCAATTCAGCGTTTCGCGCCGCCCGTCCAGATAAGTGATGTTGATTTGCCGCGCCCCCTGATGGGTGTAGACGCCGAGGTTCTTGTCGAATGTGCCTGCGACCTTGTCCCGATCCATGGTGACGACCCCGCTTGGGGGTGCCCCGCGATAGACGTGGCCATCGGTATAGAAGGTGAGGACCTGGTGGTCGATGCTGAGGGTGAGCGTGCCGTCAATGGCGGGCCTCATGCGTTGCCGCCACCCCCACCAGACGCCGGACATGTTGCCCGAGGTCGCGGCAGGCAGGAGCAGATCGTCAGGGTTTGTGACAAATTCCAGCGTGTTGAAGAATGGGGCGATCTGGCTGGCGAAGACATCGCCCACCTCCCGCAGGTCGTCATCATCGTAGAAATTCCCCCGAAAGCCGAGCAGCGATTTTCGGTCGCCGAGGTCGATAGCGATCAGGATATAAATCGCGCGTCGCCCGAACCGGTAGCCTTGCATCCGGGCAGGATGTCCGGCGATGCTGATGTCTGAATGCGGGCCCATCGCGGTGAACCGGTCGCGGTCGCCCGGGTCTTCGAACCGGGTCAGATTGGCGTCGAGAAAGCTGGCCAGGCTGCCCTGATGGGATTGCGAGCCGCTGAGGTAGAACCGGCAGATGTCGCAGCGATCATCGGGGAGGTCAGAGAGGAAGACCTTGGTGCCATCCCTTTCCCTGCCGCCGTCCCACCCGCTGAGTGGTATATAGATGATGTCGGCGAACTGGCGTTCCTCGGCCTGAAGCGGTGTGCCTTGCAGAATGAGCAACAGTGCCACGTTTCTGAAAACCATCGGCCCCAGCCCCCAAATGCCCAAATTGAATGGTGTCAGATTGGGCATGGCAGGTTGCGCGCGCAAGGCCCTGCCGTGTCCGGTGCCGGGACAGGCAGACTTTCGCAGAAAGTCTGGCGTCAAATCCTGTGTCAGGATTTGGTGTGGTGCGCCGACAGCGTTACTCCCCCGCCTGTTTTGTTTCGAACATCAGCCCGAAGGCGCTGCGCGGGCGGAAGCCTTTCCAATAGGTATGGTCATCTTGAAGATCGCCATTGTCATCGACAGACCAGACGGCATCGGTCCCGGATGGGACCAGGTCGAAATAATCGGCCTTGCCGTCATCCCCTTTGAGGTGCAGGTCCAGATAGCCCGTGATGAAGTGCTGGCTGACATTGTTCATTTTTGTGGTGTCCCAGACCGCATCGGAATAATGGCCGAAGGGGAACCAGCCGTCGTCATTGGCGGGTAGATCATAGGTTTCCACCGGTGCGGGCATGGGGGCGCCCGCATTGTGGTTGGCGTTCTCAAAGGTCAGCAGATGCCGGGTGGTGTTGACTGTGTCGTCAAAGATGCCCCGGATATCATCGTAGATTGATACGTCATCCACGCTGCCTGCGATCAGCATCAGGGGCTTGTCGATGCCTGCCCAGCCATCCGCGTCCCAGAAGCCTGTGTTGTTGCCCCAAGGGCCGAAGGCGACGAAGGCTTTCACGCGGGGGTCTTCCAGCCCGGCATGGCTTTCGGTGCCCATCATGTTGCGTTCGAGCAGTCCCTGCGGTGCGCCCCATGTGTATTCGGTGGAGGCGTTGGTGACCCCGGCGCCTGCATAGATCAGCGCCCCGTAGCCGCCCATGGAATAGCCGATGATGGCCACGTTATCGTCCTGTACGATCTGGCCGAGATCACCGCCCAGCCCGGTGATGCTGTCAATCACGAACCGCTGATCCCAGGGCCGGTTGACGAGGGTGGACCCAAAGGCGGTCTGATCATCATAGGTGCTGTCGCGGTGGTCGATGGAGGCGACCACGTAGCCTTTGGAAGCGAGGTTTTCACCCAGAGGCGACATCAGGAACCGGTTGCCCGGATAGCCGTGCGAGATGATGACGAGCGGGAAGGTCTGGCTGGTGTCGGGGACGGCGTCACGGGCGGCCTGACCTGTCAGCGTTGCCTCGGTCATGCCGTCGCGCACCAATGCGGTCAGCGTGCCGCCGGGGATGGTGTCATCGGTTGCGGGATACCAGATTTCGACGGTCAGGCTGCGGTCATAGCGGGCGATATCACCGTTGGACCCGGTATTGACCACATCGATCTGGTCGGGATTGGTGAAGGTCATTGTGGTGACCCCGATCTTGTGATCCCCGTAGGCTGCCAGTTCCGGCGCGTCAGGCCGCACGATGTCGATGCGGTTTTCGGCATGGGCGGCGGTGGCGGCGATAATGCCAAGAGCGGCGGTCATGGTGCGCATCGGTGTCTCCTGCGTGTTTGAGTCGTGGTTAACCTAGCCGCCGGGTTCCGGGATGAATACCGTTGAATTTGGCGATGGGCGGTCTAGGCTGGCGTGTGAGCGGGAGGCGGAATATGCGGGTTTTCTTTACAGGCGGCAGCGGCAAGGCGGGCAAATGGGCGATCCGGTATCTGCTGGAACAGGGGCATCGGGTGCTGAATGTGGACCGGGTGGCATCGGGTCTCGACTGTTCGGAGTTGCTGATTGATCTCTGCGATGCGGGGCAGGTGATTGGCGCGATGTCGCAGTTCGCCGATTTTCATGAATTGGATGAAGGGACGGGCGTGCCTCGCTATGATGCCGTGGTGCATTTTGCCGCCGTGCCGCGCGTCATGATCGGCACCGATGGCGAGTGTTTTCGCCAGAATACGTTGAGCACATATAACGTCATTGAGGCGGCGGTGAAGCTGGGTATCCCCAAGGTGATTTTTGCCAGTTCCGAGACGACCTATGGTGTGTGTTTTGCCGATGGTGAGGTGAAGCCGGATTATGTCCCGGTGGATGAGGATCATCCGACCGTGCCCCATGATAGCTATGCGATGTCCAAGGTTTGCAATGAGGTTACGGGGCGGTCGTTTCAGGCGCGCAGTGGCGCGGATGTCTATGGGTTGCGTATCAACAACGTGATCGAACCGCATGAATATGCTGAGAATTTTCCAGTTTTTATGGCGGATCCCGCCACCCGCCGTCGCAATATCTTTGCCTATATCGACGCTCGCGATCTGGGGCATATGGTGGATTGCTGCCTGAAGACCGACGGGTTGGGGTATCAGGTGTTTAACGTCTCGAACGACGATCTGTCGGTGGGGATCACCAGCGCCGAGGTGATTGACCGGTTTTATCAGGGGGTGGAGCAGCGCCGCGAGATGCGCCCGGTTGAGACGATGTATGCCAATGACAAGGCCAAGCACATGGTCGGGTTTGCGCCGCAGCATTCGTGGCGGGATGTGTTGGGGTGAGTTTTCCGGTTTTTGATCTGGCAGCATTTGAGGCCGCGCGTCAAGACGAACGCCACGACATGGCCTCTGATCTGGATCGGATCTGCCGGGACACCGGGTTTCTGGTGTTGCAGGGGCATGGGGTGGACCAATCGGTGATTGACGCGGTTTGGACCGCGGCGGATGCGTTTTTTCAGCAGGACCTGGCGCAGAAACAGGCGGTCGCGCCGCCTTATCAGGGGTATCCTTATGGGTATCTGGGCCCCGATGCCGAGGCGCTGGCCCGGTCCAAGGGGGAAGAGACGCCGCCTGATCTGAAAGAAAGCTTTAACGGCGGCCCTTTACGCGTGCCTGTTAATGCGTCGGATGAGGCGATGGCGTTCTGCTATCAGCCCACATTATGGCCGGATCTGCCAGGGTTTCGTGCCGCTTGGGAAGCCTATTATGCGGCGATGGAGGCGCTGGCCGCGCGGATCATGCGTGCCTTTGCATTGGCTTTGAAACTGCCGGAGGATCATTTTGACCGCTTCATCGGCGACCCGATTTCGGCACTGCGGGCGCTGCATTATCCGGCCACGGTGGATGTGCCGTTGGATAGACAACAACGCGCGGGCGCTCATACCGATTATGGATCGCTGACCATCCTTTTGCCGCAGCCGGGTCGTCAGGGCCTGCAGGTCAAGCAAGGTGACACATGGGTGGATGTGCCAGCGCCGGACGGGGCGTTTGTGATCAATATCGGGGATCTGATGGCGCGGTGGACGGCGGATCGCTGGGTCAGCACATTGCATCGTGTCGTGGCCATACCAGACCAGCCGGCGCGCCAGTCGCTGGCATTTTTCCATCAGCCGGACTGGGATGCCGAGATCGTGCCGCTTGACGGGTCGGATGCCTATCCGCCGGTGCGCTCCGGCCCCTATCTGATGCAGAAATTTCAGGCGACCGGCGTTTGAATTGTATGTTGCGCGGATTGGGGTTAGGGCGCTTGCCATGACTGATGCCCAGCCGATTGCCGTGATGGACGGGACCTGTGCCTTGTGTTCGTGGGGTGCGCGTATGCTCCACCGGTTGGACCGGTCCGGTGAGATCCGCATCGCCACGATTCAGGGTGAGACCGGCGCGCGACTGATGCGCGCGCATGGACTGGATGCGCTGGACCCGGACAGTTGGCTGTTTATCGAAGGCGATACCGTCTGGCGCGATTTTGATGCGATGATCCGGGTGGGCGAGCGGTCTGGCGGCTGGGGCAGGATCTGTTCGATTTTGCGCATTATTCCCAAGCGCTTGCGCGACTGGCTTTATGCCCGTGTGGCCCGGAACCGATATGCCATGTTTGGCCGGGACGATATGTGCGCGTTGCCTGATCCAGCCTTTCGCGCGCGGCTTTTGCCATGAAGGTTGTGGTGCTGGGCGGATATGGTGTTTTTGGCGCCCGGCTGGTCCGTTTGTTGGTCCGTGATGGGCATGATGTGGTCGTCGCAGGTCGGTCAGAGGATAAGGCTGCGCAGCTGGCGGCGGAGGCGGGCGCGCAGCCGCTGATCGTGGATCGGCAGGGCGATCTGGCGGGGCTTTGGGCGCTTGCACCTGACGCCGTGGTGGATGCTGCCGGGCCGTTTCATGCCTATGGCGATGATCCTTACGCCTTTGCCCGCGCCTGTGTGGCGCAGGGTGTGCATTACCTCGACCTGGCGGATGATCCGGCCTTTTGCGCTGGCATTGGCGTGCTCGACGAGGCGGCCAAGACGGCGGGTGTCTTTGTGTTATCGGGCGTGTCCAGCGTGCCAGCGATATCGTCAGCCGCTGTGGCGGCGCTGGCGGAGGGTGCGCTTGAGGTCGACACGATCAGTAGTGCCATTTTGCCAGGAAACCGTGCTCCGCGTGGGAAGGCGGTGGTGGAAAGCATCCTACATCAATGCGGGTGCCCTTTTGATGTCACGATTGACGGGGCGAAGGTGCCGATGCGCAGTTGGTCGCGGCCAGACCGGTTTGATCTGGGGCAGGGTATGATCCGCAAGGCCTGGATGATCGAAGTACCGGATCATCGGTTGTTTGCTGGGACTTTTGGTGCGCGGACGGTGCTGTTTCGGGCGGGGCTGGAACTGCCCATTATGAATTACGGATTGGCTGCATTTTCATGGGTGCGGGGCAAGCTGGGCTTTGGGATACCCGACTGGTTTGTCCGCCTGATGCTGTGGTTGGCCAAGCTGCTCTGGCCCTTTGGCACGGATGAGGGCGGGATGTTCGTGGCGGTGACAGCGCGCTATCCGGAGGGGTGGCAGCGGCGCGTCTGGCGCCTGATCGCGCGGGCGGGTGAGGGGCCGTTCATCCCGGCTGTTGCGGCCCGCGTTGTGTTGCGACAGCCTGATGCGATTGGACCCGGCGCGCGGCCTGCGGTGGCGGTGGTGAGCCTTGCGGCGATTGAGGCGGGGATGGCTGATCTGGCGGTTGAGACGGAGCGGGTGGAGGAGGGCCTGACGCCCTTGTTTGTCCGCCAGTTGGGCGCGGATTTCGATCAACTGCCGGGACCGGTGCAGCAGGCGCATCAGGTCTATGGTCCGCGTCGCCTGACCGGGCGGGCGACCGTGGCGCGTGGCACATCGCTGTTGTCGCGGCTGATCGGGGTGCTTTTCGGGTTTCCCAAGGCGACGGATGATATTGCGGTGACGGTGACCATGACGCCCGATGGGGCGGGCGAGGTCTGGGAACGGCAGTTCGGTGACAAGGTGTTTCGGTCCGTTCTACGGCAGCAGGGTGGCCAGATGACAGAGCGGTTTGGTCCTTTCACCTTTGTGCTGGGTCTGCATGTCAGGGATGGCACGCTTCAGTTTCCGGTGTTGTCCGGCCGGCTTGGCCCTGTCCCGCTACCGCAGTTCCTGCTACCCCAGAGTATCGCCCATGAGCATGCCGAAGATGGAACGTTTCATTTTGATGTGGCGCTGAAAGCCCCGTTGACCGGGGCGCTGATCGTGCATTACCGGGGGACGCTGTCGGGAGAGAAGGACAGAGCCGCGGCGTAAGATGGGTCTTGACCCATCCCCGCTCAGGCCTCGGCGATGGAGATCAGCAGGTTGTTGAAGGGCCATGCGGTTTTGAACGCGGTGACGATGTCGTCCGGCAATTTGGCCTTGGCTCCCAATTCTTTACCCGCCACGGCCCCTTTCATCCGCAGCAGACGCCCTGCGGGATGGTCCTGATCATAGGGTGAAGGCACCCGTTTGAGCGCGGGTTCACGCAAGTTGAAACCGGCGGTTTCCACATCGGCCACGATCCCCTTGATCCGGTCGGTGTCGAGGTCGAGCATCTTGCGCCAATTGGCCAGCACGGGTTTGTCGAACCCCATCATGCCGACACCTGCTGTCACGTAATCCAGCCCGATCCCGAAGAAAAACACCGGGTTCTGGGGCGCGTCGCCGTCGATGGCCCACATCATGTGAAGGTGGGTGTTATAGGGCGTCTTGTCCTTGGAAAACCGCACATCGCGATGGGGTCGGAACAATTTGGATGTGATTGGCACATCGGCGAGGTCGGACAGGGGTGGCGTCAGCGCCGCCAGCAGGTCCAGCGCGGGTGCTTTGAGTTTGGTGTCATAGGTCGCCTTGTTCTCTTGCCACCAATCCCGTGTATTGTTGGCGTCGAGTGCTTTGTAAAAGCTGCGCGCGTCCTTGATCAGGGTATTGTATCCGGTCATTGCATTCTCCTTGGCGGATTGGTGCCAGAATGGCGCGGGTGTGATGTGGATGTCCATTGTGATGACGCCGGATCACCGTTACCTAGGTGACATGCTACGGACATTTTCACTGATCGCCGGACTGATGCTGCCATTGCCTGTAGTGGCCCATCCGCATGTGTTTGTGCAGACCGAGATGGTCATTGTTTTTGATGGTGATGGGGGCGTCGCCGTGCGGCTTGATTGGACCTATGATGAGTTCTTTTCGCTGCTGGTTAGCACGGATCTGGGCATCGGTCTGGATGGTGATACGGTTCTGACAGCGGCGAAGCAGACCCTGCTGGACGAGCAGATCACGGCCTGGCCGCCGGACTATACCGGCGATCTTGAGGTGATGCAGGGTGAGGTGGTGTTGCCGCTGGCTGAAAAGCGTGACCACCGCATGACGTTTGAGGAAGGCATCTTTGTCGAGACGCATCTGCGTCCGGTGGCCAGCCTTGCTGATCGCAATGCCCCGCTGATCGTGCGCGCCTATGATCCCTTCTATTATGTCGCCTATGATCTGGTGCGCCCTGTGCGTATCGAAGGTCGGGACGATTGTGAGGTCACGATTGTTCCTGCCAATCTGGATGCGGCCTATACAATGGTCGAGGAATTGCTTTACGGGCGTCCGGCATCCGATGTCGGCCCGGATGAAGACTTTCCCGAAGTGGGACAAGCCTTTGCCGATACGGTCACGGTGATATGCGCAGCGCCGCTTTAGGATTGCTGGCCGCATTGATCGCGGCGGCGGTCTGGTTGTGGGGCTTTGGTGGTGCCGATCAGATCAGCCGTATGGCGGCGGCGGCACAACGCGATGTGCAGAACGCGATGGCGGCGGCCCTGCGGGCCTTGCGCGCCGGTGACATGGCGGCCCTGTTGACCCTGTGGGGTCTTTGTTTTGCCTATGGTTTTGTGCATGCCGCTGGGCCGGGCCATGGCAAGCTGGTGATTGGCGGTTACGGTGTCGGGGCGCGTGTGCCCGCCGGGCGGCTGGCGGGGCTGGCGCTCGCCTCGTCCCTTGCGCAGGCCGCGACCGCTGTGCTGCTGGTCTATGCCGGGGTGTTTGTGCTGGGCTGGGGCCGCGAACAGATGACGGGGGCGGCGGACCGGATCATGGCCCCGCTGAGTTACGGTTTGATCGGGCTGGTCGGCTTGTGGCTGGTGTGGCGGGGCGTCCGCCATTTGCGGGCCGCGTCGCAGGTCCATGACCACGCCCATCATGGCGAGGACGCGGTCTGTGGTCATTGCGGTCATGCCCATGGTCCGACGATCGAGCAGGCCAAAAGCGTCCGGTCCTGGCGTGACGCCGCGATTGTGGTGGGGACCATTGCCATCCGTCCCTGCACGGGTGCCTTGTTTTTGTTGATCCTGACTTGGCGTCTGGATCTGGATTGGGCCGGGATCATCGGGGCGTTTGTGATGGGTCTGGGAACCGCATCCATCACAGTTACCGTGGCGGTGCTGGCGGTCGGGTTTCGTGAAAGTGCCTTGCGTCTGGTCAGCGGCGCGGGTGTTGCGCGCACGCTTGCGCTGGCCGAATTGGTGGCTGGTGGCATTGTGGCGATTCTGGCCGGGCAACTGGTGCTGCGCAGCCTTTGATAGCGCTTTACCATGCGTCAAATCGCGCCTAAGGCTGGGCGCATGACCCAACCCGCGCAGACATATCAGGACCACGCCAAGGCGATCTGGGTGCTGGGAATGCCCCTGATCCTGAGCAATCTGGCCCAGTTTGCGATCCATATCACCGATACGATCATGCTGGGCTGGTATGATGTCACTGCATTGGCCGCGTCGACCATTGCGGGTACGATGTTCTTTGTCATTTTCATCGTCGGCGCCGGTTTTGCGCAGGCCGTTACGCCAATGGTGGCCGCCGCTGCCGAAGAGCGCGATGACACCCAGGTACGCCGGGTGACCCGCATGGGGCTGTGGCTGTCGATCATGTATGGGCTGGCCGTGACGATCCCGTTTTTCTGGGCTGAGGAGATCCTGATTGCCATCGGGCAGGAGCCCGAGGTTGCGGCATTGGCCCATATCTATCTTCAGATTGTCATCTGGCAGATGATCCCCGCCCTGATCGTCATGACCATGAAGTCGTTTCTGGCGGCTTTGGAGCATACGGCGATTATTCTATGGGCCACGATTGGTGCGGCGCTGATGAATGTGGTGGTCAACTATGCCCTGATTTTCGGCAATTGGGGCGCGCCGGAACTGGGTATTCAGGGGGCGGCGATTGCGTCGTTGTCGGTCACGGCTGTGACCGTGTTGATCCTTTTGATCTATACCTTGCGCGTGCTGCCGCAGTTTGAACTGTTCAAGAATTTCTGGCGCAGCGATTCCCAGATCATGGCCCGTGTGTTCAAGCTTGGCTGGCCGATTGGTCTGACCTCACTGGCTGAAGGCGGGTTGTTCAGCGCCTCTGCTGTGATGATGGGTTGGATTGGTGCAATCGAACTGGCCGCCCATGGCATCGCCATTCAATTGGCGAGCATGGCGTTCATGGTCCATATCGGGTTCAGTCAGGCCGCGACCGTCCGGGCGGGCCGTGCGCTGGGTCGTCGGGACGAGCTGTTGTTGCGCCGGGGCGGTGTGACGGCGATTGGCATGTCGGCGCTGTTTGCGCTCCTGACCTCGGCTGTTTTCATGATGATCCCCGAGGTTCTGGTGTCTCTCTTCATTGATCCTGATGAGGCGGAGCGGGTGACCCTGCTGCGTATCGGTGCCAGTCTGGTCATTGTTGCCGCCCTTTTTCAGATCGTGGATGCGGCACAGGTCATGGCACTGGGCCTGTTGCGGGGGGTGCAGGACACGACCGTACCGATGGTCATGGCGACGATCAGCTATTGGGTGATCGGGTTGCCGGCCAGCTATGTGTTGGCGTTCACGTTGGGCTATGGGCCTGTGGGGCTGTGGCTGGGCCTGGTCATCGGCTTGGCGGTGGCGGCACTGCTTCTGATGTGGCGGTTCTGGGGGCGGTCGGTCCGTATCGGAGCGAAGGCCGTCACTGCACCGGCTATTTGAGGTCGAACAGGTCCAGGTCGCGCAAGCGGAGCCGCGGGTATTGTAGAGTGCCGAAATCTTCGAGGCTGTGTTTATGCGGGAAGAGCGACAGGAACTGTGCCAGCCGGTCGCCACGAAGGCCGAGGGCAAAGGCGGTTCCGGGGTGCAGGCTTTCGATTTCGATCCCGTTGACCGATAGCCGTCTGTGGCTTGCAAAGCCGAGTTGATAGACCGCAACCGGGGTGGCGGGCCGTAACTCGACAAAGGCGTTACCGTCGATGAAATCACGCACCGGAATATAGGCCGCGCGGCTGCCTGTCAGGGTGCGCACATTGCTGGCCCTGTGATAGAGCCGGGCGGTGGGCCCCAGCACCAGATCGGGTGATGGCCGGTCGAGCCCCAGCGCATCGGCTGTGATCCGGATCAGACTGGAGGCATCGGGGCTGGTCGCCTCATCCCCCGGTTTGATGGTCATGGAGCCACGCCAGAGCAGCGTTTCGAAATCACCGCAGGCGAGCCGGATCTGATCACCGGGCAGCAGATCCTCGACCGCCATCGGGCCGTTGGCGGTTTGCAGGATGGCCCCGTGGCCGAGCGCGCCGAATGCATCCTCGAACGCAGGGGCTGCCGGTGCGATGCGGGTGAAATCCTCAATCTCGGAGGCGTTGTTGAGGTACGTGACCTGATATTTGCGGGCTTGCATCATGTTGCGTGGTGACGGCCCGGTTACGCTAGCGGCGCGGTCCATGCTGACCGGCCCCCTGAATACAGTTGGTGCGCCACAGGGCTGTGCCCGGACAAGCAAGATATGCGTGATGGAAATGGTCCGTCAAATTGATCTCGCTTTGTTGTTCGCATCATCATCGTGATGAGAGGCCCGTTTTCTGTGGTCACAGGTTCAGACCGGAATGCTGTCAACGCGCCGGGACAGCGCGCCGATATCCGGCCCATGCGGGATTACGCCTGACGGCGTTCCTCTGCCCGCTCCCTGAGGATCTCATCGATCCGCAGCTTGCGCCGCGTGATGAGCGCCTGACGCTGCGTGCCACGTTCCCAGGGCATTGGGGTGTCATATGCGGCTACTGCAGCCTCGAGAGATTTTTGCCAACGATCGTTCATGGATCCGCCTTCTTCTTTTGTCGTCATCCCCTAACCCTTGTCCCCAGAAGGTGACCAACCAAACGGGCAACAGTTTGGCAGAGACATGAAAAGTTATGGAACGGGCAGGAATTGGCCGGATATTTGGCTAAGTCATTGAAATATAAGGTATCAAAGGTTGACTTGGGGTCATTCAGGATGAACAGGAGTTGAACCCGTTATCTAAAAGCCCCATTCGCGCCGCTTTTAGAGCCGGATTGCAGCGATGAGCCGCCCATAATCCGCTTCCTTCTTGTGGACCGACCGGCGGTAGCTGAAAAACCGGTCCGGGTCGGCATAGGTGCAGTGCCGCGTCCATGTGGCGGAGCGCACCCCGATCTGCCGTAACCGGTAGAGCCCAAAGGCGGGCAGATCGAAATGCATCCGGTCCCCCGATCCGCCGGCGAAGAAGCGGCTATAGGTCGGATCGGCCTGCAGGAACTTGTCCAGGAATTCCGGCCCGACCTCGTAATTGCGTTGGCTGATGGACGGGCCGATGACGGCGGCGATGTTGGCGCGAGCGGCCCCCAGCGTTTCCATCTGTTTGATCGTGGCTTCCAACACGCCGTCAAGCGCGCCCTTCCATCCGGCGTGGGCTGCCCCGATCACCCCGGCCTTTTGATCGGCAAACAGGACCGGCTGGCAGTCCGCTGTCAGTACCGACAGTGCAACCCCTGGTGTTGCCGTGGCCAGCCCGTCACCCTTGATCGTGGTGCCAAGGGGGCCGGTCACGCTGATCGCATCGGCGGAATGGATTTGGTGGACCCCCACCAACCTGTCAGGCTGAACGTTCAGCGCCTTGGCCACACGTTCGCGGTTGATGCTGACGATATCATGCTGGTCCGAGCTTCCGTAGCCGCAGTTCAGCCCCTTGAATACGCCCGAGGACGCCCCACCGGCCCGCGTGAAAAACCCGTGGGTTGTGCCCTTGAGGGCGGGGTCGGTGATGATTTCCAGCGTCATGGTTCCAGTCCGAGTGGCGGAGTCGCCGTTGCGGGATAGAGGCCGATCACTTTGAAAAGGTCACCCATTTCGTCGGGGTGGGTCAAGCGCCGATGTGCCTTGATATGGGATTGAAGTGCGTCGCCTGTCAGTTTCTGTGCCAGCGCTTGGGCACGGTTTGTTATCCCAAGGCGTTCTAGGAACACGCCTTGCGTCGTCAGCCGGGTGTGTTTGGCTGGATTCGCGTTGGCGGCAATGGCGGCGAAATCCACATGGGCCGTCAGGTCGGCCGCGCCGGGTTGGTCCAGCGGGTCGCAGGGGCTGTGATCTGTAACAGCCTGCAGCGTGTCGCCCAGCGATTGCCAGTCGCCATAGTCGATGATCAGGGCGGCCCCGCCATGGGTATCAATCCGAGCGCCGATGGTCTGGATGATGCCGGGCAGGGCCGGGCAGGTCTCGACCAGATCGCCGTCCTGCGTGTCGTCCCGCCGGTGGGCCAGCATGGTTAGTGGCGTGGCATCTGACAGGCCGAGATGCAGTTTATTATCCTTAAGCCCGACCATTCGTTCGCGCCAACCTGACCCGTCCCTGACGAATTGCCGGATCGGTAGTGCGTCAAAGAATTCGTTGGCAATCAGGAACAGTGGGCCATCAGGCAATGCGTTAGGGCTGTCGTGCCATTGCGCATCGGGTACGGCTCTGGCCTGCGCGCTGCGCAGAACTGGCGAGCTTTCGACGAAATGTACCTGTGCGGCGTCATGAAACCCAGGTACGGCCCGAGTCGCCCGCAGCGCGTCACCCATCAGTGTGCCGCGCCCGGGGCCAAGTTCGGCCAGCGTGAAGGGGCTGGGTGCACCCTGATCCAGCCACGCTTGCGCCAGTGCCAGCCCGATCAATTCGCCGAACATCTGGCTGATTTCGGGTGACGTGATGAAATCGCCCTTGGTTCCCAGTGGGTCACGGGTGGCGTAATAGCCATGCTCGGGATGCATCAGGCAATCGGCCATATAGTCGGCCAGGGTGATCGGCCCGGTCCGCCCGATGCGGGCGATCAGGAGGTCGCCCAAGGCGGTCATCGGCGGCGGGCGATCAGGATGACGGTGATCCCGGCAATGATCATCGGCAGGCTGAGCAACTGGCCCATGGTCAGGCCGTAACCGTCGATATGCAGGCGCAGGCCCAGTTCGTTGCCGACACTGACGAATTGTGCGTCAGGCTGGCGGACGAATTCCACGATGAACCGGGCAAGGCCGTAGCCCATGAAGAAGATCGCCGTCAGAAGCCAAGGCTTTTTGAGCGCGCCGAAACGGAAGGCAAGGAAAAGGAGAAGGGTGCCGAGCAGCAGCCCTTCGAGCCCGGCCTCGTAAAGCTGGGACGGGTGGCGCACGCAGGGGGCTGTGGCGGTGGCACAGGCCTGTGCGCTGGGACCGGGAAAGATAACGCCCCATGGCAGATCAGTCGGGCGCCCCCAGAGTTCTGCATTGACGAAATTGGCGATCCGCACCAGTAGGATGGCCGGGGTGGCGGACACGGCGATAATATCGGACAGATCCGGCAGGGAGACATTGTGGCGCATGCTGAAGAGGTAGACCCCAAGCACCACGCCGAGGAACCCCCCGTGGAACGACAATCCGCCATCCCAGATGCGGATGGTATCAACAGGATTGGCCAGAAACTCTGCCGGTTTGTAGAAAAAGACATAGCCCAGCCGCCCGCCACCGATGACCCCGATGACGATATAGGTCAGTAGGTCTTCGAGTTTTTCCACCCCCATCGGCGGCCCATTCCGCCACAGATGCGGGCGCCGCAGCGCGGCCCTGATGATGAACCAGCCAATGGCGATGCCCAGGATATAGGCCATCGCGTACCAACGCAGGGCAAGGTTGAAGCCGAAGACTTCGATTGCGAAGATTTCGGGTGAGATATCGGGGAAGGGGATAGCAGCCAACATGGGCCATGTGTTTCCCGGAGGTGCGGCGAAGTCAACCAGCCTTGTCGGGTTGTGCGATGCTTTGCTTGGGCCCATATAGAAGGGAACGGATTGGAGAATATGATGCAGACCAAGAACAAGATTTTCGATGACCTGAGCCAGTTGATGACCAACGCCATGGGCGTGGCACAGGGCGCCAAGGACGAAGCGCAGACTGCCATGTCATCCCTGATGGACCGCTGGCTGGCGGAGCGCGATTTCGTCACGCGTGAGGAATTCGACGCGGTACGCGCCATGGCCCAGAAAGCCCGTGAAGAGAACGAGGCGCTGAAGGCACGGATCGAGGCGCTGGAAGGCAAGAAGTGATCTGAGTCAGATCACGCCTTTCTTGGCTTTCGACGGCAGAGGCTGAGCCGCGCGCGTGGTGATGGCCGTTCGGCGGGGCCAACCTGATATTTCCCTGACAATTCCGAAGGTGTCCTGCCAATTGGCGCGGGGCCCTATCGCATTAGGCCAATATATCCCCTGTTCCGCCGATCAGGCGGCGCAACATGGCGGCGAACTGGATAACCTCGTCATCGTCCCAACGGTCGTTGAACAGATAGCCTGCCCGCTTTGAGAAGGTCGCAAGCGTTTCGGTCAGCTTTTTCCGCCCGGCATCCGTGGCCACCACATAGACGAGCCGCGCATCCCGCCCATCGACTTCCCGATCAACGAGGCCGAGTTTCTCCATCGGGGCGGCCATGCGCGTGATCGTGGATGCGCTGACATGCATCCGCTTGGCCAAATCGACACGGGACAGTCGGTTCGCCGCAGACCGCTCAAGATGCAGCATCATCATGAATTCGTTCACGGATATGCCGTGGACAGCCGCAAATTCGCCAGCGAGCCCGGCCCGAAAATCGTCAGCGGCCTGAAGAAGCCGCAGCGCGTTGGTTGTGTGTTGATCTGTCATGCGGAGTATCTATTGCGAATCGCTTGCGTTTGCAAGCAATTTGCACGATATGTGCTTGACACTTTGTCTTGAAAGGTTCCCTTCACCATGAACTTCGAAATTTTTTTCTCAATTGCGGGGATCGTTGCAATGATGGGGTGGCTGTTATTGCTGGCCTCACCGCTCATTCCCACATGGTCGGACCGGATCGCCGGGACGATCCTGCCGATTGTCCTGTCGCTTGGCTATGTTGCGTTGCTGGTTATGCCGTCCGTCGGTGGTGGCGGCTTTGGCACACTGGCAGATGTGATGGAACTGTTCTCTTCCCAGCAGGCGGCCCTTGCGGGCTGGGTTCATTTTCTTGCTTTTGATCTGTTTATTGGCGCGTGGGTCTGCCGTACCGCACGCGCCGAAGGTGTGGGGTTCTGGTTCGTTGCGCCATGTCTGCCGCTGATCTTTCTATTCGGGCCTGCTGGGTTCCTCGCCTTCCAGGTAATGCGGGCTGTCCGTATTCGACAGGCGTAGTGGGCGGCCCAAAGCCGCATTTGATCGTGACCCGAATGACCAGAAACGCCTCGAATACCTACCACTCACTCAGATACGCCACAAGAATATCCAGCGCCGCCTGCAGGTCGCGTTTGTCGATCATCTCGGTCACCGTGTGGATATAGCGTGTGCCGACGGTGATCCCGACGGCGCGTGCTCCGGCGGCGGCCTGCTGGGCGGCGGCGCCGTCCTGTCCGCCTGCGGCGAGCATCGTCCGCTGGTAAGGGATTTTCTTTTTCTTCGCGAGGGTTTCGATGTCGTTTACCAGTGCCTTGTCGGCGATGAAGGAACTGTCGCGCACATGCAACCCGAAGCCTTTGCCTTGCTGCGTTGTTGCGTCCTTGTCCGGCACACCCGGCGTATCGCAGGCAAGGGTCACGTCGATCCCCAACCCGATATCGGGCTTGATGCCATAAGATGCAGTGCGGGCGCCACGCAAACCGACCTCTTCCTGGCAGGTGAAGGCCACGTGGATTTCAGCCCCTTTGCCTTTCTTGCCCAGCTTGCGCATCGCCTCGATCCCCAGCCAGCAGGCGATGCGGTTGTCCAGCGCCTTTGAGACGTATTTGTCACCCATTTCCAGGAAGGGTTCGTCCATTACGACGAAATCGCCGACCTTAACCAAATTGCGGGTCTTTTTGCCCATGCCGAGATCAACAAAGAAGTCACCGACAGGCGGGATTTTCTTGCGATCTTCCGGGGTCGATATGTGAACCGGTTTTCCGCCGGGGTTCATTACGCCCTTGAAGTCGCCATCATCCGTGCAGACCAGCACACGCCGCGAAAACAGGTTGCGCGCGTCAAAACCGCCGACAGGCTGCAGATAAATGAACCCGTCCTTGCTGATATGGCTGACCAGAAAGCCGATTTCATCCATATGGCAAAGCAGCATGACCTTGGGGGCGTCCTTGGTTTTGGCATTGCGGCGGCAGAGGAGCGAGCCCATCGGATCGGTTGTGACCTCATCAAACATACCCTTGATCTCATCCATGATCAGATCGCGCACCCGCTGTTCGTGGCCCGGCACGCCCGGGGTTTCGCACAGACGTTTGAGAAGATCGGTGTTCATGGCGCTGGCTCCTGTTTTGGGGTCGCGTGTCAGACGCTTGGCCAGAGAATAATGCGGCAGTTCATCCCTATTGGGAATGACACAAGCGACACGACGTTTCAGTGCCCCATTTTAAGTATGCAATCTGTGTTAGTATCGTGACCAGCGTCGTGTGCGGAAGCGTGAAGGTAAGAGAACAACGCTTGCCTCAGCCGCAAACTTCTGAAATTCGTGATGCTGAATGAGCTTTGGTCGAGGATACTGAGTTTGAGAATCGCTGTTATATGCGGTGGTCCTTCGTTGGAGCATGACATCTCTCTGGCAGCGGGCGAGGCCTGTTCAGAGGCCTTGCGCTTGCTGAAGTATGACGTGCATCTGGTGCTCGCGGAGGAAAACCTTCCTGAATGCCTGTCTTCGATCAGGCCAGACGTGGCGTTCAATGCGCTTCACGGACGTTGGGGTGAGGACGGATGTGTGCAGGGCATATTCGAGTGGATGAAGATCCCTTACACGCATTCAGGTGTTCTTGCGTCTGCCATGGCCATGGATAAACAGCGTAGCAAGATTGCCTATCATGCCGCAGGTGTGCCGACGCCTGAGAGTCGCCTGATGTCTCGGGCTGACATTGGCGAAGCCCATGCGATGGCCCCCCCTTACATTGTCAAACCACACAATGAAGGATCCAGCCTTGGTGGGTTCTTTCTTATCGAAGAGGGCGATGACCCGCCCGTGATCCCGTCAAATTCACGCGACGTTTTCATGATCGAGGCCTTTGTTCCCGGTCGTGAGCTTACGGTTGCGGTTTTGGATGGCAAAGCAATCGCTGTATCTGAATTCGACATTGGGAAATGGTACGATTTCAACTCGAAATATACGCTGAGCGATGCCAACCGGATATTGCCGGCCAAGCTGCCACCTGACATTTATGACCGCTGCCTGGATCTGGCGGAACGCGCGCACAATGGGCTTGGTTGTCGCGGGATCAGCCGCACTGACATACGCTGGGATGAAAGCCTGGGCGCCGATGGTCTTTTTGCGTTGGAGACAAACACCCAACCCGGCTTGCGCCCCAACTCAAATGCCGGCCAGCAGGCTGCCTGTATTGGTATGAGTTTTCCCGATCTTTGCGATTTTCTTGTCAAAGACGCATCGCTTGATCGTTAGCGCGCAGGGTTTTTCCAGATTTAGGACCATTGATTGAACACGCTCGCACAACAACTGGCAAAGACGCACAACGTGCCTTTTGCGGACACGTTTCGCTATCAATATGTCGTATCGGAGCGCGATCTTGGACTACCAGGGTTTCATGGATGTCCGATCGGAGCTGTCGTTCTGCAAACGGGTGAGGCGCTGAAATCCCAGCCCCTTATAGACGTGAACGGCGTTCCGTTCGGTTGTGTCATTGGTGTTGGTGTGTCGCATGATGGGCGATCTGCGGCCGATTATTTCTGCGCGGCATTTGACGCAAACGAACCAGACGCGATTGCCGAGTTTGAAGATCAGTTGACCCGCGTTTCGGGCCGGTTTGCTGTCGTCTTACACTGCCAACGGCAGACCCGGCTTTATGTCGATGCTTGTGGCATGATTGGTGCCGTATTTGCCCCTGAAACACGGCGTGTTGGTGCAACGCTTGGTCTTTGCATCGACCGCGAGGTCGTAACGCCACAACTGTTCCAGGATAGTCCATCGGCCAAGCCGCGTGCATATGGGCTGCATCACACGCGTGACGAGGCCGTCTATCGACTGAACCCAAATCATTATCTTGATTTGGATACTTTCAAGACACACCGGTTCTGGCCGCGCGCCGAGGATGAGTTCCATTTGGAGCGGGACGCATATGCGGCGGCTTTCGACGAGTTGATCGACGCATCCGCAAATATCATTGACGGGTTGGTGCGCGACCATATCATCTCCCTGCCGCTGTCAGGCGGATTTGACAGCCGTTCGATTGTGGCCTTTGCGCGCCCTGAAAGCCTGCGAAGGCTTGATCAGATCTTCACGCATGTCCTGACGTGGATCAATTTATGTGACGCCAGTGTTGCCAATCAACTTTGCGCCATCAACAATTTGGGCCACGAGACCCATAATGCCCTGAGAACACGCCAGTTTTCCGGCAAGCGCAGCCCGGATGCCGAAGAAAAACAGTTTCAGGTTGCCTGTGCCAACTTTGAGCCGTCGCATCGCTTTGTGCGCGACGGCGCGGCTCGTCGGGTGATGCGGGATGCGGTTGTGCTTCGCGGGCAGCAAATGCCCATATTGCGCGGTCTTTTCGTTTCAGAGGCAGACGAAGCCTATTGGACGTCAGGTCGGATTGCAGAACGTGTTGCCGGACTTCTCAATTTTTCCGAGGCCGATGACGACGGCAGGGATCAAATCCACCAATCCGTCGATGCGTTATATGCAGAGTTGCCCGAGCCTGCCCGTCGAAGAGCACTTGATTTACTGCTTGTTGAAGCCGTCAATGGCCCGGAATTGTCAGATTGGTTTTGTGGAGTGTCGCATAATTTCTATTCGTCGCCCTATAACAGCCGCCGTCTCATTCAGCTGTTCAGTAGCTTTCATACCGTTGATCGAAAATCAGGGCTGGCTATGGATTTGGCATTGTTGCGTGCGTCACCCGTGGTCAAAACCGTGGCAATGACCCCAAAGGTCAAGACAGTGCAGTGGGCAGAAGATGATAATTCTGTTCGCCAGCGACTACGCCGCTTGAACAGGCTTCGGCGCGAATATGCGCGCATATTTGGCGAAGAGTCTGCGGATCTGCCGATGATCCGGTACCGTCGTGATGGCGTCATTGAGTACTGCAAGCTCTGATATTGCCGGAGATGATGGTCATTTGGATGCGTGCTGTTGCATCGCCTTTCAAATAAAAAATGTCCGCTGATCACTTATCCCCAAGAAATTACTTTACAGGAGGGGGTGATTGCCTCCACCATATCTCGTAGGGGATAAACGTGAACAACACCGCCCCTAGAGCAGGCACCTAGCGCTTGGGGCGCTGCCATGACCCGAGCGCCAAAGCAGTGAGGCCGCGTATTATGGCATTATCTGAACACTACCTTGAGGCAGAGGACCTTCACCCGATTGATCTGGTGGAACATATCGCCGAACACCACGAATGGGAATTTGATCGTATCCATGACGACCAGATTGCCATGGCTGTCGAAGGCCAGTGGCGCACCTATTCGATCACATTGGCCTGGTCGGCTTATGATGAGACGCTGCGTCTGATCTGCACCTACGAGATGGAGCCACCCGCAGAGCGGATGCCGGCCCTTTTCGAGACGCTCAACACCATCAATGACCGCTGCTGGGCCGGATCGTTCACATGGTGGGGTGAGCAGAAACTGATGGTCTACCGCTATGGTCTGGTGTTGACCGGCGACCAGATGGCCGGACCCGATCAGGTCGATACGATGATCAATGCGGCTGTGTCCGCGTGCGAGCAGTATTACCCGGCCATTCAACTGGTCACCTGGGCCGACCGTACCCCTGAAGAGGCCGTGCAGGTTGCCATTGGCGGGGCTTACGGCCGCGCCTGATTTTTTCACGTAGGATGGGTTTAAACCCATCTTACGTTTGCCTAACCTCCGGGCAACAAATGGGGGAGTTTCCATGATTGATGGTGATCTGAAGTGGCGCGGTCTTGTCTTGCTGGGCTGTGGCAAGATGGGGTCGGCCATGCTGGCTGGCTGGTTGGACCGTGGTCTGCCGCCCGCGTCTGTCTGGGTGATCGACCCGCATCCGTCGGATTGGGTGCAGGCGCGGGGGTTGCATCTGAACACTGATTTGCCTGCCGACCCTGCCATTGTCCTGATCGCGGTCAAGCCGCAGATGATGGGTGATGCCTTGCCCGCCATGCAGGGCCTTGGCAATGGCGATACCTTGTTCGTGTCTGTGGCCGCTGGCACGCCGATTACCAAATTCGCAGAGGTGCTGGGGGCTGACACCCCGATTATCCGCGCAATGCCCAATACCCCCGCTGCGGTGGGGCAGGGGATCACGGCGTTGATTGGTAATGCGCGGGCGACGGAGACGCATATGGCGCTGGCCGAGGCATTGTTGCAGGCAGTAGGGCAGACGGTGCGATTGGAGAACGAGGCACAGATGGACGCGGTCACCGGTTTATCCGGGTCCGGCCCGGCCTATGTGTTCCATATGATCGAGGCGATGGCCGCCGCAGGCGAAGCGGAAGGGCTGGCCCCCGATCTGGCGATGCAACTGGCCAAGGCGACCGTTGCCGGGGCAGGAGCGCTTGCCATGGCGGCGGATGAGGACCCTGCGCAATTGCGTGTCAATGTGACTTCGCCCAATGGCACCACGCAGGCCGGGCTGGAGGTGCTGATGGATGAGGCCAACGGGCTGAAACCATTGATGGACAAAACGGTCGCCGCCGCGACCCGCCGGTCAGAGGAGTTGGCCCGTGGCTGAGATTTCGTTTGATGACTTTTTGAAGGTTGATGTGCGGGTCGGTACCGTGACCCGGGCAGAACCCTATCCGGAGGCGCGCAAGCCTGCCATCAAGCTGTGGATCGATTTCGGGGGTGAGCTGGGGGAGAAGAAAACTTCGGCCCAGATCACGGCCCACTATGCGCCTGATACGCTTGTGGGTAAGCAGGTTCTGGCGGTGGTCAATTTCCCGCCGCGCCAGATTGGCAAGTTCATGTCAGAGGTGCTGGTGCTGGGGATGCCGGATGAAGCGGGTGAGGTCGTACTTGTCGGCCCGGACCAGAATGTGCCGAATGGAGGGCGTTTGCATTGAAAAAGCTGCTGATCACCCGGGCCTTGCCCGATGCCAATATTGCTGCCGCCCGCGCCCGGTTTGACGTCACCTTGCGCGAGGCCGATATGGGGCTGACACCTGCCGAAGCGGCAGAGGCGCTGCGCAACTATGACGCGATTCTACCGACGTTGGGGGATCAGTTTGTCGCCGATACCTTTGCCGGTGATCTGCGCTGCGGTGTGCTGGCGAATTTCGGGGTGGGGTATAACCACATTGACGCGGCTGCGGCCAAGGCAGCAGGCGTGCAGGTGTCCAATACCCCGGATGTGGTCACCGATGCGACGGCGGATATTGGTCTGACGCTGATCCTGTCCACCTGTCGCCGTGCAGGCGAAGGAGAGCGGATTGTCCGGGCCGGGCAATGGGAGGGCTGGACGCCGATCCAGATGCTGGGCACCCATGTGACTGGCAAGACGGTCGGCATTGTCGGGATGGGCCGGATCGGGCAGGCGGTGGCGCGCCGCTGCCACTATGGCTTTGATATGCCGGTGATTTTCTATAACCGCTCGCGCAAGGATGTGAATCTGCCCGCGCGTCAGTTGGATCAACTGGCTGACCTGATGGCGCAGGCGGATATCATCGTGGTCACGGTGCCGGGTGGTGGTGACAATACCCATCTGATCAATGCCGCAGCGCTGGCCGCGATGAAACCGACCGGTATTTTCGTGAATATCGCCCGTGGCGATGTGGTGGATGAGGCCGCCCTGATTGCCGCGTTGCAGACCGGACAGATCGCCGGGGCAGGCCTTGACGTGTACGAAAAGGAACCGCTGGTGCCGGAGGCGTTGCGTGCCTTGGAAAATGTCGTTCTGCTGCCGCATCTGGGTACCGCGGCGCTGGAGGTGCGCGAGGCAATGGGGCAAATGGCGCTGGATAACATCATTGCCTGGGATGAAGGGCGCCCGTTGCCACAGGCGGTCTGACGCCGCTTTTGCGTCTCTTGTGCCGCGCTGCTGGCCTGAACTGAATTCCATTGATATGCCGTAATAGCTTGGTTTTGCTGCGAAATGCCATGTTGGCGTGGCGCAGGCCAAGCGTCGGCCATTGGGGGATGGTGCGCGCATTTTGTCAGTGATCGTTGGTTTTGGCTTTCTGGGGTGGTCGGCCCTCTTGATGGTGGCAAGGAACGGCAAGGATGCACGAATATCAGGCAAGCGTGATCTGGGTCCGCGAGAGCGGTCCGTTCGCGGATGGCAGATACAGCCGCAACCACCAGTGGCAATTGGGGGGCGGGGCTGTTTGCCGCGCCTCTGCCTCACCACAGGTGGTGCCAGTGCCCTATTCGGACCCGGGTGCCATTGATCCAGAAGAGGCATTTGTGGCTGCGATTTCGTCCTGCCATATGCTGTGGTTTCTTGATCTGGCCCGGCAAGCGGGGCATGAGGCAGAAGCTTATCATGATCCTGCAGTGGGCCAAATGTCACGGGCGGCAGATGGCGGATTGTGGATGGCGAAGGTCACCCTGTTTCCTACGACCCGGTGGGCCGGTCCCGGGCCCGACGACCGGGAATTGAAGGCGCTGCATGAGACGGCCCATGAAAAATGTTACATTGCGCAATCGGTCAAGACCGAGGTTGAGATCCGATTGACGTAGCGAGGTTGCGCCCATTGCCGGGGCTCGCCGCCTGCGCGTTTTTGCCGCCCATCGCTGTCCGGGCTGGTCAATTCCGGCATCTTGCGGTTGTCTTGGCCCCAGACCCATCACAAGGAGGTATCGTCGATGATCACACTTGTTTTTTCAGGAGACATGTCAGCCGCCCGCCGCGACGTTTTTGAGCGTTCGGCTGCGATGTGGGATCGGGTAATCGACAGTTCCTTCGATCCGATTGATGTGGATGGAGAGACCCTGCGCGGTCTTCAGATCGACGCGAGTATCGAACCGATTGACGGCGAACAGGGCGTTCTGGGGCAGGCGGGTCCAACCGCCTTGCGCAGCGATACCGGCCTGCCGGTCACCGGGGTGATGCAGTTTGATGAGGCCGATATCGCTCGGCTGGAGGCCGAGGGCAGTTTTGCTGATGTGATCCTGCATGAGATGGCCCATGTGCTGGGGTTCGGCACGCTGTGGTCGGCCAAGCGCCTGATCGCCGGGGCTGGAACGGCCGATCCGCGATTTGTCGGGCCTGCGGCGTCACGCGAATATATAGCACTTGATCCCGGTGGCGGATCTGTTGTGCCCGTGGCGAATACCGGCGGCGGTGGCACGCGCGAGGCCCATTGGCGCGAACTGATCTTTGGGGATGAGTTGCTGACCGGGTTTCTGTCCGGTGCCGACCGCCCGCTGAGCCGGATGTCGATCGGGTCGTTCGAGGATATCGGTTACGAGGTGGATTATTCCGCCGCCGATCCGTTTGAATTGCCCAGTTTCCGCCAACTGGCATTGATGGGTGTGACTGAGGCGGTACGCACCTGCGATCTGTGCCGTGTCGACCGGCCGGAGCCGATTGTGATTGCGTGTTAGTAGGGTTGTCCCAAACTAAGCTGGTGACCTTCCCGTCACCGAACAGCAGATCATCGGCGCGCTGAAACATTGTGAGGCTTCCGCAGCAGGATCCTTTGAGGAGGAGCCTTTCTGCGGAAGCCGTGGTTCGGTCAGGGGCTGAGGGGAAATCTGCGCCCCTCAGCACGGTTGGATGCGATCAGGCCGCTGCTGCAGTCAAAGCCTTGAGCGCGTAATAGTCCTGACCGTTCTTTTCAACACGGTCCTGGGCCAGAGCCGGGAAATTCAGGCTCAGTGTTCCAGTCATGTCGTAGACATTGGCAAACAGCGCCGGGCTGCTGGCTACCGGTGTGGAGACAATCGACGGCTCCGACACGGGGAACTGCCAGATTGTGCCATCACTCGCCTTGAAGACGTCGATCTGAATGACCTCAAGCCCGACATGGCCTGCTGGCGGTGCGTAAGTAATCTTTTCGCTTTCAAAGGTTTCGGTCTCGATCTCTTCGCGGAACTCACTTGACGTGGTGACCGACAGCCCAAACGTTGAACTGGCTTTGGCGGTAAATTCACCAACTGCACCGCCGGTCTCGGTTGAGGTCTCAACGGTCGAGACAATCTCGAGAAAGAGGCTCGACGCTGATAGTTTCGACACCCGGCTGGAGACGAATGTTTCCGTCGTCTGCCCTTGCGGGATCACGCCGATCACGGCTAAAGCGCCTTGTTCGATAATGTCCGACGGCGTGTAGTTTTCGATGTAGCGCACCCGAAGTTTGTCGAGTTCTGCGCCGCTCTTACCGCCAAGACCAAGAACGCGCACGCCGGACAGGGTTGTCTTGGTGCCGGACGCCTTGCCCACAGACAGGGTGCGACCGCGGCTTGTGCGCAGGAAAATTTTATGGATGCGCCGGGACCTGTTCCTGTGTTTATTGGCCCAGATTTCCATATGCTCGATATACTCGTCGCCCTGAAGTTCCAGGACCTGGCTCTCACGGCCACCGCCGCCGCCTTTGCGCGACCCATTCAGGACAAGCGCATCCACCCGGTTGCCTGAGCGGAATCCGATGGTCCGAACGGCCTCAATCTCAAAAGATTTTCCGCCGTCTCCACCGATTGGTTTGGTTACAATAGACATTATCTTATCTCCATTTAGCTATGCGTTGAACTTAACCAAGGCCTCATAATCTTTGCCTTGTGATGGAGTTACGCGGCAACGCCGGAGTTTATTCTCGCTCAGGTGGAAAAATGTTTCTGCACTCGCAGTTAACGTGCGTCAGTGCCAAGGTTTATTGTCTGTTTTCTCAGCTTCGCAGGGGTATTTTGCAAATTCGGTGAAGTTCGGCTTTCCTGTGAAGGTGTTTTTCGACGCGGTCGCACATCGAACGTTAGGGGTCAAAGTTTGATGCTTTTCGAACACCAAGGACACCGCACGCGACAAAAAAAGGGCACCCGCATTGGGTGCCCTTCAATTCATCGCTGCCGGGCAGCTTATTCTGCTTCGGCTTCTTCTTCGGTTGTTGTCGGTACTTCGTCCGCTGCGACCTCTTCGGTGTCGTCATCATCTTCGGCAACCAAGGCGCGTGGCGCGGAGATGTTGGCGATGACGAAATCGCGGTCGATGACCGGCTTTGCACCTTCAGGCAGTGTGACTTCGCTGATGTGGATCACGTCGCCCATCTCGGCATCGGCCAGATCGACGGTGATGTGATCAGGGATGTCACCGGCCAGCACGTCCATTTCGACTTCGTTCCGCACAACGGTCAGAACGCCGCCTTTTTTCACGCCAGGGCAGGTTTCTGCGTTTGCAAACTCGACCGGGATGAAGATTTTCACACGGCTTGTGCGCTTCAGACGCAGCAGGTCGATATGGGTTGGCAGGTCTTTGACCACGTCACGCTGCACGTTCCGGCAGATCACCCGCACGTCTTCCTGACCGTCGATTTTCAGGTTGAACAGCGTCGACATGAAGCGCCCTTTGCGCAGCATGGTTAGCAGGTAGTTGAATGGGATGCTAATCGCCTGTGGGTCTGCCCCACCGCCATAAACAATGCCAGGTACGTCGCCATCGCGGCGAGCTTGGCGGGCGGCCCCCTTGCCTGTCCCCGCGCGTACCGTGGCGTTCAGATCTGGGATCTTTCCAGCCATAGTATAGTCCTTTGATGTAGGGGCCCGCCTCCAAGGGTGTCCGAGCCCGATGAAGCCTGCGCTATAGGCGGGATTCGGGCGTTTGGAAAGAGGTTTTTGGCGAATTTGCTGAAACCTGGCCAGCCCTGCTTTTGCAGACAGTTTGAACCGACGCAACGTTGCTGATTGAAGATCGCGCAAGGATGGGTGACGCTGATCGCGCAACACCCTTCCAATAATGATCAGGCAGATAATGACCACCCACGGACAAACCCCGGAGCACGCCCCGATATTGTTCAGCCCGTTTGATCCGCAGGGCCGGATCGCGGCGCCGAACCGCATTCTGAAGTCAGCGATGAGCGAGGTGATGGCGGTGCAGGGGGTGTTTCTGCCCACGGACGCCCATTACCGCGTCTATGAGCGCTGGGCCACGGGTGGCACGGGGATCATCGTGACCGGCAACGTGATGATTGATCGCACCGCACTGGGTGAGCCGGGCAATGTCGTGTTGGAGGATGACACCCATCTGGATCGCTTTACCGCCTGGGCCGATGCGGTTCATCGCGCCAACTCTGACACCCGGTTCTGGATGCAGATCAACCATCCCGGCAAGCAAAGCCCGAAATTCCTGACCCCGGCCCCGGTCGCCCCGAGTGCTGTTGCGCTGGGTGCGGGGCTGGAAGCGTCGTTTGCCACGCCGCGTGCGCTGGAGCCTGAGGAGATCGAAGCCTTGATCCAGCGCTATGCCACAACGGCGGCCCTTGCGCAGCGTGCCGGTTTTGATGGTGTCCAGATACACGGCGCACATGGCTATCTGGTCAGCCAGTTCCTGTCGCCGCATCACAACCGCCGTACCGATGATTGGGGCGGGAGCCCCGAAAACCGCCGTCGTTTCGTGATGGAGGTTTATCGCGCCGTCAGGCAGGCGGTCGGCCCGGATTTTCCTGTGTCTATTAAGATGAATAGTGCGGATTTCCAGAAAGGCGGGTTTGAAGGCGAAGAAGCCTATGATCTGATCACCGCCCTATCGGATGAGGGCATTGACCTGATCGAGATTTCCGGCGGCAATTACGAAAGCCCTGCAATGACCGGGGCAAGGCAATCGAGCGGTGAGAGGGAGGCCTATTTCCTCGATTTCGCGGCCGAGGCGCGAAAACGGACCGATGTGCCCCTTGCCGTGACCGGAGGCTTTCGGTCTGTTGCGGCGATGGAGGCCGCGCTGGCGTCAGGTGCCACTGATTTTGTGGGTATCGCGCGGGCGCTGACGCTTGATCCTGAGCTGCCACGACATGCCGCTGCCGATCCGGCCTATACCCAAGAGGTGGGCCGCCCCAGTACAGGCATTCGCAAGCTGGATATTATGTTCATGCTCGCGATCACTTACTACGAAACCCAAATCAGGCGGATGGGGCAGGGCAAAGACCCGGATCCGCGCATGTCGGCATGGCGCACGGTGCTGGCAAACGCTTGGGCGCTGGGCAAGGCCGCGTTCAGCAAGCGCCGGGCCTGAACGCCGGCTATCGCGCGACGAGCAGATCGCAGGGCGGGTTGCGGATCAGCCCTGCGGTCAGACCGCCCAGCATCAGACGGCTGAGGTTGGAGCGGGTATGCGCGCCAAGGGCCAATAGATCGTATTTGCCCGTTTTCATCAGATCATGGACGGCATCCGCCGGGGACGCTTCGACAAAGATCGGATCGGGGATGTTTTCGGGCAGTGATGCGACGGCTTTCCAGGTCGCGTAGTCGCGTTGCGATTCCTTGAGGAATGACACTTCATGCGCATGGAACAGTGTCAGCGCCGCATCTGGGGCGATGCGGCGGAGGTGCCGCAGGGCGGATTCGCAAGCGCGGGACAGGTCGATCGCCCCGAGCGCATTGGTGTATTCCTGATCGGCCGGGCCTGCGACCAGCAGAACGGGCTGGCGGCTGGCGCGGATCAGACGCTCCATCGTGGTTTCCTTGATCTGGTCCAGAAACAGCCGTCTACGGTGAACGCCGACCACCAGAAGGCTGGGGTTGATCTGCCGGAAGGCCTGCGTAATTTCATCAACGACATCGCCAATGTCCACGCTGATGTTGTAGGTCAGATCGCCGTCTTTCGCATGAGCCTGCATCGCGGTTTCGAGCGCGGTTTGTGCCTGAAACTTCACATCCTCGGCGATGGCCAGAGGCATCGCGCTGTCGACAACGTAATGCACGCTGAGCTTTGCGCCCAGGCGTCGTGCGAGGTTCACACCGCGCAGCAATGCCTGTTCTGAGCGGTCCGACAGGTCGCTGGCGACGATGATATGTTCCATATGTGTGATCCCCTGTTATTCCCACCCCCGATGTAAGAATTGGCGGGCGCCGCACAAGAACCTGCGACCGGATGTCCGGGCGGAAATCCGGTGCATTATTTGAAACTTGCTTTGGGAAAAAATCGCGGGCAGGCATGGGCGCATGTCTGTTCTGAATGCCTTGTCCGTGTCCCGTCGCCCCGCCGCCGCCTTTGTTGTGGTTGGCGTATTCTGGGGCTGTTTTGCGGCCCATGTGCCGGTCATCAAGGCGCAGCTTGGTGTGAACGATGCGGTGTTCGGCCTGCTGCTTTTGGGGTCTGCTACGGGCCTTGTCTCGGCAATGTGGCTGGCCCCCCGCGCCGACCGGGTGCTTGGCGGGCGCGGCATGCAGGTGGGCGTTGTGTTTTTGTCGCTGGCATGGCTGTTGCCCGGGTGGATGACGCTGCCCCTGCTTTTTGCGGCGACTATGGCGCTGGTTGGTCTGGCCTCTGGCCTGTTGGACGTGGTGATGAATGCCCGTGTGAGCGAGTTGGAGGCCAAGCATGACCGCCCTCTGATGAACGCCAATCATGCAATGTTTTCTGTGGCTTATGCCGCTGCTGCAATTGTTGTCAGTGTCACCCGCGAGATGGGGCTGCCCCCGACCCCTGTCTTTGCGGCGTTCAGCGTGCTTTGTATTTTGATGGTCCCCTTCATCCGGATGGATGTCACCTATGTCGGCGCTGAGGACGGTTATGCCGGACGCTATCCGCTGTGGCCGATTGTGCTGTGCGGTGCGATCGTGCTGGTGGCCTTCATGTCAGAGGCGACGGTCGAGGCGTGGTCGGCGCTGCATGTGGAGCGCACCCTTGGCGGGGGTGCTGCTGAGGGCGCACTGGGCCCGGCCATGCTGGGCCTGACCATGGCCGTTGGCCGGTTTTCCGGCCAGGCCATCGCCGAGCGTTATCGTGAAGTGGTGGTTGTGGTCGTCGCATCGCTGATTTCCGCATCGGGTGCCGTGATTGCTGCGGTCGCACCGACCCCGCTGATCGCCTATCTGGGTTTTGGTATTTTGGGCTTGGGCGTGTCGGTCATCGGCCCCATGGGGCTGGCGCTGGTGGGCAAGCTGGTCGCACCCCATCTGCGGACCGAGGCGATCAGCCGGGTGGCCGTGATCGGCTTTTCCGGGTTCTTTTTCGCGCCGATGCTGATGGGGCTGATGTCAGAGGCGTTTGGGTTGCGGGTCGCATTTGCGGCCGTGGCGCTGTTGCTGATCAGCGCAGTGCCGCTGGCGATGGCTGTTGCGCGGTTGGCTCCGACTGGTCGGGCCAAGGTGGCCGCCTGACGAAAAAGGGCCGGCGTTGGCCGCCCCTTGGGTATATGTTTTTGATGGTCTTAGGGGTTAGTCTGCGGCTGTCAAAACAGGTGCCGGATCGTCGTCATCATCATCATTGGCGTTGATAGCCGCTGCAATCAACAGCGCGGCAAGAATGCCCAGAATAACATAAGTGGAATTGATCGACGACCCTGCGGGCGCCATCTGGTCGTCCATCGGCGGCGGTGTTTCCATGATTTCGGGGGACAGGCCGCCCGCATTGGCCGTTGCTGCCGAAAACGTCAGCACAGCGGCTGCAATCAGATGTGTTGAATAGCGCATGTGAGAAACTCCTTGTTATTTGTTCACACTCGGAAAACCGACCCGGAAAATTGGCCGGATTAGTGATCACATTGTGTTCAAATTTACGTTGAGTCAATGGATTGACGTTTTGGGGCCGGTCAGAAAGCGCTGGAAAGCCGCATCAACCGGCCTCCTCTCGCGTGTCCCAGCGGTTATGTTCGGCCCATAGTTTGCGCAGGGCCTCGGCCTGATCGGCAAAGGTATCGGCCAGCATTTCACAGGCATAGATCCGGTCCGCCCGGAAATGCCGGAACCCGCCGCGCAATTCGCACCAGCCCGCTATGATCACGCATTCCACGTGATAGACCAGCGCCAGAGGCCGGATGGTGCGGCATGTGCTTTTCCCCTGCCCATCGCAATAGGTCAGCCGCAGTTTTTGCGCGTCGCGGATCGCCTGCCGCAGATGCGCGACCGAAACGCAGCCCTGTGATGGATCGTCAGGTGCGGCACCCCAAGGAGAGACCTGCAGCCAGTCCGCGGCCCCATGCAAGGCGTCGATCTTTGCATGGATGCGGTAGGCGGCACTTTGCAGCGCGCCGTCGCCGGTGCGCGACAACATGGCCAGACCCACGCGCAGCGCCTCGATCTCTTCGGTGTCGAAGTTCAGCGGTGGCAGATCATATCCGCGCCGCATGACATAACCGATGCCCGCCGCCCCCTCGATCGGCGTTTGCATCGCCTGAAGGGCCGCGATGTCGCGATAGATCGTGCGGGTCGAAACCTCCAGCTTTGTGGCCAGATCCTCGGCCCGCATGGGGTGATTGGCCGCCCGCAATAACTGAATGATCTCGAAGAGCCGGTTGGATTTTGGCATGTCTGCACCCTTTCGCTGCTGACACTAGCACAGGCCCTGCTGACATCAGCCTGTCAGGAGCCTTGTGGTCATGTGATCAAAAGCGAGGATGTCAGATGAGCCACTATGATCATGCGGTGATGATGCACTACAAGTTGGGTCCGTGGGACGCCAAAGCGGTCGAGCGTCGAGTGGCCCGAGACAGGGCACGGCAGGCCCGCCTGATCGCGTGGTTGATTGCGGTCTTGCGGCGGGGTTAGGCCCATTCCCCTTCAAAGTTTTTCGGCACCAGCAGCACGTCGCGGTCCAATGTCTGCACGTCCCGGCGACCACACAGGGCCATCGTGATATCCAGTTCCTTATGGATCACCTCCAGTGCTTTGGTCACGCCTTCTTCGCCCATGGCGCCGAGACCGTAGATGAAAGCGCGCCCGATATAGGTGCCTTTCGCCCCGAGCGCCAAAGCCTTCAGCACGTCCTGTCCGGACCTGATGCCGCTATCCATATGCACCTCGATTTTGTCGCCCACCGCGGCCACGATAGAGGGGAGCATGCGGATGGCGGACAAGGCACCGTCGAGCTGCCGACCGCCATGGTTGCTGACGATGATGGCGTCGGCACCGATTTCAACTGCCTTCTTTGCGTCCTCGACATCCAGAATGCCCTTGAGGATCAGCTTGCCGCCCCATTTTTCCTTGAGCTTGGCGATTTTGGCCCAGTCCAGTTGCAGATCGAACTGTTCAGCGGTCCAGGATGACAGGCTGCTGGTGTCGCCAACGCCCTTGGCGTGGCCGACGATATTGCCGAAAGACCGGCGTTTGGTCTGCAGCATCCCCAGCCCCCAGCGCCATTTGGTCGCCAGATTGATCATGGTGGGGATGGTCAGTTTCGGCGGGGCTGTCAGCCCGTTTTTGAGGTCCTTGTGCCGCTGACCCAGAATTTGCAGATCAAGGGTCAGCACCAGTGCGGAACAGCCAGCATTCTTGGCGCGGGCGATGATGTTATCGACGAATTCCTCGTCCTGCATGACGTAAAGCTGGAACCAGAATGGGGTGCTGGTGTGTTCGGCCACATCCTCGATCGAGCAGATGGACATGGTGGACAGAGTGAAGGGCACGCCGAATTTTTCGGCTGCCTTAGCAGCCTTGATTTCACCATCGGCGCATTGCATGCCGGTCAGGCCGACAGGGGCGAGGGCGACGGGCATCGCCACGTCCTGCCCGATCATCTGCGATGTGGTTGTCCGGTTCGACATGTCCACCGCCACTCGCTGGCGCAGGCGAATCAGGTCGAAATCCGAGGTATTTTCGCGAAAGGTCTGTTCAGTCCAGCTGCCGCTTTCGGCGTAGTCATAGAACATCTTGGGCGCGCGGCGCTTGTGCATGCGCCTGAGGTCGTCGATTGTGGTGATCACAGGCATGGTATTTTCCCGAAATTGGTAATTAAACCTTACCGATTTGGCGGAAAAGTTCAACCGGTTTTGGGCCGCAAGGGCCGTTATCGAACATTCGTTAACGATTTCTTGTTCTTTGCCTTGATATTGTCGGCAAAGTTGCTGTGGGTGAGCATCATGAAACCGTTTTACAAAGACTGGGTTGTCTGGGTTGTTGTCGGTCTGGCCGTGACGACCTTTTTTATCGCGGCAGAAATCGAACTGTTCGAGGCCGTTTATCAATACACACGGGCGCATGAAGACTGGCAACTGGATGAGTATTTCTCGCTCGCCTTTATCTTGCCGGTGGTCTTACCGTTGCTGATGTACCGTGCAAACCGGCGCCTGCGCACGGTGATCACGGAAAAAGAGGAAGCAGAGGCCCATGCCACCCATTTGGCGCTGCATGATGTGCTGACCGGTCTGGGCAATCGCCGGAAATTCACGCAGCACATGGATGCCAAACTGAAACGCGAACCGTCCCCGAAAGCGGCCTTGATCCTGGTCGATCTTGATGGATTCAAGGCGATAAATGACAAACACGGCCATCGTGTTGGTGATGGGCTGCTGCAGGTGATCGCGGCGCGGATCAACCTTTTGACCGATGATCGGGGTCTTTGCGTCAGGCTGGGTGGCGATGAATTTGCCGTTGTGATGGATGCGGTAAATCCCAAAACCCTGCGCCAGGAGGCCGAGGTCTTGGCCGAGGCGATCTGCGAAACCGTGGGTGACAAGGTGTCGCTTCGTGAATTGCCCGGCGTCCCGCTGCGCGTGACCGCGTCGGTGGGGGTCGCGTTCCTGCCGCCGTCAACCGACCCGTCCGATCTGCTGCGCGAAGCCGACAGGGCAATGTACAAGGCAAAACAGGCGGGCAAGAACCGCTGGCATATGGCGGCCTTGCCCACAGCCGGGCCGGTGGCCCGCGCCTCCTAAACACGACGGGTTCAATCGGGCAGGCTGTGCCGCAGAAAGGCAAAGCCAAGCGCCTCTTCCCGCGCGATCCCCTTGCTTTGACCGCCGCCGCCATGCCCGCCAGAGCGGCTGTGAAACCAACCCGGTTGCCCGGCGGCCTGCAAGGCTGCGGCAAAGCGGCGTGAATGGGAAGGATCCACCCTGTCATCGCTTTCGTTGGTGTCGATCAGGGCAGGCGGATAGGGCTGTTCGCTGTGTTTGGCCACGTTGTGTAGCGGCGAGTAGTCAAGCAGCCACTGGCGTGCGTCCGGATCATCGGGGTCGCCATATTCGTCGATCCAGCCAGCCCCTGCCGGAAACAGATGAAACCGCAGCATGTCCAGCACGCCGACGCTGGCCCAAATCGCCCCGAAACGGTCAGGATAGCGGGTCAGCATCACCCCACAAAGCAGGCCGCCATTGCTGCCGCCATGGCAGGCGATGCGGTCGGGTGTGGTGTAGCCGCGCGTGACCAGATCGGTCGCCACGGCGGCGAAATCCTGAAATGCGCGGGTGCGGTTCTTGCCCTTGGCGGCGAGATGCCAGCCTTTGCCAAACTCGGCCCCGCCCCGAATGTAGGCCTGCACAAAGGCCCCACCCCGTTCTAGCCAAAGCGGGCCATTGACCCGCTGATAGCCGGGCGAGAGTGCGACGCCAAAACCGCCATAACCATATTGCAGAACGGGCAGTTTGCCCTGTTTTTCGGCATGATCCTTGGGCAGCACAATGTGATAGGGGATCTCGGTGCCATCGTCCGATGTTGCCATATGCAGCCGTACTTCCATCCCGGTGCTGTCAAACGTCTCGGTCCCGGATGTGAGCAATGTGTAGTCCGGCACCGCGTCATCAGGCGCGAAGGTCCAGACCTGTGACACCGACAGAAACCCCGATGGCAGGATTTGCAGTGGGCCCGCCCCCGTCGGCTCTGCATCGAATGGCATGATCCAGATGGATTGCGCCTCCACCGGCAGGGGCAGCGGTGTCGCCGTGGCAGACGGATCTGTCAGGTCCAGCCGCATCAATGTTGGTTCCAGCTTGTCCTGTTCCACCCAGAACAAATGATCGCGCGTGAACAGAATGGTATCGGCATCAACGGCCCGCCGCGCTGAGGGTTCAAACAGGATGCGCTTGTCGCTGCCGTCAATCCGGGCGAGGACCAGCGTGCCCGCTGGATCGGACCCCTCATCAGCCGCGACATAGGCGAAATGCGTGTCGTTGTGGCTGCACATGGTATGCGCGGGGGCATCCAGTACGTAGTCCTGATCATTCAGATGAAGGGTGGTCACCATATCGCCGATGTTGCGAATACGGCCAAAGGCGATGCCGCGCCCGCCACCTTGCATTGGAAATGTATAGGCGGTGGCCAGCAGATCGTCGTGGTCGACTTCGAACACCACTGGCGCGTCGGCCAGGGCCATGCCCCGTTGCAACCTGATGACTCGACCCTGCCAGCCGGACCGCGTTGCGGCGCCGGGCAGGTCTGCGGTGGCCAGAAGGATCGTGTCGGCATCCAGCCAAGCGGCACCACAGCGGGCCGGTGCGATGTCAAAGCCATCGGGGACTGGGGCTGCTGCGTTGCAATCCCATTCCAGCAGTCTGTCGCGGTCGGACCCCTCGAAGGAAAGGATAATCAACACCCGGTCGGGATTGGAATACAGCGTTTCGGCGCCGCCCCAATGCCAATCCTCGCCCGTGTCCGCACAGAATGCATCCAGATCAAAAACCGGCTGCCAGTCGGCATCTGGCGCGGGCTTTGTGGTTTCGGGCAACCGTCGCCACAACCCGCGTTGGTGGGTGGCGCTGCGGTGGAAGTTGTAGATCCAGGTGCCGCGCCGGATCAGGCCGCCCAGATTATCCGGGTCCTCGATAATGTCGGTGACCCGCGCCACATCCGCATCAAATTGCGCGTCGCAGAATGCCGCCTCGGTTCGGGCGACCTGGGTTTTCGTGAAACGCGCGATGGCGTCAGCGTCGGCTTCAAGCTCTGGGAATATATCTGTCATGCGGCAAGGCTGGCACGCCGTTTGGCGATGTTCCAGCCCAAACTGACAGCCGCGCGGATCAGGCCCTGTGGGTGCCGTCGGCGAGCGATTTCACGAATGCCAACACATCATCCACGCTGTCGCCCGCGCCGATTTTCGCAACGATAGCAGAGCCGACAACGGCGCCATCCGCAATCTCCGCAATGGCCTGTGCGGCCTCGGGCGTTTTGATGCCGAAGCCCACGATTACGGGCAGATCGGTCTGCGCCTTGATCCGGGCGACTTCGGGGGCGACATCGGCGGTCTGCGCCTCTGCCGTGCCGGTGATGCCGGTGACGGAGACGTAGTAGACAAAGCCGGATGTGTTTTCGAGCACTTTGGGCAGGCGTTTGTCATCCGTGGTGGGGGTCGCCAGCCGGATGAAATTGATGCCTGCCTTCTGGGCCGGAATGCAGAGTTCGTCATCTTCTTCGGGCGGCAGATCAACGATGATCAGCCCGTCGATCCCGGCCGCAACCGCATCGGCCAGAAACGCATCAACGCCGCGCGAATAGATCGGGTTGTAATAGCCCATCATCACGATGGGTGTTTCATCATCGGTCTGCCGCACAGCGCGGGCGTATTCGAGCGTTTTTTCAAGGGTCTGTCCGCCTGCCAGCGCCCGCTGACCGGCAAGCTGAATGGTGGTGCCATCGGCCATCGGGTCGGTGAAGGGCATGCCGAGTTCGATGATATCGACGCCCGCGCCGGGCAGGCCCTTGACCACCTCGAGCCCGGTTTCATAGTCGCGGTCACCCGCCATGACATAGGCGACAAAGGCCTTTTTCCCTTCGCTGCGCAACTGCGCAAATTTCGCGTCTATTCTGCTCATTCTTGTCCCCGGCTTGGTCCGCAACAGGGTTTGCGCGAAACCCCGGCGAAAGGCAATGGGGTAGGGGGTTATTGCACCGGGCGCTGCAACCCCCTAGAAGCGCGCGAACAGATCAGGAGAACGCAAATGGGTTTCAAAATGGGTATCGTCGGATTGCCGAATGTGGGCAAATCGACCCTGTTCAACGCGCTGACGAAAACGGCTGCTGCGCAGGCCGCGAATTTCCCGTTTTGCACCATCGAACCCAATGTGGGCGATGTGGCCGTGCCCGATGCCCGGCTGGACAAGCTGGCGGCGATTGCCAAATCCAAACAGATCATTCCGACCCGGATGACATTTGTCGATATCGCCGGGCTGGTCAAAGGCGCATCAAAGGGTGAGGGGCTGGGCAACCAGTTTCTGGCCAATATCCGTGAATGCGATGCCATTGCCCATGTGCTGCGCTGCTTTGAAGATGATGACATAACCCATGTGGATGGCCGGGTTGATCCGGTCGCCGATGCCGAAGTGATCGAGACGGAACTGATGCTGGCTGATCTGGAAAGTATCGAAAAGCGGATGCAGAATATCGTGCGCAAGGTGCGCGGCGGCGACAAGGAGGCGGTGCAGCAGGAACGCCTTTTGAAGATGGCCCAGGCCGCGCTGGAAGAGGGTAAACCGGCCCGCACTGTTGCGGTGGATGCCGAAGACGCCAAGGCCTGGAAGATGTTGCAGCTGCTGACGACTAAGCCGGTTCTTTACGTCTGCAATGTCGAGGAAGACAGCGCTGGGTCAGGCAATAGCCAGTCGGCCAAGGTGGCCGAGATGGCTGCTGCCCAAGGCAATTCCCATGTCGTGATCAGCGCCCGGATTGAAGAGGAAATCAGCCAGCTTGACGCCGAAGAGGCCGAGATGTTCCTGACCGAAATGGGGTTGGAAGAGGCCGGTCTGGATCGGTTGATCCGCGCGGGGTACGAATTGCTGCATCTGCAGACCTATTTCACCGTCGGCCCGAAAGAGGCGCGCGCCTGGACCATCAAGCAAGGCACGTCCGCCCCGCAGGCCGCAGGTGTCATCCATGGCGATTTTGAACGGGGTTTCATCCGGGCAGAAACGATCAGCTATGATGATTTTGTGACCTTGGGGGGTGAGCAGCCAGCCAAGGAAGCAGGCAAGATGCGGGCCGAAGGTAAGGGTTACATCGTCAAGGATGGCGATGTGATGCATTTCCTTTTCAATACCTAAGATAAGTTCAAACGCACTTACTGGTCGTTCTGTCGCTTTCTGAGTTGATCCTTGATCTTCTGAACCCGCTCGGGCGGTATTGTCGGCCCGGCCTCTTGCATCTTTCGCACCTTGGCCTCGGCCCCGGCGATCAGGTCGTGGATATGCTGCGCCTCTGGCAAGTTTTTCCAGTATTTCTTGGGCATTTCTGATGTCATCGCCTGTATCTTGACCCGTGCCGGGTTGAAGATGTTGCAGAAATAGGTGCCCCACAGCGCCTCTGCCGCGTCTTCGGGCAGGTCGGGTTTCGGCTGGCCGGGGTGAAAGGACAGGTTGCCATCGACAAATTGCGCGGTGACATCTGGGGTGGCGATCATCCAGTCCATATCGGCAAAGCGGCGGGCAAAGAATGGCGCAGTGGGTTCGACCGTGTGATGCGTGGGTTCAAACCAGGCGGCAAAGCTGCGCCTGTCACCGCCCTGGCGCAAGTCACGAAACCGCACAAAGGCTTTCATCTTGTGCTGGCAGCGGCGCACCGCCTTTTCCATTTGCCGCAGTTTAGCCAGTTCCGGGTCGGCCCGGTCCTGCATGACGCCGGGCTGATGCCGCAGTCGCCATAACAGGCCGTATAACCGGGCAAAGCGTTGCGGGTCCTTGTGCCAGACCACCACGTCCGCCATCTGCACAAAGCTTTTGGGGGCCTTGACCTTGCGGCTGGGTGGGGGCAGGGGCGTTGCGGTGGCGAAAAGCTCGCCCATCCCGGTCCCATAATCCCAAAGAATGTCAGCCGGGCGCACACCGGCGCCGATCAATCGCTTGGCCGCATCACGCCATGCCATATCGGTTCCGATGATAGGCAGTGGAACAGTGTACATCAAAACAGGCTCAACTGTTCAGGGGGTGGTGCAAAACGGGCGCGCAAATTGCTGCTGTCAGTCAGGTTGCCAGGTGTCCAGCCGCGGGTAGTGATGAACGCCTTTGCCTTCTTTAGTGATGCGCCCATCCGCAACAGATCGTCGTAGCGTAATGCCCGGTGCCGCCGTGTCTGCAGGATCCGGCCTACCGTCCGCGTGCCAAAGCCGGGGACACGCAACAGCATCTCCTTGCTGGCGCGGTTGACATCGACGGGGAACAGCGCCCGGTTCTGCAGAGCCCAGGCGAGTTTCGGGTCAATGTCGAGATCGAGGTTCCCATCGGTCCGCGCCGCCGTGATTTCACCCACATCGAACCCGTAGAACCGCAGCAGCCAATCGGCCTGATAGAGCCGGTGTTCCCGGATCAGCGGCGGTTTGATCAGCGGCAAGGCGGCCGAGGAATCCGGGATCGGTGAAAACGCGGAGTAGTAGACCCGGCGCAGCCCGTAGTTGCCATAAAGCCGGGTGGACTGCCCCAGGATGGTGGCATCGGTTGATCCATCCGCCCCCACGATCATCTGGGTCGACTGACCTGCCGGGGCAAAGCGTTTGGGGCGCTTGCCGGTATAGCTGCGCTCGCCTGCCACGGCGGACCGCGTTTTGACATCGCCCATCGCCTTGCGAATGGTGGTCGGGTTTTTTTCGGGCGCATAGGCCCTGACCCCCCGATCGGTCGGCAGCTCGACATTGATCGACAAGCGGTCGGCATAAAGCCCGGCTTCCTCGATCAGTTCGGGGGCGGCATCCGGAATGGATTTGAGGTGGATATAGCCCCGAAACCCCTCATCCTGACGCAGCCGCTTGGCGATCCGCACCATGTCGGACATCGTTGCGTCCGGTGACCGGATGATGCCGGAGGACAGAAACAACCCCTCGATATAATTGCGCCGGTAAAACTCGATGGTTAGCTGCACGACCTCATCCACGGTGAACCGCGCCCGGCGCACGTTGGACGACACCCGGTTCAAGCAATAGGCGCAATCATAGATGCAGAAATTCGTCATCAGGATCTTGAGCAGGCTGATGCAGCGCCCATCCGGCGCGTAGGAATGGCAGATGCCCGATCCTTCTGTCGACCCTAGCCCCTTGCCATCACGGCTATCGCGTCGGGTCGTCCCGCTGGACGCGCACGAGGCGTCATAACGGGCGGCATCGGACAGAATGGCAAGCTTTTCGGAGAGGGCGAGTTGGGTCATTTGTTCATGATATGTTCTCATTCGCTCATGGGCAAGCCCGGCGTCAGGACAAAGCGTCGCGGCGGTTGGTGATGTCGATCAAAAGGCGGTCGGTTACGGCCACATAGGACGCTGCGCCTGCGTTCGCATAAACCTGTCGCGCCAATTCAAGATATGCCTGGCCCTGATCAAGCCGCGACACACCGCCGGTCAGGTCGAAAAAAGCGATAGCGACCTTGGCCAGATTACACTGTATCTTCGCCCATTCGAGCGCGCTACTCTCGAGGGTGCAATGTTCGGTAGCTGCGTTGAGTGCGGCGACAGCCTGTTCAAGCCTGTCTTCATCACCTTCTTGTATACCAAGCGCTGTCAGCGCATGACCGAGGTTGTTCTGCGAGGTAGCCCAGTTCAGCGGAAGCTGGTCTTGTTTTCTTACCGACAGGGCTGCGGTAAACGCGGTGACCGCTTGGTGTAGCCTGTCGGTCCGGCCTTCCCGTATTGCAAGGGATGTCAGCGATTTGCCCAGATTGTCCTGTGTCGTGGCCCAATCCAAGGGAACCTTGTCCTGAGTCCGCTCCTGAAGCGCGGCATTAGAGGCAGCAATGGCCTGCTCCAGCTGTTCGGTGCCGTCTTCACGCTCTCCCAGTGTGCAGAGCGCATTCCCCAGATTGTTCTGCGTCATGGCCCAGTCCATTGGTGCTATGTCCCGGGTCCTGACCTGCAAGGCGGCAGTATAAGCAGCTACGGCCTGTTCAAGCTCCGCCGTGCCGCCTTTGCGCTCACCCAAGATTGCCAATGTGTTGCCGAGGTTGTTTTGTATCGTGGCCCGATACTGTGGCGGACTGTCTGGAGTTTTGACTTGCAGAGCTGCGCCAAAGGCGGTCACAGCCTGCTCCAGATGGTCCGTGCCGCTTTCGCGTGCGCCAAGTATGGCCTGCGCATTTCCCAAATTGTTCTGGGTCATGGCCCAGTCTGTCGGGCTTTGGGACCGATCTCTTTTGTTGAGTGCGGACGTATAAGCGGCGACGGCCTGTTCAAGCCTTTCTGTGCCGGTCTGGCGCTCCCCCAGGAGACACAACGCATTACCCAAATCATTGAGAGCCATACCTTGCTGTTTCTTGCTCTGGGATAGCGCGACACTGCGCTCTGCAAGGTGCATCGCAACCTCCAGATCAAACCGCAGTCCCCTATCCCTTCCGCGCCGGTACCATTTGTTCTGCAGGCCGCGCAGGTGATCAAAAGACGCGTTTGGTGGGACTTGTATCTGCAGTTTGGCGAAACGCAGTGATGCGGCTTTCCTTGGATTGTTGTCCAGCCGCGCGATCTCAACCCCACGATCCAGTAGCCGGATCTTGCGGGCAGTGTGGGCGGCTTCTTCCTCGGCCAGTGCCACGTCAATAGCGTCGCCAGCGTCGACATAGGCACCTTGTGCCGCCAGATCCGCCACCCGCCTCAGCACTGCATCAACGAAATCGCCCTGGTTGGAGGTGACCCGCCCTTCCTGCTGAACGCGCACCGCCACATCCATTGCATTCTGCAATTCCAGCCAGGCCTCGCCCACATCCGTGATCCCTTCGGAGTAGCGCTGGGCTAACCGGATGATGGCTTTCTCCGTGATCCCTTCGTCACGCAACCGGTCGGCCTGGCCCGATTTTTGCGTGCGCTCGAGCAAAGCCTTGAAGATGGCGGGCTGAATCCACTGAATGACCGCTGGGTCCTCGAGGACAGGTGTCAGCGTTGCGATGATGACGGTGGTAAAATCCCGCAGTGCGATGTCAGTTTTGTGTGCGGGGTCTTTGGCTGTTGTTGTGATCTGATGGCACAGGCTGTCAGCGATGGCCGCCGCATTCAAGTCGTGTCGGACAAACGCGGTCTCATTGGGCTGATACTGGCCCAGCATCTGCACCACGATCCGTTTCCGCTGGTCGGCTATCTGGGCGCTGGCCAACGCGGTTTCCATCAGCCTTGCCATCTGTTGGGCCAGCGCCTTAACCGGCTTGTCCGCGGATTTGTAGATCGCGACGCCCGACAATGCGGCGGTTATCGTGGTCGCTGTACCAGCCGCGATAGTCAGATCTGCGGTTGTCGCAGCCACTGCAAAGGCCGCTGCGATATTACCGCCATGAAGGGCCCTTTCGAACATGCCACCCCTTATCTGGTCGATTGTTTGTTGTTCAAAGGAACACAAACCTGATCGTCAGACTAGTCACAATCACAGATTGATTGGTGTCGGCTGTCCGCATCGAGAAAGCAAAAATGTGGGTTGTGCTGGCAGATACGCTGTAGACCGTCGACCCGGTTGGTTCGAACCGCTCCCATCTGGTCAAGGGAAGTGGATCGCAGTCCAAGTGCAGATGTTTTGCATGATCCGCACCGTTCCACCGGGCCCAGAAATAACGGTCCCTGGTTATTTCGCCCCTTGCCCCGGTCAGGCGGCATGGATAAACGGGTCAGCGGAGACGTGGCCGAGTGGTCGAAGGCGCTCCCCTGCTAAGGGAGTAGGCGGGAAACCGTCTCGAGGGTTCGAATCCCTTCGTCTCCGCCAGACACACCTTTTAATATTTTGATATTTATAATAAAATATCTCAATGGGAATTTTCGTTCCCACACCTGTTCCCACACTTGATCGCTGTTTGGTTTGGTGAAACGCGCCAAATTTGCTTACTCGCTTTCCCCCGTGATCAGCCGTCTTTGGTCGTCACGGCTGATTTGGCCATAACTGCGCAGGGCGGTGAGGGGGCCTGTGTGGCCAAGGCTTTGGGCGTTGGCGATGAACTCGGCCACCGTTTTGCCGTTTTTCGCGGCGTGGCGGGCCAGCATGTGTCGGAAAGCGTGCGGGCCGTAAGCAGGCAGACCGACGGCATTAAAGGCGGTATTGACGATCTTGCGCACGGGTTGGGTGGTTTTCCAATGCGCGCGGGTGAAGCCGTTGGCGGCGAAGCCTTTGTTTGACTGCGCCGAAAGGGCCGTCGCTGGAAAGAGCGGGTCATCGGGGCTATAGAGCGCCACCTCGTCGAGATAGGTCAACCAGCCGCGCAGAGGGGCCTCAGCCTCGTCAAAGTCCTTGGCAAAGAACGTGTCGATGCGTTTGCCGAACTTGGTGGCCATCCCGCGCGGGTTTTGGGTTACGGATTTTTCTGCCAAGTCCACATGCTTGATCTTGAGCGAGGTGAGCGCCTCGACGCGAATCCCTGTCAGGCAGAACAGGGCGAAGATCGCCTTGTCGCGCATCTGGCGCGGTGTTTTACCCGGCATCATGGCCAGTGCGCGCTTGGCTTGGTGAAGGCTGGGCGCTGGGCGTTCGGGGGCCGCGCGGGCCTCCGCCTCATCGCGCCTGGAAAGCTGGAAATAGCTGGCATCGGCGGGCCTGACCCTGCGCCGAAAGCACTCTTGCTGAGAAAGCCACAACGTAAACTCGCGCAACGTCGCCATGATCGCGCGGGTGGTGGGTTTGGTCAAAGACTTACCGCTCGCGCCTTTGGCATGATCCAGATGCGCGCGGAAACCCACGGCCCAATCGATAGGGAACTTGGCGAAATCCTTGCGCTTGTTCCACGCATCGAAGCGCTCAAGATGGGCAATCTCGGGGACCAGAGTCTTGTTCGACACTTGTTCGAAGTGCTTGCGATAGGTCAGGAAGTCGCGCTTGATCCGTTCGTTTTTTTCGTTGAGGTTTGTGTCATAAGAGCCTCTGATTTGCTCGATTTTTACCTGTCAGAAACCCTGCCAATCGCGGCAGGCTGGAATTGGAAGAACAGGGGGGCACCTGTCCGCCTCTTTAATGTCGATTCTGGGCGTTTGTTTCGGAAGCCGCCTTGGATGACTAGGACGGTTCACCGCGCAACGCCACATCGAAGAAATCGGTAATCGTAAGAACGCTTTCACACGCGATTGGTTTGTGCATGATCGTGTCGCAGGTCTCGCACAAAGCGGTGAGTTTCGCACGCGCGCCATCGGTCTCACAATCGACAAGTCCGCCCGCTGGTTTGCGTGCCGCACGGCATTTGAGGCAATAGAACTCGCCCAGCGACAGTTGGGATTTTCGTGCCTGCCACTGGCCCTAAATAAAGATAATTAGCGCATCGCCACGCACCAGCGTTGGCCGCTTGCTCGTCATGGCAGTCAATCCTTGCTTGATCCACGCCCGAATGGTGCGGTCAGAGACGCCGGTAACACCCGCCGCCTCTGGGATAGTGTAGCAGTAGAGCGACTTGATTCCGCTGAGTCTGGCTGATTTTGGCATCGGGTCTTACGCCTCGTGCCTTGCCAACCATTCGCGAATAGCATCCACTCGAACGAGCCGCCGCGTGCCGATTTTGGTGCTGGGCAAATCGCCCTTGGCCAGTGTCGCGTAAAGCGCGGTGCGCCCAAGGCCCGCAAGTCGCGCCGTTTCATCTGGGGAAACCGCGATAGGGGCGTGTTTCGGATTCGTGTTGTTCAGGTCTGTCATGGTTCAAACTCCACCGTGAGAAGGTGGGTGAACCGTCGCGGACGTAGGGTGGATCAAAACAGGGTTTCGGTTTTCATCCAGTTTTCATCCACTCCGAAACATAGGCCTTCATAGTGGACAGTTTGGGCGGGTGGGTATTCTGGTTTCGTATGCCATAGGCGTGCAACACGGCCTTGGCTTCTTCGTTGCGCCCATTCTCGGCCAATCCGTGCGCGGCACGTTCTACCAGCAACGCGTACAAGCGGCTACGGTGAAGACTCGGTCGCCCTCCTCTTTGACGTGGCGGGGCTCCTACCACCTCAGCGACGCTCACAAGCTTGCTCAGGCGGGTCGCTCCTGAAGCCAGGTGCACCATTTGGACCAAAGTGCGGGTTGTGGCGCTGCGATATTGCATCTGGCCAGCGGCTGAGACGACAAGCACATAGTCGCGCCGTATCTCTGCGCGCAAGGCAGTCTCAAGGTCATCCAGATCATTGCCACTCAATGGACACGGGTGAAAGTATGCCACCGCCCGCTCGCCGGGCGTAGTCGTCTCCTTTCAAGTCTTCTTGTGTCCAGCCTGACGGTCCCCGGCGGGCATAGTGTCCGCTAAGCCATGGATGATTGAGCCGTGCCGTGTGGCACAGGCATCGCTTGATCTGAACGGAATGAGATTTTGTAGAGGGCGGGCACCCAGAAGAGTGCCAGGAAGGCAGCGAGGCCGAGTCCGCCGATCATCAGGGTCGCCATCGGCTCCCAGAGCGCGCCGCCGGCAATCGCCATTGGAAGCAGCCCAATGACCGTCGTGAGCGAGGTCAGCAGAATGGGTCTCAGCCGCTTGCGTGCCGCCGTGACGATGGCGTCAGAGACCGATTTGTTCGCGCGTTCGAGGTCGATCTGGTCTATGAGGACGATCACATTGTTGGCGATGATGCCCGTCAGAGCGAGAAGACCGAGAATGCCGAAGAAGCTCAGCGGTTGACCTGTGGCGATCAAGGTCGGGCCGACGCCCGCGATAACAAGGGGCACAGCCGCCAGAGTGATACCGACACGGCGGAAACTGTTGAACTGGATCATCAAGGCCAGCACCATGACAATGCCCGCCGCCGGCAAGCCCGCACTCAAAAGCTCGCGCACGTCGCCAGCCGCTTCGATCTCTCCGCCGATATGGATGTTGTAGGCGGGACCAAGGTCTTCTGCGATCCGGTCAAGCTCGGGCTGGACGATGGCAAGCAGGTCGTAGGCCGACATCGACTCTGGAATGGCAGAGACGGTGATGGTTCGCTGCTGATCGACCCGCCGCAGCGTGGCAATCTCAGGTCGCGGAACGACATCGGCGAACTGGTCAAGCGCGAGGATCTGCCCGTTGGCCTCGACTACCGCGTTTGCGATAGCTTCGAAATTCGTCCGATCATCAGCCGCGCCGCGCAGAACGATGGGGATCATATCGTCACCCTGGCGCAGCGTGCTGAACTGGCGTCCGTCGAAGAAGGCGCCAAGCCCCTCGGCGACATCCTGCGAGGTCAGGCCATAGTCACGCACGCGATCCTGTGCGATCCGGATTGTCCCGGTCAGTTGCCGTCCGCCCCAGTTCTCGCGGTTCTGGATCAGGCCGGGCACCTCACCGAAGGCCGCGCGTACTTCCAAGGCCGCGTTGAGCAACCGGTCCGCATCGGGTCCGGAGATCTCCACGTCGACCGCCGGTTCGCGTCCGCCCATAGCAAGCCGCTTGAGCCGGACACTCGCACCCGGAAGGGCCTCGGCGACGTAAGCACGGGCCCGGTCGAGCACGGCGTCCGAGCTTTCGAAGTCGGTGGTATTGATGATCAGGAAGGCCGAAGCCGGGTCGACATCTGCCGGATCGAGCGACAGCACAAACCGCGGACCACCCGCGCCGATATAGCCCGTGACACCTGTCACCTCTGGGTTCTCGTCACCTGTCAACCAGTCGGTCAGCGTGTTGGCGGTGGCCTCGGTTGCCGTGATGTCGCTGCCGCGGGGCAGATCGATGTAGGCCAGGATCTGCGCCCGTTCGCTCAGCGGGAAAAGCTGTTGGCGCACGTTCCCCATCTGGCTGGCACCCGCGACGACGATCACGATGACCGCGAGGATGGCCACCAAAGGTGCACGGACGATCCAGCCCACGACCTTGCCATAGCCTGCAGAGAGGTAGTCGAATGGGCCACGCCGCTTGGCCGATTGCGTCTTGGGTTCCGGGATCGCCCAGACCGCAAGGCGAGGCAGCAGGTACAGCGCGGAGAGATAGCTGCCGACGAGCATCAGCATCACGACCGTTCCGAGCGAATAGCCGTATTGGCCCTCGGTCCCTTCGAGCAGGAAGAGCGGCAGGAAGGCGGCGATGGTGACCGTCGATGCGATGCCAAGCGGCAGGGCAAATTGCCGACCTGCAGCCAAAGCCGCCTCGCGGCGATCCTCGCCCTTCGAGATGCGGCTTTGCATGTCCTCGATCATCACCACGCCATTGTCGACGAGGATGCCGAGGCTGATGATGATGGCGGCAATGGAGACCTGTTGCAATTCAACACCGAAGGTGGGCATCAGCGCGAAGGAGAAGCTGATCGCAAGCGGCACGATGGCCGCGACGACGAGCGCGGTTTTCAGCCCCAGAAAGACAAGCATCACAAGAAACACCACGGCGATGGTTTGCGCCATGTTGACGAGTGCGCCGTTGACGGAGGCCGAGACGACATCCGGCTGGAACGTGCTGACCGTCGCCTCGATACCGATTGGCTGGTCGGCCACGAAATCGTCAATCACCCGTTCGAGTTCTGGCCCAAGCGCGGTGATATCGACGCCTTCGGCCATCTCGACCGCGACGACCACGGCAGGTTTGCCATCCTGAAACACAGGCCGCGAGGCCGGTTCTTCGGTGCCGAGAGTAACGGTGACGAGATCGCCGAGCCGGATAAGCTGGGTGTCGCCTGTTGGGGTTGGCAGATCGACGAGAAGGTTTTCGATATCCGCGACCGAGCGGAAATCGCCCGTCGTCTCAAGCGGCACGCGGGTGTCCCCCGTCACAACACTTCCGGCTGGCAGGCGGACGTTCTGGCTGTGCAGTGCCGCAAGTACGGGGTTGAGCGTTGCACCAAGCGACGCAAGCCGCGCGCGGTCAACTTCCAGCGTGACGACCTGGGATTGCGTGCCATAAAGCGACACGGCGGCGACATCCGGCACCGCATATAGCCTGTCGCGCAGGTCTTTCGCGGCCTCTTCGATCTCGGGCAGCGTGAAACCATCGCCCGTGATCGCGACGGTCGCGACCGCCACGTCCCCGAAATCCGTGTTCACGACCGGACCGCGTGTGCCGTCGGGCAGGCTGCGGGCCATCGCGTCCATGTTGTTGCGGATCTCGTCGAAGACCGTGGTCAGGTTTTCTTCTGCAACGCTGTCGGCCAGATCAGCTTGTAGCACGGCGACGCCGCCGGTGATCTGCGTGCGTACCTCATCGACACCAGGAATGGCGCGCGCCGCTTCTTCGAGTGGCAGGGCAATCAGTTCTTCGATCTGCGCGAGGCGTAAACCAGGGTTCGCCGCCGTTACGATTGCCGTGCGGATGATGATTTCCGGGTCTTCCCGTTTCGGCAGGCTGAGGTAACCGGACAGTCCGATCGCGACGGCGAGCATCATCACAAGGATGCTGAGGCGGGATTTGTCGATCCCGAAGCGTGTGAGAGCAGTCATTGGCTTGCCTCCGATACTTTGACAGCGGCGGTCTCGGCCACCCGCACGATCTGTCCCGGATTGAGGAACGAAACACCGGCGGTCACGACGCGATCGCCCGTCGCAAGCCCACCTGTGATGTAGACGAGGTCTTCGGCAACAGTGCCAAGCGTGACATCCGTCAGTTCAAGCTCTGCGCGGTTGTTGCCGACCGATCGGGCGACGAAGACCTGCGCGGTAAATGGCGGTTCGTCCATGGCTACATCGCGGCCGAGAGCGATGGATGAGAGCGGCAGTTCAATGGCCTGTTGGGCCTCCGGGATCGGCAGATCGAACATCACTTCCACAGCCATGCCAGAGCGTAACTCGGGCCGGGTTTCGTCCAGCGTCACGACGATCGGGAAAGACGAGACCGCTGCGGCGCGTCGACCGATTTCCGTCAGCGTGGCGGGCAAGGGTGTGCCTTCGCCATCGGTCGGCACTACGGAAACGCTTTGGCCGAGTTCCAATGTTGTGACGACGTCGAATGAGACCAGAATGGTGGCCTGTAGCCCTGTATCCTCGTAAAGGGTCAAAATAGGCTGGCCCGGCTGGACGCTGCCAAAGGCCTGCACGTTGATCCCATCGATGATCCCGTCGAATGGTGCGCGCAAAGTCGTGTCGCCAAGCGTGCTTTGCACCAGATCGAGGTTGCGTGCGGTCTGAGTGACACGAGCGTCTGCCTGATCTGCTTGCGTGAGCGCGCGGTTCCGCGCGGCCTCAGAGACGACATTGCGTTCGAACAGCGCTAATTGCCGATCCGCTTCCTGTCGGGCATTCGCGGCAGTGGTCTCGGCCTCGACGAGCGCGGCTTCCGCCTGCTGTAGGCGCAGCGCGGCATCCTCTGCCTCGACAGTTGCTAGAACATCCCCCCGGGTAATCTCCTGTCCGATCCGCAAATCGATGGGCCCGAGGCGTCCACCCACGTCGAAGGCGAGTGGCGTGAGTTCTGGCGGCTGCAACACGGCCGGGAAGCTGCGCGTCCGTACGGCATCCGCCGTCGTCGCAACCTCGGTGCGCACCATCCGCGGCTCTGCCTCAGGTGCGGCGACCTCTTCTTCCCAACACCCTGCTAGAATGAGGGTCGAGAGAAATAGAGCTGGAGCTTTTGAGTAAACCATTGGAAGCCTTCCTTCCTGATTGATTGGTGATGGTCGCGCAGCGTTGGGCAGAATGGTGGAGACGGCCCCCGTCTGCAGGCGCCGTTTACATGTTGCCGACCTTCTTGTGGTTGGCCACGAGCCGGTGGAGACCCCGGACAAAATCCCAAATCGCAACGATCCCACCCATGAAGAGCGTTCTGACGGCCCGGAAAGAGAACGGCGGGACGGCCTTGAGTTCGCGGGACTGAACTGGCTCGCCATTCGCGAGAGCACCCAGGATCGCGTCCATGTCCTCAGCATTGTTCCAGATGCTGCGAAACAGGATTTTCCCGTCAGGTGCGATCACGAAGATCGAGTTCGGCATGGTCCCGTAATTGCGGTGCGCAGACCCGTTCACGTCATCGACGAGGATCGTCCGGTTTTCGTGATAGCGCCGCTTGGTCTTCTTGGCGGCGTCGATCTTGTCGGCCTCTGTCCGGTGTTGCGGCTGAAGCTCGCCCGGATGGGCCTCGCGTACGTACAAAAGCACATGGTCGAGTTCGGGATATTTTTCCATCAACTTCATCATCGGCGGAACGCTTTGCGCGTACATTGGGCAGGTCATGCTGCCCGTCTCAAGAACGAGTGGCTTGTCATTCAGGTAATCGGCAAGATGGACGATCTGACCGTCCAGCGTGTGCAGTTCGGCATCCTTGAACGTGTCGCCGGCCTGAAGGCCCTCATCGACGGTAAAGTCGTATTGTTCGGGTGTGAACCGACGGTAGCCATAGGTGTTCGATTGTGTGTTTGTCATCGAAATTCTCCTTTGATGCGGTTTCAGGTTATGCGAGAGCCTGCAGGGCGAGCACGGCGATGAGCGTGCTCAACGTCATCAACAGTCCGCGGTGATGCAGCAGCGTCAGCGCGCCGAGGCCGTCGCGGACGGCGAATACGTCTCCGTCCGAGGGCACGGTGTCGACTCCGCGGATATCCTTGAAAAGACGGGCAACGATCAGGCCCAGCTGCACAAAGAACAGTGTCGCCAAAGCGATGCCGGCGGTCGAAAATCCGGTCTGCACCAGCAGGACGATCACAAGAAGCGTCGCGGTGCCCATCGTCGTCATCATGGTTGGCGGCAGCAGGTGGATCACGCGCTTCAGGATGGCGTGCACCTTACGGGCTTCGTCGTCGCCGACATGTGCCGAACTTGGCGCCCACATCAGACGCCAGACCGGTTTTTCGATCAGCGAAAGCACCACGAAAATACCGGTGCCGAGGCCGAGCAGGCCAGTGAGGAGTGATATCAAGACATCGGCCATTGCGTTTCCTTTCTTGAGTTTGTTCGGTCGGCCTCGTTGACAAAGACGTTCGAACTGATCATGTTGTCATCGTCTACATAGAGTTACATGTAGGCGTTGTCAACATTAAGAAGGAAGATAAAGTGAACGCGCCTTATCATCACGGAAATCTGCGCCAGGCCCTGCTGGATCGCGCGATTGAAACACTCGGTGAAAAGGGGGTGGAAGGCCTAAGCCTGCGAGGGTTGGCGCGCGACCTCGGCGTCAGCCACGCGGCACCGCTCCGCCACTTCGCGACTAAGTCCGATCTCTTGAATGCGATTGCAGTGGAAGGCGTGGGCAGCCTCTTCGCCGCGTCAGAAGCCGCGGATGCCGACCCACCCGGACCAGCCCGACTGCGCGCCATGATGCTGGCCTATATCAACTGGGCCAAAGACAATAGCGCCCTCCACCACATCCTGAGAAATCCCGACGTGATGCGTCATGCGTCAGAGGATCTGACGGCCTTGATTGCGGGCTTTGCAAGTCGGTGGCGGAAGGAGATCAAAGCGGCGCAGGAAAGTGGATGGCGTAGCGACGTTGATCCCAATATTCTGTTTCTTCACATCGTTTCGCTGACAGCAGGCACGGCAATCGTCACAACCGAAGAGGTGTATCAGCGTCGGGTCGCGACACCGGAGACTCTGTCGAACATCGAAGCGTCAATAGATCTGTTCTTGGGTTAGCTTTCGCGTGCTCAACAACAAGTATCTCTTGAGGACGGATTGGGAAACGCCGTGAAACCATTGCTTTTGCAGCCGGATTCATGAAAAAACTCGGATGTTGTCAAACAAGCCGTCGGTTTTCCGCATAGCGCATATCGGGAATGAAGTTATCGGGCATTGTTCTTCGGAATGGCTTAGTCGGTTGGGCGCCGAGGCGGTCACCACAATTCTCATAAATAACTACGCCAGGATGCGCGAACGCAGAACAAGTCGGACGGTCACGATAGTGAAATCACTAGCGCCGAAACTGCCGTTGAGACGTGGCCGCATAATGTCTGCGGCACGGAAAACACCTTCGGCATCCATCGCTCCTGAAATCATGGACGACACGCCTTCAATTGGCGTTTGGTTCAACGGCATTTCGGTCAAGCTCAGCTTCGACACTTCGGCGATCACGACCGTCGGCATCGCAGCAACCGCGATCATTGCGGTGGTCGGAAGAGAGTCATGGAATTCGCCTCCTGTTGGCCCTATTTAACATACTCACCAGTTCATAAAGTTGCGAGAATCAAAAGACTGATGAGTTCAGAAAAATAGTCGGCGCGGTCGTCCGGCGATCACAGATTACGGCAAAATCATCGACGCGGTCACCGATAGGTTTTGGGAAAAGGGCTTTGCGGAGATGACGATCAGCGATCTGTCTGAGGCGAGTGGAGCCTCAAGGGCCAACCTTTACAAGCTCTACGGGGACAAGATAGCCTTGGTGATCGCTGCGCTTGACCGATATGCCGCAAGGTTTGATGTGCGGGTCATCGAAACTCTGAGAAATACCAATGATCCCGGTGATGCTGTAGAAACTACGCTTAGTGCGAGTGCCAGCCGATCGAGCGACCCTGGTAAGCCGGATGGCCTGCTGCCGGTTTCGTGGACACCGAGATAAGGTGTTTATGAAACTGGAGAATCTACATGACGAGAAGAGTGTTCAGCCGCGAGTTCAAGC